>JBQCFD010000068.1:0-36384 GCA_051959625.1 Rhizomicrobium sp.
CGAAGGCGCTGCTGCGGTCCAGTGAGATCTGGCACCTGATGCATCGCTTGGACGAATTCGGTTTCAGCGCCGACAATTTCAAATTCGACATCGGCAAGATCGTCACGCGCTCGCGCAAGGTGTCCGAGCAGCTGTCGAACGGCGTCGCCTTCCTGATGAAGAAGCACAAGATCACCTTCATCACCGGCGAAGGAAAACTCACCGGCAAGAACAGGATCGTTGTTGCGAAGGACGGCAAGACGACGGATCTGGAAGCCAAGAACATCGTCCTGGCATCGGGTGCTCGCGCGCGCACGTTTCCCGGCATGGAGCCGGACGGCAAGCTGATCTGGACCTATCGCGAAGCGATGGTGCCGCCGTCTTTCCCGAAGGCGCTGCTTGTCGTCGGTTCGGGCGCCATCGGCATCGAGTTCGCCAGTTTCTATCGCACGCTGGGCAGCGACGTGACGGTGGTGGAAGTGCTGGACCGCGTGCTGCCGGTGGAAGACGAGGAAGTCTCTGCCTTCGCCGCCAAAGCGTTTGCCAAGCAGGGTATGAAGATCAAGACCGCCACCACGGTCGAGAAGCTTCAGAAGGGGGCGGACAACGTCACCGCCACGCTGAAAGCCAAGGACGGCAAGACTGAAACGCTCACCGTGGATCGGGTGATCCTCGCGGTCGGCATCGTCGGCAATGTCGAGAACAACGGTTACGAGCAGGCCGGCATCAAGATCGATAAGACCCATGTCGTCGTCGACAAATGGGGCGCCACCGGGGTGCCCGGCATCTGGGCCATCGGCGATCTCGTCGGGCCGCCATGGCTCGCGCACAAGGGCATGCATGAGGGCGTGATCGTCGCGGAGAGGATCGCAGGTGTGAAAGGCGCCCATCCGCTGGACACTTCGAACGTACCCGGCTGCACCTATTGCTGGCCGCAGGTCGCCAGCGTCGGTATGACCGAAGCCAAAGCGAAAGCCTCGGGCCGCAAGGTCAAGGTCGGCCGCTTCCCCTTCATCGGCAACGGCAAGGCCATCGCGCTGGGCGAGGCGGAAGGCTTCATCAAGACGGTGTTCGACGCCGAAACAGGCGAGCTTCTGGGCGCGCATATGATCGGCGCGGAAGTAACGGAGCTTATTCAGGGCTATGTCGTCGCCAAAACCGGCGAACTCACCGACGCGGAACTCGCGCACACGATCTTCCCGCATCCGACCTTGAGCGAGATGATGCACGAAGCCGTGCTGGCCGCCGATGGCAGGCCGCTGCACATCTAAAGCAGCCGTACGATGTCCGCGGCGATGGATTTTTCATCGCTCGTGTCCGTCATGACTTCCCGCGCGCTTCCATGCCGGTCAAAGACGAACACCGAACCGGAATGCATGACCTCTTCGCCGCTCGGCGTCTTCTTCACGCTGTAGAGGACGCGGTAGCGCTGCGCCAGCCTGGCGATCTCGTTGTCGCTGCCGCGCAATCCGTCTATCTGCGGCGCGAACGCCGTCACATAGGACTTGAGGAGCGGGAGCGTGTCGCGCTGCGGATCGACCGAGACGAACAACACCCGCACCTTCTTCGCGCCCGCGCCCAGATCCTTCAAGACGTCAGCGAGATTGGAAAGCGTCGCGGGGCAGACGTCGGGACAATGCGTATAGCCGAAATAGAGGAGCACGATCTTGCCGCGATAGTCGTCTTGCGTAACCCATTGGCCGTCATTGGCGCGGGTCATCGCGAATTCGAGGTCGGGCATGACGCCTGAAATATCTGTAACGCCCGGCCGCATCTCGCCGCGACCGCAGGCGGCGAGGGCGAGGAGAAGCAGCAGCGAAAGAATGCGAGTCATGAGCGAGCTATAGCGCATCACCTGCCTCTTGTGGCGAGGTCCAAAGCGCGCAAGTGTTTTCCGCTGGGGGAAGGGGAAGCGTGCCCCACCCGAAAAGTTCTCGCTGGCTTCGAATTTTATCGACCTGCGCACCGGGGCGGTTGGCAGGACAATCGCAACGCTGTGACCAAACGCCTCTGGAGCGCGCAGCATCCGCCCGCCATCTTGCCGCGCGATGAATGCACTCGCCGCCGCTCCTGACCGCAAACCAGCCACCGCGTGGCGGGGATATGGCGCGCTGCTATTGTTGGGAGCGGTGCTGTATGTCCTTACCTCGCGATATCCGGCGGATATGCCGTTCTGGATGCCGTGGGAATTCTCCTGGCCCGAATTCCTCGGCACGGCGCTGACGCTGGCTTGGTTCTTCCGCGGCTTGCGCGCGCTGCCGAAATCCGAACATCCACCACTCTGGCGCAGCGCGTGTTTCGTTCTCGGCGTCGCCTCCATCTACATCGTGCTGCAGACCCACATCGATTATTACGCGCAGCACATGTTTTTCGTGCATCGCTGGGCCCATTTCGTGCTGCATCACGCAGGCGCCTTTCTGATCGCCATGGGCGGTTCCGGTTCGGTGCTCTATGCGGGCCTGCCGGAGTTCCTGAAGCCTGTCGCCGTTTCCCGGCCGGTTCGCGCCGCAATGAATGTGCTGCAGCACCCCGCAGTCGCGCCGGTGCTGTTTGTGGGCCTTCTCTATTTCTGGCTGATCCCGTCGATCCACACCACCGTAATGCTCGATCGTCCTCTCTACGACCTGATGAATTGGACGATGGCACTCAACGGCATCATGTTCTGGTCGCTGGTGCTTGATCCGCGGCCCAAGCCCCCCGCGCGGCTATCGCCATTGATCCGTGGACTGATGATCCTGCTGATCGAGCTGCCGCAGATGGTCCTGGGCGCGATCCTGTCGCTGTCGATGACCGACTATTACCCCGTCTACACGATCTGCGGCCGCGCGCTGGACTTCAGCGCCCTGAGTGACCAGCATTACGGCGGCCTCATCATCTGGTTGCCGGGAACGCTGACAAGCTTTGCCGCCATGATCGTGGTGCTCGTGAACATGCGCCTCAATGAGGAGAAGGAAGAACGTGAAAACGCGTCTGCTTGAGATCGCCGCCGCGGCGGTTCTGCTGGCTTTGCCTGCGCACGCCGCAGGCACGGTCACCGTCAAGGATGGATGGTTCCGGTCGCTGCCCGCGAAACTTCCGGCCGGCGGTTATTTCACGCTCCACAACGGCGGAACCGAAAGCGTCACGCTCACGGGCGCGGAGTCGCCGGCCTGCGGGATGCTGATGCTGCACAAAACCGAAAACAAGGGCGGCACGGGCATGATGATGGAAATGCCCAGCATCAAGATCGCGGCGGGAAACGATCTTGTCTTTGCGCCCGGCGACTATCACCTGATGTGCATGGATCCCACGTCCGCGATGAAGCCGGGCGCGAAGGTGAAGGTTACCCTCGATTTTGCGGACGGTGCGAAAGTCGTGTCCGACTTCATCGTGAAGGATGCTAAGGGGCAGTAGCCTCGTTGTTCGGCGGTGCGAAGCGGACGCGCCCGCGTGCGAAATACACGCGGTGGTCTTCATGCTTCACCAGATAACGCACGCCGACGATCGTCGCGACGATGCCCGATGCGGCCGCTACGCCGAGGGACCAGCGCGGCCCCCAGACATCGGCCACCCAACCGACGATCGGCGCGCCGACCGGTGTGCCGCCCATCGCGACCGCGAGGCGGATCGCCATCACGCGGCCGCGCATGGTGGGCTCTGTTGCGAGCTGCATCAGCGCGTTGCTGGAATTGGCAAATGTGAGGGCCGACACGCCGCAAATCACGAGCGCGCCCGCGAACAGCCAGTAGCTGGGCATGATCGCCGCGAGGAAACTCCCGATTCCGAAGACAGCCGCACCCGTGCAGATGTGCTGGAAACCCGGCCGTTCGCGGCCCGCCGCCAGCAGCGCGCCGCACATCGTGCCCACCGCCATCGCGGAGGAGAGCAGACCGTAACGACCCGCGCCGGCGTGAAACACGCGCACCGCCATGACGGAGATGAAGATCGCGAAGTTGAACCCGAAGGTGCTGATGAAGAACAACATGATCATCGCGGCGCGCAAATCCGCCCGCTGCCACACATACCGGAAGCCTTCCAGCAGGTTGCCGCGCCGCCTCACCGCGCGCTCGTGCGTATGCAGCTCGTGGACGCGCAGGAAGAGAAGCGAGATGAGGACGACGAAGAACGACAGTCCGTTCAGGATGAACGCCCAACCGGTACCGAGGGCCGCGATCGTGAGGCCGGCGGCGGCGGGACCGATCATGCGGCCTGCGTTGAACGAGGTCGAATTGAGGCCCACGGCATTGGCGATGTGATCGTCGTCGACCATTTCCGAGACGAACACCTGCCGCGCCGGTGCGTCGATCGCCGAGACGCAGCCGAACAGGAACGCGATCGTGTAAACTTCCCAAAGCGTGATAAGGCTGGCGACGGTGAGCGCGCCGAGGATCAGCGCCAGGACCCCCATGCCGACTTGCGTGGCCATCATGAGTTTGCGGCGGTCCATGTGATCGGCCGCAAAACCGGCCCATGGCAGAAGCAGAAGCTGCGGACCGAATTGCAGCGCCATCACGATTCCGACCGCGGTCGCGTTATGGTGGGTCAATTCCGTCAGGACCAGCCAGTCCTGTGCGACGCGCTGCATCCATGTTCCGGTGTTGGAGACAATCGCGCCGGTGAACCATACGCGGTAGTTGTAGAACCGCAGGGAGCGGAACGTGCCCATCAACAGTCCGCTCAACGGTGTCTCCTGCCGGGAGATGTCACTTCAAGGCCTTTCAAGGTTCAGCGACGATGCGCTCGAGCAGTTTCACGGCGCGGGCAAGTTCATCCTGCTCCGCTTGGGAGAAGTTCTTGCGGATGGCCGCGAGCAGCCAGTCCTGCCGTGCCGCGCGCGCCGCTTTCACGATTTCGCGGCACTTCGGGGTGACCTTCCATAGTGTCTGGCGCCCGTCATCGGGGTCGGGCGCGCTTTCGACCAGCCCGGCTTCCTCGAGCCCGGCCATGGTCGCGCCCATGGATTGCGGCCGCACGCCCTCCGCCCGCGCGATCACGGTCACCGTCGACGGGCCTTCGCGCTCCAGCCGGCCGAGCATGGAAAGGTGGGACCAGCTCAGGTCGCCGGCATGGGATTGCGCCCGCAGGCGGCGCTTGAGATTGCCGATGAAGCCGCGCAAGGCCTCGGCAAGGGCGGCGGAAGAGGTTTCGCGGGCCATGGCAGGGATGTAGCCATTCCGAAGGAAACTACAAAGGTTTCTTCGCACCGTACGGCAATGCGTTTTGTGCAGATCTGCGGCGGAGGGGCAAGAACAGGACGTTCCAGAAGCGGGCAGCGCCCGAAGGACGCCGCCCGCATGGAACGATCAGCGGTGGAAGAATCGCATCAGGTTACCGGTGACCGTGCTCGCGCTGATGAGCATGGACGAGCCCAGAACCAGAAGGCCGATCAGCGCGAACATGCCCTCGCGGCCCGTGGTTGCGGTGCCGGTCGTGGTCAGCGCCAGGATGCCCAGCACGATGGCTGCGAGTCCCGCGAGCACCTGAAGGCCCGCGGCGGCCGAGCCGGCCGTCTGCATGAGCTGTTGTCCGGCGACGGGCATCGAACTCGCCTCAAGCCGGACTTCGTTCATGCGCTGCACGCTCGGCGCCGAGATCAGCAGCAAGCCGCCACCCGCGAGTACGGCGACCGGGACAAGTGTGGCGGTGGAGACGCCGAGCAGGCTGAGAACGCCCAGAACCAGGACGCCCGCGCCCACCACGATCTCGCTCAGCATGCCGCCGCCCATCTCCACGCCGCTGAGCGTCGAGCCGTTCAGATTGAGCAGCTTCGAAAATTCGGTGGCGATGGACCCGCCTTCCGCCAGCATGGCAGCGCCCAGGATGATGACGGCGATGGACGTCAGCGTGCCGGCGTCGGCGCGCGTCAGTCCAATGATGGAGAGCACGATGACGGCAATACCGCCCGCGGCCTCCACGATAGATCCCGTGGTCTCGACTCTCGCGAGATCGCGGTCTGCATATGTTGTTGCCATGGCAAGCTCCTTTTCTTTACCTGTGCCGCGGCAGGAGCCACACCGCCAGCTTGCCCTGAGTTGACGAGCCCTTCCGGGCCAAGCGCGGTCCAGCCGCACACATGTAAAACCAACGAACGGTTTCGCAGGGGGTTCCTGCGACCGTTCGCCGGGTTTCACCAACCGGAACTTGGATTCGGCTTAGTATCCGATCACTTCGCCGTCTTTGCGCATCTCGCTGGCGCCCCAATAGACACCATTTGGCGCGCGCATGATCGCCTGATAGCCGCCGAAGTTTCCACTGCCCGGAACCACCTTGTAGCCGCGCTTTTCGAGCTCGGCTTTCACGGAGGTATCGAATCCGCTTTCCATCTCGACCGTTCCGATCCCCGCAGACGGTTCTCCCGTCGGCTCCGAGCCGCCATAGTGGCGCCAGCGCGCGGCGTCGTCGGCCTCCTGCACGTTCATGCCGAAATCGATGATGTCGGTAAGCACCTGCACGTGGCCTTGCGGCTGCATGTCCCCGCCCATCAGGCCGAACGACATGAAGGGCTGGCCGTCCTTCATCACAAAGCCCGGGATGATGGTCTGGAACGGGCGCTTGCGCGGGGCATAGACGTTCGCTGCTTTCGGATCGAGCGAATAGAGTTCGCCGCGATCCTGGAACATGAATCCGAGATGATCGGCGACCAATCCCGATCCCATGCCGCGATAGTTGGACTGGATCAGGGACACCATCATGCCGTCCTTGTCGGCTGCCGTGAGGTAGATCGTGTCGCCGTCGTGCAACCGCGGATCGCCCGGGCCGATGTCGGGATTGGCGTGCTTCAGGTCGATCAGCTTGCGGCGCTCATCGGCATAGGCGTCCGAGAGAAGTCCCTTGATGGGCGCATGATAGAAGCGCGGATCGGCATACCATTTCGCGAGGTCTTCATATGCCAGCCGTTTGGCTTCCAGCATCGCGGTCAGCGTGTCCGCGGAGCCCACGCCCATTTTCTTCAGGTCGAACCCCTTGAGTATCTGCAACATCTGAAGCACCGCCATGCCCTGGCCATTGGGCGGAAGCTCATAGACGTCGTAGCCACGATAGTTCACGGAGACCGGATCGACCCATTCGCCGTGGAATTCGGCGAAGTCGTCGTAGCGCAGATCGCCGCCGATGCGCTTCATATAGGCATCGATCGTGTGCGCGATCGGGCCTTTGTAGTAAGCGTCGCGCCCGCCCTTGGCGAGCATCGTCAACGTGTTCGCGAGATCGGGATTCTTGAAAATCTCGCCCTGCGCCGGCGTGTGGCCGCTATGCGCATCCGGAATCAGATAAGTGTGGCGCGCGTTGTCGAGTTCCTCGATCAGGCCCTTGTTCTTTTCGAACGCGGCCATGTTCCCCTTCCAATACTGAGCGATGAGCTCGGTGACGGGAAACCCGATCGTGGCGTAGTGGATCGCGGGCGCGAGGTCGTCTGACATGGGCAGCTTGCCGAACTTGTCGTGCAGCGCGAACCACGCATCTACCGTGCCCGGAACGGTGATGGGCAGAGAGCCGACGGGCGGGATATGGGCTTTCGGCGTCATGCCCGCTTTCTTGTAAGCAGCCTCGACCTCCGCGGTCATCTTCGCGAGGTCGCGGCCCTTGGGCGACCAGCCCGACCCGTTATAGCCGTAGAGCTTGTGCGTCTTGGGATCGTAGACGATGGCGAAGAGATCGCCGCCGATGCCGTTCAGCACCGGCTGCATCAGCCCGATCATCGCGTTCGCGGCTATTGCGGCATCCACCGCGCTGCCGCCATTCTTGAGGACCTGCACCGCGGCCTCGGAGGCGAGCGGCTGTTCGCTCGCCACCATGCCGTGCTGTGCGAGCACGGGCGACCGCGTCGCCCACGGCGCACCCGAATAACGATCGCCCCGGCTGATCTGTCCGTAGGCGGTATTTCCGACAAAACCCATCGCCATGATGATCGCTGCCCCTGTCAGCCCCCCAAGTTTTCTCATTGATCCATCAGCTCCCCATACGTCACGTGACAGGAATGTCCGTGGTTCTTCTCGAAATAGTCCTGGTGATAATCCTCGGCTTTCCAGAACGTCTGCGCCGGTTCGACGGACGTCACGACCGGACGCTTAAAACGGCCCGAGGCCTTCGCGGCTTCGAGACGCTCATGCGCGATCCGTTCCTGCCCGGGTCCGTGTGTGAAGATCACGGAGCGATATTGGGTGCCTATATCCGGGCCCTGCCGGTTCATCTGCGTCGGGTCATGCATCTTGAAGAAGAGGTCGACCAGCGTGGCGTAAGACACCTTTGCCGGATCGAATGTCACTTCCACGACTTCGGCGTGGTTTGTCGTTCCGGTGCAGACCTGTCGATAATTCGGATTGTCGGCGTGGCCGCCCTCGTAGCCGGATACGGCATCGATGACGCCCGGCACCTCAGCGAAGAAGTGCTCGACGCCCCAGAAGCAGCCGGCGCCAAAAGTGGCTTTTTCCATGGAGATTCTCCTTGGGTGGGTGACTATAGAAAGCCGGGGTTGGCGGGCAACCCGCTTAATTGTCTGATTTTGTCCCGGCTCGAGCCTCATTCGCCTCCGCCGGTGGAATCGTTACAAAATCGCGCCGCCGGTGTGGGGACACGGGTCGCGCGAAAGCGCATTCGCAAGAGGGGGCAAGCATGGTCGTCGGGGATCGTGTCACCGTCACGTCTGACAACGTAAATCTCCGTGCCGGACCTTCCGTGTCCGCCGCGATTGTTGCCGTGTTCATGGCAGGGACGACAGGCACGGTGACGCAACCCGACGGCGCATGGACCAAGGTGCTGATCGATGGCCCTGCGCGCATTACTGGATATTTCTCGACGCAGTTCCTGGCGGTAGTGGGTTACCTCTCGAAGGTGACGGCAGCAAATGTCTTCCCGATGTTCCCCGCGACGCCGCATGCGAACATCTCGGTCAATCTGGGCTTCGTGTGCGACGGGCTGCGCGCCTGCAATCTCGACGACCGCCCGATGCTGCTGATGGCGTTGAGCACCATTCGCGCGGAGACCGCGAGCTTCAAACCGGTCTCAGAAGGCGTCAACCAATACAACACCTCGCCCGGCGGCCGGCCCTTCGATCTCTACGATCCGCCTTCGGACATCGCGCGAAGGCTCGGCAACACGCAGAAAGGCGACGGCGCGACGTTCAAGGGCAGGGGCTTCGTGCAGCTCACCGGCCGCAGCAACTACAAGCGCATCGGCGGACAAGCCGGCAAGGACCTGATTGCCGATCCCGAGCTTGCGAACGATCCGGCGTTGGCGGGACGCATTCTCGGACAGTTTCTGAAGAACGCCGAAAGCGCGATCCGCTCGGCACTTGCCGCCAACGATCTCGCCCGCGCGCGCAAGCTCGTGAACGGCGGGAGCCATGGCCTCGCGGACTTCGAGAACGCATACCACAAGGGCTTGGCTTCCCTGCCGTCCTAGCGTTTGACGGCGCACCGGCCGCGCCGCACCATCGCCGCCATGCTCGACGAGCCGCTTCGCAAGATGACAGACCCGCTTTATGCGCGCGCCGCCGATGCGCTCGCCTGGCGGGACGTGCGGCCGAGCCGTCTCGTCGTGCTGGGCTTTATCCTGAGTATCGCTGCGGTGCCGGCCATCGCGACCGGTCATTACATCCTGGGCCTCTTGGCGATTGCGATCGGCCGTTCGGTGGACGGGCTGGGAGCGGCGATCAAGCGGCAGACACGGGCCACCGATCTCGGCGATTTCCTCGATGTCTGTCTCGAATATATCTATTGCGCCGCGATCCCGTTCGCCTTCGCATTGGCCGATCCGTCCCGCGCGCTGGCGGCATGCTTCTTCATCTTCAGCTTCACGGTGTCGGCAGCGACATTCCTGTCCTATTGGCGGTTCGCGACCATACGCGGCATCGACGTGAAGGCCGGTGGTGTGAAAGGTGTGTCGCACATCGCAGGATTGACCGATGGCGCTGAAGCCTTCGTCGCCTTTGCGATTGCATGTCTCAGGCCGGAATGGTTTGGGATCGTGGCGTATGTCTTCGGCGTCGTCTGTTTTATCTCGGCGGGTTTTCGCATGGCCGCCGCGTTCGCGGAATTTCCAGAGCAATGAAAGTCGTCATCATCGGTGCGGGCGTCGCGGGGCTTTCCATCGGTTGGAAGCTCTTGCGGGCGGGCGCCGAGGTTCTTGTCCTTGAGCGCGCGCAGGTGGCGCGCGGCGCGACCTGGGCCGCGGCCGGCATGATCGCGCCGACGGCGGAAACCGAACACGGCCCGCAGTCGGAGAGCGAATTCGCCCGCTGGTCCGCAAGCCTGTGGCCGAAATTCGCGGAAGAGATCGAAACGGCATCTGGCCGCCAGATCGGATACCGCCGCGACGGCGCGCTGATCGTCGCGGCCAACGACGATGAAGCACGCGACCTGGCGGCGCGCAGCAATCGCACGCTGCTGACGCCGCAGGACGTGAAAAAGCGTGAACCGCTCCTGACCGGAAAGATCGCCGGCGCCATCTGGGAAAGCGAGGAAGCCCAGGTCGACAATCGCGCCTTGGGCGATGCGTTGGCCGCCGCGTTTGTCCGTGCCGGCGGAAAGATCTCGCCCAACGAAGCCGGCGTCCGTATCGAGACGGAGCACGAATTTCCTGCGGTGCGCACTCCGTTCGCACTGCACGGCGCCGACAAGGTGCTCGTCGCAGCCGGGGCGTGGACGAGCCGCATCGAGATGGATCATCCCGTTCTGCCGCCGGTCCGCCCGGTGAAGGGCGAGATGCTTGCGCTGCTTCCGCCGCGCGGCGTGCTGCTTCCCAAGCAGGTGGTGTGGGGTAATGGCGTTTATCTCGTCCCGCGCGACGGCCGGCTTCTGATCGGCGCGACGGCAGAAGAGGCCGGCTTCGACACGGCGCTGACGGGCAAGGCCGAGAATTGGCTGACCGACAGCGCGGTGGGACTTATGCCGTCACTCGCATCCTGGGAGATCGACGAGCACTGGGCTGGCCTTCGGCCGGCGTCACCGGACGGTCTGCCCCTTCTTGGCGAAACGGGCGTGAAGAACCTTTACGTCGCGACAGGGCAATTCCGGAACGGCATTCTCTTTGCACCGGCTATCGCCGAAACCATGAGCCGTCTCATTCTGGGGTCAGCGGCGCCGGAAATCCGCGCGTTCTCTCCGCAAAGGTTCGTCGCGGGTTTGTAACGGGACAATCCGGCGACGCTTTGGTTAATCTGAGACGCCGTTTCGGGGCGTTGATGGCGTACGCGTTCGTAGCCATAGGGTTGTTGCTGTTGTTCGCGGGCAGCGAGGCATTGCTGCGTGCCGGGATCGGCATTTCGCGCGCCGTGGGCTTGCCGCCGACGGTCGTGGGCCTGTTCATCGTATCGGCCGCGGCTTCCGCTCCGGAGTTCTTTGTCGCGCTGCAAGCCATGGCGCGCCACGCACCAGAGCTCGCGGTCGCCAATGTCGTCGGCAGCGACCTTGTCAACCTCCTGCTGATCCTTGGCCTTGGCGCATTGCTCGTGCCGTTGCCAAGTGCGCCCAAAAATGTCTTCCGCGACGGCCTCGCCATGCTTCTGTCGAGCGGCGCGCTCGTGTTCGCGGCCTGGGATGGCGTGCTGTCGCGAACGGAAGGCTTCATTCTGCTGGGCTGCTTCGCTGCTTACGTCATCGCCTGCTTCGTCACCGACTGGCGAAAGCCCGCGCAGGATTCCTAAGCGCGCGCCAACTGCCGCGGCGCGCCGCAGACATTCGGCGTGAGCGTATTTCTGCTCGCGGCGGGTCTGGTCGCGGCCTATTTCGGCGGGCGCTGCCTGATCGACGGTGCGCTGGTCGTCGCGCAACGGGAACATCTGCCGCGGGAGATTGTGGCTCTCATCCTCGTCGCGCTCGCCACCGCGGTGCCGGAATTCGTGTTCATGCTCACCATGACGGCGCGGCGCTGGAGTGATGTGACGCTGGGCTATCTCTTGTCATCCAGCATCTTCAACGTTCTCGGCGTTCTCGGCTTCACCGCGGCGGTATATCCGGCGGGAGTCATGGTCGGGCCCGGTCCGGACATCTACATTCTGCTCGGGGTATCCGCTGTTCTGATGCCGCTGATGATTTCGTCCTGGCGCCTCTCGCGTTTCAACGGTGCGCTTCTGCTGCTGGGCTACGTCGCCTATGTGGCCTTTCTGGCGTGGCGCCTCGGCTATCTGCCGATGTTGCCCGCCTAGTCCGGCATCTTCCAAAGCCCGAACGGCGATTTGCGCATGCCCGCAAGCGTGGTGCGGGTGATGCGCGCGAAGCCGGGAATTTTCCCCATCGGCCCGAAGAAGATGTTGCGCAGCCAGCCCAGCATCTGGCTGTTCGACTGGAACAGCGGCGTCACGCGGCGCGAGGCGTTCTGATAATAGCGCAGGTGCGGGCGGCGCATTCTCTCGTAGGACAATAGCGCGAGGTCGACATTGCTGTTTCGCCGCAGCGCGGCCGCAAGCGTCAATGCATCGAGGAGCGCGAGGTTCGCGCCCTGACCCAGCTGCGGGCTCGTTCCGTGCGCGGCATCACCGATGACCAGCACGCGGCGTTCGCGCCATGACCGCATCCGCACATCGCGATAGGTCGCCAGCGAGAATTGATTGATCTCGCGCAGCTCATCGACGATGGGCTTCGCCTCTGGCCAGTAGTGCAGGATGCGCGCGCGCAGGGAGTCGATGCCCAGATTGCGCTGCGCGCCATAATCCTTGTGACGCAGGCTCCAGAAGAGCGCCACGTGATTGCCCTCGAAGTCGGAATCCGGAACATGGCCCACCGGCAGGATGCCGATCATGATCTGCGTGCTCTCGCAGACCTGCCGCAGTTCCCCCTGGAAACTGTTCGTGCGGTCCGGGAGGATCGCCCACAGGCATCCCCAGGGATAAACCGGATCGTCGATCGCGATGTTTAGCGCGCGGCGCAGCGTGTCATGTGTGCCGGCGCAATCGATGACGAGGTCGAACGGCCCTTCCACCCGGCCGTCGCTCGCGACGATGCGCGGGGCGGCAGTGTCGCGGATCTTGGCGACTTCGAAGCCGAACCGGATGCTGGCGCCTGAAGCAACAAGGCCGTCATGCAGGACGCGAAACAGCGCGGCGCGATGGATGCCCAGTCCCTGCACATCCTTGCCGAGCCTTGCATAGCTCAGGTCCATGAAGGTGCGGCCGCGCGTGGTGCGGCCGAACAGGCGGTTGACGGGAGCTCCCCATTTCCGCGCCGCCTCGAGGAGTCCCAGCCGTTCCAGAACCGCTTGCCCGGATGGCTGCAGCAGCAGACCAGCTCCCACGGGCCTGGCCTCGGCAATGCGCTCGAACACGGTTACGTCGTGGCCGTCGCGCGCAAGCGCCATGCCCGCCGCCTGGCCGGCGATGCCGCAACCGATGATACCGATGCGCAAACGAATCCCCTTAAACCCCGCGCGCGGGCGTTATTATGCCGCCGAAAGGAAAATGGCGATGGATTCTTTTCAACTCCATGAGAGGTTGGCCGCCGACACCGCTCCGGTGGCCGACTGGGCGCTCTCGCGCGTGCTCCTGATGAATGATGCGCGCTACCCGTGGCTGATCCTCGTGCCCCGCCGCGCGGCGCTGTCGGAGTTCCACGATCTCAAGCACGCCGAGCGCATGGTTCTGGTGGAGGAGATCAATCGCGCAAGCCTCGGCCTCAAGACGATCGCCGGTGCGGTCAAGATCAATATCGGCGCGCTCGGCAACCTGGTCCCGCAGCTTCATATCCACGTCGTGGCGCGCAGGCCCGGAGACGCCGCCTGGCCCGGACCTGTGTGGGGCAACGGATCGGCCGTCGCCTATGAACAAGGGGTTAAAGACGCGCTGATCGGGAAACTCCGCGGCAAGCTCTGACTTGGCATGGCCATTGCGAAGTGTGAGGCAGGAGAACCTGTGACCATGCTGGCAGAAGCCACCAACGCCACATCGAACCGCACCGACATCCTTGCCGCCCTCAAGCAGGCAAGCGTCGCGACGGGCACCGATTTCAACTATCTGCTGGACACTGCGATGCGCGAGTCCGGCCTGAAAAGTGCTGCAAAAGCAGGCACTTCCAGCGCCTCCGGCCTCTTTCAGTTCGTCGAACAGACCTGGCTGGGCCTCGTCAAGCAGCATGGCGGGCAGTACGGGCTCGGCTCCTATGCCAGCCAGATTTCGCAAGGTGCGGACGGCCGCTACCATGTCGACAATGCTGCCGACCGCTCGGCAATTCTTTCCCTGCGCAACAATCCCCAGGTCGCATCCGTCATGGAAGGCGAATACGCGAACCAGTGCCGTTCCACGCTCGAAGGCGCGCTTGGCCGCGATGTCTGCAACGGCGAACTCTACGCGGCGCACTTCCTGGGCACCCAGGCGGCCACCAAGCTGATCCGCATGACGGAGAACCAGCCCGACGCCAATGCGGCGAAAGCGTTTCCCGCTGCGGCCGACGCGAACGAGAACGTCTTCTATCACGCCGACGGCACGCCAAAGACCGTGAGCGAGGTCTATGCCTGGGCGATGAGGGAACCGTCCGGCGCCAAGACCGTCATGCAGGCCGCCGCCAAGCCGGCTCCTGTCGCGAAGAACTACATTCCGTTCGGCGGTCTGGGTAAGGGAGCTAGCCTGGACACGAATCGTTGGCAGGCTCTCGAGTTGCTGGGTTCGATGGGGGCAAACACCGGCTTCTCGTCGTCGTCCGCGAACACGCCGTTTGCCCTCACCAGCAATGTGATCGACGTTCTGGCCTCTCTTTCGCCCGCCGGCACGGACAAGCACGCCATCAGCTAGTCGGGTTGCATCGCCGTGGCATGCTGCGTAAGCAGCGGCGGGGAGCACTTCATGCGCGTCGCGCTCCGTGCGGTTTGGGCGGTCATTCTGACCGGCGGTCTGGTGCAGCTCGGCAACGGGTTGCAGACCGATCTCCTCGGCGTGCGCGCCGGCATCGAGAAGTTCTCGCCATTCGCCATCGGCCTGATCATGGCCGGCTACTATGTCGGCTATTCCGCCGGACCCTTGGTGAGTCCGTTCGTGATCCGCAGGCTCGGCCACGTACGGACCATCTGGATCGCAATGATCGTCGCAGCATCGTCCATCGCGCTGCACGGCATTTTCGTGTCGCCGCCGGCGTGGACGCTGCTTCGCGTGGTGTCCGGGCTCGCGCTGTCGGTGAATTTCGTGGCCGTGGAGAGCTGGATCAACGGCCGCACCGAGAACCGCGTGCGCGGGCGCGTGTTCAGTGTCTACATGGTCTGGCAGATGGCGGCGATGACCATCGCCCAATTCTTGCTCACCACGGGCAATCCGGCCACCATGTCGTTGTTCCTGCTCTCGGCGGGGCTGTTCATCGTCTCGTCGGTTCCCGTGCTGGCCCTGCATCGCGGCGGTGTGATCCACGCGCCACCGGAACCGTTCGGGTTGTTGTCGCTGTTCCGGTTATCGCCACTGGGGGCAGCGGTGACGGTGCTCGCCGGCGTCTCCTGGGCGATTGTATTCACCTTCGGCCCCGTTTACGCGCAGCGCGAAGGAATGACGCTTTCGCAGATCGGCTTTTTCATGGGCGTGTCGATGGTGGCGGGCGCGGTCGTGCAGTTTCCGCTCGGCTGGGTTTCCGATCACATCGGCCGCCGCCTTACGATCGGATCGATGGCCGCCGGCGGCGTGCTCGCATCGCTGTTCGGTGTGTGGGCGCAAACGCAAGGCGTGGTCGCGTTGGATTTATGCTCGGCGCTCATCGGCGCGCTGGTATTTCCGCTCTATGCGATCTCTGTTGCGCATGCGAACGACGCGGTGCAGCCATTTCAACGCGTTGCCGCAGCGGCAGGCTTGGTTTTGCTCTTCGGGCTTGGATCCATCGCGGGACCGTTGCTCACCGGATGGACCGTGGGCGCTTTCGGTTCGGTCGCTTATTTCTGGATGCTCGCAGCTGTCTCCGCGGCAAGCGTGACGGCAGCGGCAGTCGCCCGTTAGACTGCGCGCAAAAGCGAGGCGAGATGTCCGATTCTGCAAAGCCCGTGGCGGCTCCCGTGCCGGCCGCAACTGTTCTTCTGGTGCGCGATGGCGCAACCGGCCTGGAAGTGTTCATGGTGAAGCGTCATCACCAGATAGATTTCGTGGCCGGGGCGTTGGTGTTTCCCGGTGGCAAGGCGAGCAAAGGCGACTTCGACGCAGCGCTCAGCGATTTCAGCGACGGTGGCGCCGACTGGAACGCAGAGATGCGCGCGCTAGGCGCGGCGGCCATCCGCGAAGCATTCGAAGAGTCCGGCATTCTTCTCGCCCGCGAAGCGGGCTGTCCGGTGTTCATCACCGGCGAGCGGCTGGCGGGGCTCGAGCATTACCGGCATCCGCTGGAGAAGGGCGAAATCGCGCTGGTCGAGATGCTGCGCAAGGAAAAGCTCAATATCGCTTACGATGCGCTGGCGCACTTCGCGCACTGGATCACGCCGGAGAACATGCCCAAGCGCTTCGACACGCACTTCTTCATTGCCGCCGCCCCTATGGGCCATGCAGGCCGTCACGACGGGAGGGAGTCGGTGGATTCGATCTGGATCTCGCCCGCCGAAGCGGTGGCCGACCGCAAGAAGTGGAATGTGATCTTTCCAACCAAGCTCAATCTCATGAAGCTGGCGAAGGCGAAAACCGTGGCCGAAGCGATGGCGGCGGCGCGCGCTTCAGCGCCGCTTACGGTCACGCCGTGGATAGAGCAGGGTGCCAACGGCCCTATCCTGAAAATCCGCGATGACGCGGGTTATGAGCAGACGACGGCCTCGCTTCGCGAAGAGGGGCCTTAGGCCGCCTGGATTTCGCGTACCTGCGCTTCCAACTCAGCCGCCACCGCGTTGGTCGTCGGATCGGAGACGTCGCGCACATTCTGGCGGACGAGGATGCGGATCGCGTTCACATGCGCGTCGATCAGCAGGAGCGGCGCATGCGTGCCATCGAGCAATTTGCACAGGGACGCGGCCATGCGGGCCACGACCGGATGCTCGAAGGTCAATGCCTGGCCCTTGAGATCGTGGCCGGCGCGGTAAAGCTGCGCGCGGGTTTCCTCGTTGGGCTTCTTCGCGTAGGCATCGCGGCCTTCGCCGAGTTTCGCGATGTCGGCGTTCATCCACTCGGCGAATTCGGATTTCAGGCCGTCCATCGCCGCTTCTGCGCGCATGAGTGCGGCAGAGTCGAGGCCCGCTCCGGTACCGCCGAGTTTCGCCTTCAGCATGTTGGGCGGCGTGAAGATCTCGATGGGCTTCTGTTTGGTCATGGTTGGCTCCGCCTACGATGCCGCGCGTTTGCCTACGGCGCGTTCGCCCTCGCGCCGTTCCGGGCCGCGATAGTCTTCGTTGCGGCGTCTGCGACAGGGGCCGAAATAGACCGATGTGCGCACGAAGGGCCGCGGATATTCGATCACCGCCGTCAGCCGCGCCAGCATCGCCTTCACCGATACGGGTTTGGCAAGAAATTCGTTGATGCCCGCGTCGCGCGCCTGCTGCACGCATTCCGCGCTGGTGTGGCCCGTGAGCATGATGATCGGAATGTAGGGGTTGGGGCTGGTCGGCGACGTGCGGATCGTCTTGGCGACCTCGATGCCGGACATGCCCTCCATCATCCAGTCGAGCACGATGACATCGGGATTGATCTCACGCGTGAGCGTGAGGGCGCGTGGGCCGTCGGCGGCCTCCGAAATCTGTGTCGCGCCGAATGCGTTCAATATCGTGCCGACAAGCCGGCGCATGTGCGGGTTGTCGTCGACGACGAGAACTTTCAATCGGTCGAAACGATAACCGCTCATCACTCCCCCGAACCCAAAGCCGGCGCACGGAATTTGAAGCGAATGCTAACGGTCAACACTTAATGCGTCGTGAATTTAAGGCATGGGAAGCGGGCGGATTCACGCGGGAATCCGGCGTAAAATGGAACTTTCACGCCTGTCCCGCGGTCGCGCCGTTAAGGATTGCACCTAGTCCTGAAATTGCTCGGCCAGGATGCGTTCATCCAGGCTGTGACCGGCGTCGAACAGCATCGTCATGGAGATCGAACGGTCCTCGGCGACGTCGACCTGCGCGACGTTGCGGACTTCCAGATCGTCGGCCACGGCGCTCACCGGCCGTTTCACCGGCTCCAGCACTTCGAAGCGCGCCCGTGCGCGATGCGGAAGGAGTGCGCCATGCCAGCGGCGCGGACGGAATGCGCTGATGGGCGTCAGCGCGAGCAACGCGGCATCGATCGGAAGGATAGGGCCATGAGCCGAGAGATTGTAGGCGGTGCTGCCGGCGGGCGTGGAGATCAGCACGCCGTCACAGATGAGCTCGGAGATGCGCACCCGCTCGTCCACGACGATGCGGATCTTCGCGGCCTGGCGGGTCTCCCGCAGCAGGGAGACTTCGTTGAACGCGAGCGCATCGCAAACCTGGCCGTTCGTGGTGGTGGCCTTCATGCGCAACGGATGGACATGCGCGGGTTCTGCAGCGGCGAGGCGGCCTTCAAGTCCCTCTTCGTGATATTCGTTCATCAGGAAACCGACAGAACCGAGATTCATTCCGTAGATCGGCTTCCTGGTCCCGAGAAAGCGATGCAGCGTCTGCAGCATGAAACCGTCGCCGCCGAGCGCCACGATGATGTCGGCCGCTTTTTCTCCGGCGTCTTCGTGACGCTTGCGCATGGCGGCCAGCGCGGCTTGCGCGTCCGGGGCATCCGATGCAACGAAATGAAGCGCCGCCATGATCATCCGCCCGTCAGAGACATATTGCGCGGCACCGCCGGGCGGTCATGCCGCCGGTCGATGATGAAATCGTGCCCCTTGGGCTTGCGGCCGATCGCTTCATGGATCGCCGCAAGAAGCCGCGCGTCGTCGGAAGATGCGCGCAGCGGCGCGCGCAGATCGGCGGCGTCGTTCTGGCCGAGGCACATATAGAGGGTTCCGGTGCAGGTGAGGCGGACACGGTTGCAGCTTTCGCAGAAATTGTGCGTCAGCGGCGTGATGAATCCCAGGCGCCCGCCGGTCTCTTGCACGTCCGCATAGCGCGCGGGACCGCCGGTGCGATGAGGACTGTCGTGCAGCGTGTAGCGCCGTTCCAGCGCGGCACGCACCAGCGAGAGCGGCATGTACTGCTCCACGCGGTCGGCGTCGACGTCGCCCATGGGCATGGTTTCGATCAATGTGAGATCCATGCCGCGGCCATGTGCCCATTCGAGCATCGCCGGGATTTCCCCGTCATTGACGCCGCGCAGCGCCACCATGTTGATCTTGACCTGCATGCCCGCGGTTTGCGCCGCGTCGATCCCGTGGAGCACTTTGTTCAGATCGCCCCAGCGCGTGATCGCGCGGAATTTGTCGGGATCGCGCGTGTCGAGCGAGACATTGATGCGCTCGATACCGGCGGCGCGAAGCTCCGTCGCGAAGCGAGAGAGCTGGCTGCCATTCGTCGTTATGGTCATCTCCTTCAATCCGCCGGCGCCGATCCGGGTCCCAAGCCCTTCGATCAGAGACATCACATTGCGCCGCACGAGCGGCTCGCCGCCCGTCAGCCTGATGCGCTCGACGCCGTTCCGGATGAAAGCTGCGCAGAGCCGCTCCATCTCCTCCAGCGTCAGCAGGTCGGCCTTCGGCAGGAAGGTCATATGCTCGGGCATGCAGTAGACGCAGCGGAAATCGCAGCGGTCCGTCACGGAAACGCGCAGATAGCTGATTGTCCGGCCGAACGGGTCGATCATGACTCCACCCTATCAGGGCGGAGGGCGCTTCATCCAGCGGCGGTATGCTGCGCCTGGAAGACGGCGATGGCGTCGGACCTGGTGAAGACCTTGAATACGTTTTCCACTTCCGTGCGCTGTTCGGGCGAGATCGTGGTGGAGACGCAGCGGCCCTGACGCGAGAGGTTGAACACCGTCGCGAACACGGCGCGGTCGATGCCGGCCGCGCGGCAGGCGAGCGCCACGGCACGCGGGCCGTGCTGGTAGAACGCGCGCTTGAAGTTGTTCAGTTCCATGCCGACAAGGCGGGCGAAGGCGACATCGAACATGTCGATCTGGCCCTGATGCAATACCCGCAGCAGGAAGCCGGCTTTGAGCTGCCCGGCCGTGTAGAGCTTTTCGACGAGTTTCTGCGTGTTGTCGCCGCCTTGCGCCGGCTGGCCGGCGGCGGGCGGTTGGCGCAGCGCGATGCTTACCGGTTCGACGGCGGCCGCTGCCTTCGGTGCCGAAAAGCTCGCAGTGATGTGGTTCTTCAATGCTTCCGAAACCCAGTCGCACATCTGGGTCGCCAGAACCGGCGGCAGGTCGGCGCGATGGACGAGCGGTGTCTGCAGGCTTTCGATCTGCCTGGATTTCTCGACAATCGTCTGGAAAGCCGAGTCGCCGATCCGCGCCGTGGCGTTTCGGACCAGCGCCACCAGAACGCTTTCGGCTTCGCTTTTCGCGAGCACTTCGGTGACGGGCTCGCCGATATTCGGCCGCTGGGCGACGGTTTCCTGATGCGCGACGGACGCTTGCCCGACGAATTTCAGGATGTCGTGGTCGGTGAGCTTGCGGCTGCGCATGATGACGGGGCGGGCGATCTCGATGCTGTCGTCGCAGAGCATGAGTATAAGGTCGGCTGGTGCCTCTTCGTCGTCAGCCAGGCGTTCGGCCAGCGCGATGCGCACGGCCATCTCGACGTCATGCGAGAGTTTCAGCAGGATTTCGCGCATCAGCCCGCGCTCGCGCTCGGACAGGTAGCTGCTCTGGGCACGATAAAGAGAGGCGATGGCGACGTAGATCTCGTCCCGGCCGACCTCTTGCGGGTTTGCCGCAAGTTGCGCCAGGCGCGCCATACTGCTCATGTCTTGTGCTGTTAACGCCATAAATGCCCCCGAACCACGCCCTGGTGGCCTGCTGCCCGGGCCGACATTAGCCAAAACGCCGTTAACAGCGTGTTAAGGTAAAAGTGAACGAACCATTTCGAGTCGCTCCTCATGGCTTTCGACCCGCCGTTCATCCTCGCCATCGACCAGGGAACAACCTCGACCCGCGCCATTCTTTTCGACTGCGTGGCGCGGCCCGTGGCGCAGCACACGCTTGAAATCCGGCAGATCTACCCGGCCAACGGCTGGGTGGAACACGATCCCGACGAGATATGGCAGACGACGCTCGCCTGTTGCCGTGTGGCCGCCAAAGGCATCGATCCCAGGGACATCGCCGCCATCGGCATCACCAACCAGCGTGAAACAGCGGTGCTCTGGGACCGCAAGACTGGCGTGGCGCTTCACAACGCCATCGTCTGGCAAGACCGGCGGACGGCGGAACGTTGCCGTGCGCTCAAGAATGCCGGCTGGGAAACGCGTGTTTCCGCAACGACGGGATTGCTGCTCGATCCCTATTTTTCCGGCACGAAGGTCGAATGGCTGCTCGACCATATCCCCGGCGCGCGGGCGCGGGCGGAAAACGGCGAACTTGCCTTCGGCACGGTGGATTCCTGGCTCGTCTACAAGCTGACGGGCGGCAACCTGCATGTCACCGACGTCACCAACGCCTCGCGCACGTTATTCCTCGATCTGAAATCGCTCGCATGGAACGACGACATGCTGCGGTTGCTGAATGTGCCGCGGGCGATCCTGCCGGACATCCGCAACAGCGCCGACGACTACGGAGAGACGCTGCCGGACTTTCTCGGCCGCGCCATCCCCATCCGCGGCGTTGCGGGCGATCAGCAGGCGGCGGTATTTGGCCAGGCCTGCTTCACCGCAGGAGACGTGAAGGCGACGTATGGCACCGGATGTTTCGCGCTGGTGAACACCGGAAGCGCGGTACCGGCTTCGAAGAACCGCCTGATCGCGACGAGCGCCTATCGCGCGAAAGAGCGGACGGCTTATGCCATCGAGGGCAGCATCTTCATCGCGGGTGCGGTGGTGCAGTGGCTCCGCGATGCGCTGGGCGTCATCCGCAGCGCCGCCGAGATCGAGGCGCTGGCGCAGACGGCCAAACCCGCGGAAGGCCTTTATTTCGTTCCCGCGTTCACCGGTCTCGGCGCTCCTTATTGGGATCCGGATGCACGCGGCGCGATCACCGGCATCACGCGCGACATGGGTGCGGCGGAAATCGCGCGCGCGGCATTGGACTCGGTATGCTTCCAGACGCGCGACCTACTCGAAGCGATGGGTCGCGACATGCGCGAAGCCGGGCTGGACGCGCCGTCCGCACTGAAAGTCGATGGCGGGATGGTGTGGAACAACTGGTTCTGCCAGCGGCTCGCCGATCTTACCGGACTTCCGGTGGAGCGGCCGCAGATTACCGAAACCACGGCGTTGGGCGCGACCTATCTCGCAGGGCTCGGCGCGGGCCTGTTCCAGGACTTTTCCGATATCGCAAAAGGGTGGGCGCTCGACCGCCGCTTCGCGCCGGAAATGAGCCGGCCGGCGCGCGACGCGCTCTATGACGGCTGGACGCAGGCCGTCGCGCGGGCGCGATCGGACACCTGATCCCGCGCCGTTTGACAGGAAAGCCGCAGCGGGAACACTCTACAGACAATCGATATTGGGAGTGACGCCATGATGCAGTCCGAAGCCGAGATACGCAAAAAGATGGAGACGCGCGTCCCGCCGGCCGACAATGTGCCCTCGCTCGAAGGCAAGGTGTCGGCGGAGGAATGGCAACTCAGGGTCGATCTCGCCGCGACCTACCGGCTCGTCGCCCATTACGGCTGGGACGACATGATCTTCACACATATCTCCGCCCGCGTCCCGGGTCCGGAACATCACTTCCTGATCAATCCCTACGGTCTACTCTTCGATGAGATCACGGCTTCGAGCCTTGTGAAGATCGATGTGGATGGCAACAAGGTGCAGGACACTCCGTATCCCGTGAATCCCGCCGGCTTCACCATCCACAGCGCCGTGCACATGAACCGCGATGACGCGCATTGCGTGATCCACCTGCACACCACCGATGGCGTCGCCGTGTCGGCGCAGGCAGACGGGCTTCTGCCCCTCGATCAGCACGCGATGATGCTGCTCGGCGATATCGCCTATCACGACTATGAAGGCATCGCGCTCGATCTCGATGAGCGTGACCGCCTGGTGCACGACATTGGCCAGAAGCACGTCATGCTGCTGCGCAACCATGGCACGCTCGCGGTCGGCAAATCCTGCGCCGATGCGTTCCTGCGCATGTTCTACCTGGAACGCGCTTGCTCGATGCAGACGCGCGCTCTTGCCGGCGGCGCCAAGCCCAACTGGCCGAACCAGGGCGTGCCGGAGAAGACGGCGATGCAGGGTGCGGTGGCGTTCGAAGGCATGGTCGGTCCGCTCGCGTGGCCGGCGCTCCTGCGCAAGCTCGACCGCATCGATCCGAGCTATAAACACTAACAGATGGGTGGCCGCAGCGCGCGCCGCTTCGCTCGCCGTCCGGCCATGACGAGGTTCAAATGAAATTCGGTACAGGGCAATCCGTCCGCCGGACGGAAGACAGCCGTTTTGTCGTAGGGCAGGGCCGCTACACCGACGATCTGCGTTTCGACAACGAGACGCAGATCGTGTTCGCGCGCAGCCCGCACGCGCATGCGAAGATCAAATCCATCGACGTTTCCGCGGCAAAATCCGCACCTGGCGTGGTCGCCGTTCTGACACAGGCCGATCTCGAAACTTCGGGTGCCAGGCCCATGGTGACGAAGACGCCGGTGAAGGCGCGGGACGGCTCGTTTCCGAAAGGGGTTGCCAAGACTTTCCTTGCGAAGGATCAGGTGACGTTCGTGGGCGAGGCGGTGGCCATGGTCGTCGCCGAAACTCTGGCGCAAGCCCGCGATGCCGCCGAGATGATCGTCATCGACTACGACACGCTCGACGCGGTGGGCACGCTGGAGGCGGCCCCAAAGGGCGCGCAGATCTGGTCCGAAGTGCCGAACAACGAATGTCTCGACTGGGCCGACGGCAAGGAAGATGAGACGGCAGCCGCCTTCGCCAAGGCGGCGCACACCGTCAGCCTCGACATGGTGCAGAACCGCATCGTCGTGAACTCGATGGAAACGCGCAACGCCATCGGCATCTACGACAAGGCGGCGGACTCCTTCACGCTCTATTCGGGCAATCAGGGCTCGGGCGGTTTGCGCGCCAATATCGCGGGCTGCCTCGGCATTCCGCAGGAGAAGCTGCGCGTGGTGTCGCCGGATGTCGGCGGCGGCTTCGGCATGAAGGCCGGGTTCTATCCGGAGCAGGGCGCGGTACTGATCGCATCGAAGATCACCGGCCGGCCGGCACGCTGGTCATCGGATCGCACCGAAGCTTTCCTTGCAGACCATCATGGCCGCGACATGCGCACGCGCGCGGAAGGCGCCTTCGACAAGGACGGCAAGATCCTCGCGCTGCGCTTCACCGGCACGGCCAATCTCGGTGGATATCTTTCCGGCTTCGCGCCGTTCATCCCGACGCTCGCCGGTTCGCGCATTTTCGGCGGCGTCTATCGCGTGCCGGCATTCTTCACCCATATCCGGCTCTACTTTTCCAACACCGCGCCGGTGAACGCCTATCGCGGCGCGGGCCGCCCGGAAGCCGCTTACTACATGGAACGGCTGATGGACGTGGCGGCGCGCAAGATCGGCATCGATCGCGTGGAGATCCGGCGGCGCAATCTCATCAAGCCGGACGAGCTGCCTTACAAGAACTGGTGGGGCGTCGCATTCGACTCCGGTGACTATCCGCGTCTGCTCGATGAAAGTCTGAAGCGGGCGGATGCGGCCGGCTTCGAGGCGCGCCGCAAGCAATCGGAAGCCCGCGGCAAGAGGCGCGGCCTGGGCATCGCATATTATGTCGAGATCACCGCCGCTGCCGGTGTCGAGCCGGCGCGCGTGCAGTTCACCGAGAATGGCGGCGTCGAGCTTCTCGTCGGCACGCAGTCGAACGGCCAGGGCCACGAGACGGCGTTCGCGCAGGTCGTCGCCGAGAAACTCGGCGTGCCGTTCGAATCCATCACGGTGAAGCAGGGCGACAGCGACTGGGTGAATGGCGGCGGCACCGGCGGCTCGCGATCGCTCAACATGTCGGGCGGCGCGCTGCTCGGCGCGTCCGACGAAGTCATCAAGAAAGGCAAGGCCGCGGCGGGACAGATCCTTCAGGCCGGCGGCAAGGAAGTCACCTTCGTTGTGGTCGAAGGCGTCGGCCGCTTACGGGTGGCCGGCGGCGAACGCGCAATGACCGTTCCGGAACTCGCGGTGACCTTGAAGCGCGAGAAGCTGCCGGGATTTGAAATGGGGCTGGACAGCGAAGCGTCGTTTCAGGGGCCGGCGTCCACATTCCCGAACGGATGCCACGTCTGCGAAGTCGAAGTGGACGAGGACACCGGCAAGGTAGACGTCGTCTCCTACAGCGTGGTGGACGATTTCGGCCGTATCATCAATCCGATGCTGGTGCGCGGCCAGGTACATGGCGGCGTGGTGCAGGGTCTGGGTCAGGTCGTCATGGAGAACTGCGTCTACGACGCAGAAAGCGGGCAGGCGCTGACGGCGAGCTTCACGGACTACGCCATGCCGCGCGCGGACGACGTGCCGGACATCACCTTCGGCTACGAGGAAATTCCCTGCAAGACCCACGCGATGGGCGCGAAGGGCTGCGGCGAGGCAGGCACGGTGGGCGCGCTGCCGGCCGCGATGAGCGCCATCTGCGACGCCATCGGCGTGGATCACCTCGACATGCCCGCGACGCCCGAGCGAGTCTGGCGCGCGATGAAGGCCGTCGCCGCCTAGATCACTGCTGCGCTGCCGGTGCAGTCTGCACGGCCGCGGGAGCCTGCGCGGCAGCGTGCGCCTGTGCATGATAATCGGCGATCGCTTTCTCGAGCGTGTCCTTCTCGACGCAACCATCCGGACAGAGCCGCGTGAGCTCCGCGAGTTGTCCATCGGCGGATGCGGAGTCGTGCATCATCAGATAGAGCTCGCCCAGATATTCGTGCGCCCCCTTGTGGTCGGGATTGATCGCCAGTGCCTTCTGATAGAAGTCGAGCGATCCGGGATAGTCGCCCAGCATCCGATGCGTATATCCCAGATAGTTGAGCACATTGGCATTGCGCGGGCTGCTTTGCAGGGCACGGTTCAGATAGGCCGTCGCAAGCACGTATTTCTCGTTATGAATCAGCCTGACCGCCGTCGAATAGTCATCGTCGCTGCTGGTGCCGGCCCCCATCATGGCACCGCCGCCGCCATAACTGCCCATGGCAAGGAGAGGCGACGACCAGATCGACGCTAGGGCGGCGGTTGCCGCCAGAAGAGCAATTTTGAACATGTGCATCTCCACTATGAAGATGGTTTATTCTACCGGCCGGACAGGCACGGCGCATTGACTTGACGATGTACGGCAGCCGAAAGTGGTCCTCATGAGTTCGATTTCCAACGTAAAGTCGATTGGCGACAGGCCCGCACGGCGCAAGCCGGAGAGCTTGGGCAAGATCAAGCGTGCCGCGCGCAAACTGTTCGTCGAACGCGGCTATCACGCCACGCGCCCGCAGGATATCGCGCGCGAAGCCGGCCTCGGTCACGGCACGTTCTATCTGCATTATCCCGACAAACGCGCCTGCTTCCTCGCCTTCGTGGATGACGCGCGCGCCGAGCTCGATGAATATCTGCGTGCCAGGCGCCTGCCGGGACAATCGCTGGAAGAAATGATCGCAAGCGCGCTGCACGCGATCTTCGAATATTCCGAGAGCCACCCGGGCGTGCTGAACGCTGCGATGACGGATGAAGCGATCATCGATGCGGAAGGCGTGGCCGCGAAGCCGTTGCTCGACCGTTGGGGCGAGGATTGGGGCGAGATCCTGCGCGAGCTCGCGCGCGATGGCCGCGCCGTCGGTGGCTACGATGTGGACATCGCGGGTCAGGCGATCCTGGGTGCGATCCATCAAACAGCAAGCGAAGGCGCGCGCTCGGGCCGCGATCGCGAAGCCGTGGTGAAGAACCTCACGCGGTTTCTGGTCCGCGCACTGGCGCCGTAATTGATGCCCCCGCCGAGGGACTCGGCACCCCCGAGTCCCTCGGTCGAAGCGTCAGTCTCCCATGTGGTAGGTCAGCCCGGCGAGGATGCCGTGATCGGCGAAATGCTGGTGCGCGTCCACCCCCGCCAACGAGAGATTCGCGGCCTCGCTTTGCGAGAAGCGATATTCGCCGAACACGGAAACCTTGTCGGAGATGTTGGTGCGCAATCCGGCTTCAGCCTGATAGGCGGGCTTCCAGTCCGCGTCATGCGCGCCGGCGATCTCGGCGCCGACATTCTGCGCCCCGACGCCCACGCCGACATATGGCGTGAACCTGGTGTTGTGCGTCAGATCGTATTGGCCGTTGACCATCAGGCTGGTGGACTGCAGATGGCCGTTCGCCGCCGTCCCGCCGATGCCGGAGAGATTCGACTGCTGATGCAGCGCGTCGAGTTCCACGCGCGCGCCATTGCCCATGTCGTAGCCGACCGCGCCGCCATAGGCGTAGCCGGTGTCAAAATGCTCATGGGAAGTCACACCGGCGCTTTTCAATCGCAGGTTCGGCAGGAAGGATGCGCCGCCTTCGCCGGTCACATAGAAGCCTGGCTGGCTTTGCGCCGATGCCGCGCCGGCAAAGGCCAGCGCTGCGGCCGAAACGGCGGCCGCGCACAAAAGGTTTCGAGGAAAGGGGGTCATTCGGTACTCCTTTGACGCTGACTCGCCGCCCTGTTGCGGCGAGTCATGCGCAATCTATGCGGGCCCCCGCAGCCGAGTTCCTTCAATTCGATGTAACGTATTGAAAAATATGTACGAATTTGTCTCGCTGTCATGGATCCGTCATGAACGGGAAGGCATCCGCGTTGACAGGCTGAATGTACTGACAAAATATCAGATCAAGGTCACGGCGCGCAGACCGCCGGATCGGGAGGACAATGCTTCATGGCAAAACTCAACTACACCGCCGATGAGATTCTGGCGGACCATCCTTACGCCAAACCGCACATGGAAGCCGGATACCGGCTGCATGGCGGCTTCGATGCGAAGGGGAATTACATTTCGCCGCGCACGCTGAACCGCTGGCCCGCAATCAATGCGTGGAGCGAGGCGCTCAAATCGCGTGGCCATGATCTCGTGGATTCCTCGCAGCAACTGATGACGCGCGGCAGCTATCCGAACGTGGCGCAACAGAGCTTTCTGCTCGATCTCGGACTCGGCCAGACATTGTGGAATTCGCTCAGCGTCACCGGCGTCGTCGAAGCGCGCGGCAAGGTGCTGGCGACGCTGGAAGCGCCCGACTTCCAGTCTATTATCGTCGACGACATCTCGCACACGGCGACCGGTCACCTGAACAAGGGCCTGCTCCGCGCGCACGGCCTGGACGAGGGTGGCGATGGCACGCTCGGCGGACATGACGCGATGTGGTTTGCGGTGCGCGACATGCTGTTCGGCGCACACGCTTATCCGCACGCCGAAGTGCCGGAGAGCCTGGCGCGGCCGGACTTGGGCCGCCTGATGCCGCAGCTTCCGCCGGAATTCGAGCGCTTCATCCTCATGCTGATGAACGTGCTGATGATCGAGATCCGCGCGGAGAACTTCTTCAACTTCTGCACGACCGTCATGCGCGACCCGCGCAATTTCACCGATCGCCGCGAGGTGGCGATGCATGCCGCCGATCTGGTGGACCGCATCCGCCAGGACGAGGCGCCGCATGTGGGTTATCTTGCCGTCGTCGTTTCGGAATTGCGCAGCTTCACCTTCAAGACGGTGGATGGAAAGCACGTGAAAGGCGCGGTCTTCATCGATCCCGTCTGGCGCGGCATGGTCCAGTGGCATGCGGTGACGAACGTCGACTGGGATCGCGGTGAGCGCCGCAAGGAATTCCAGCAGATGTTCGACAAGCGCGGGCAGGGCGCCGATCTCATGCGCCAATTCGAAAATCTCGGCCAGAAGGAAGCCGCATAATGAAAGAGTTTCGGGGCAGGACCGCCTTCATCACCGGCGGCGCAAGCGGCATCGGCCTTGGCATGGCGCGCGCCTTCGGGCATGCGGGCATGAATGTCGTGCTCGCAGATATCGACGACAAACTCGCCAAAGGGGTAGCCGAGAAGCTCGCCTCCGAGCAGATCAAGGCCGTCGGCGTGCATTGCGACGTGTCGGAGCGCGCCAGCGTGCGCGAAGCGGCGCTGGAAGCTGTCGCCGCTTTCGGCAAAGTTCACGTTGTCTGCAACAACGCCGGCGTCGCGGTCGGCGGACCGATCGGCACGGTGAAGGACAAGGACTGGGACTGGATCATTGACGTCAATCTGAAGGGCGTCGTTTACGGCACCGAGACTTTCGTGCCGCTGATCAAGAGTCATGGCGAAGGCGGACACATCGTCTCCACGGCATCGATGGCCGGCATGATCGCGCCGCCGGGCATGGAGCCCTACACCGCCACCAAATTCGCCGTCGTCGCCATGAGTGAAGGCTGGGCGCAGCAGCTTGCGCCCGCCAATATCGGCGTGTCTGTGCTCTGTCCCGGCTTCGTGAGAACGCGCATCCATGAAAGCGGCCGCGCGCGGCAGGACAAATATGGCGGTCAGGGCGAAGTCGACGCGCTGGGCAACGGGCCCAACGACGCCGCGCAGATGGTTCTCTCCGGCATCGATCCGGACATCGTGGGCAGGCGGGTGCTGGAAGCGGTGCGCGACAACGACCTCTATATTTTCACCCACCCCATGTTCAAGGATTTCGTGTCCGCCCGCTTCGCCGCGATCACGGCGGCGTTCGACAAGGCGGCGCAGAGCGAGGCGCTCAAAGCCGTAAAGGAGTGGGCGCCCGTGGTGCCCCGCGCGCCGCAATAGGCAGGGGCCGCGCGCCGCATCGGTCGGCAGGAAAGATTGTTCCGTGGTCAGGACCATCAAGGGGTTGACCCGGAATAGGCTTATATTCTTTCAACAACCTCAGCGACTTCGCAACATTTGTTCTCTAATTGTTCTTGCACCGTGACGCTGGTGGTGTACACTGGTGCCCATCTCTGGAATTGCGTCCGAAGTTCAAAACGCCGCGCGGATTTTCGCTGCGACGGGCTCCAACGCGTCGGGCTTCACCATCGTCTTGCCGTGGAAGTTCAGATCGGCGCCGAGCTTGCGCGGCAGCACATGGAAGTGAACGTGCGGAATGGTTTGGCCTGATGCCGCGCCGTTGAGTTGCGCCAGCATGATGCCCGGAACGCCCAGCGCCTTCTTCACCGCGGCGGCAACCCTCTGCGTCGCCTGGAGCAAATGGGCGGCGGCTTGCGGCGAGATGTCGAACAGTGTGACGCCCGGCTCCCTGGGGATCACCAGCGTGTGGCCCTCGACCGCGGGCATGATGTCCATGAAGGCGAGATTGTGCTCGTCCTCATACACTTTGATGCACGGCAGCTCGCCGCGCAGGATCTTCGCGAAAACGTTGTTGGGGTCGTAAGTCATCACTGTTCTCCATCGGAGGATGTTTTACGGAACGGCCCATGTTCGGCAAGCGCTTCGATGTGCTCGGCCACGGCGGCGCGTTCTTCCTTGAGGAAATCGCCTACCGCGCGGCGCAGGCCCGCATGCGCGATGAAATGCGCGGAGTAAGTCGGCGCGGGCATGTAGCCGCGCAACAGTTTGTGCTCGCCCTGCGCGCCGGCTTCGACGCGGGTGAATTTGTGCGCGATCGCGTAATCGATCGCCTGATAGTAACAGGTTTCGAAATGCAAGAATGGAATGTTCTCGGTGCAACCCCAGTTGCGGCCGAACAAGACGCCCTGGCCGCGGAAGTTCAGCGCCCCCGCGATATAGCGGCCGGCGCGCTTCGCCAGGATGAGGACGATCTGCTCGCCCATGCTCTCGCCCACGCGGCTGAAGAATTCGCGCGTCAGATAGGGCCGTCCCCATTTACGACCGCCGGTGTCCATGTAGAAATCGAAGAAGGCATCCCAATGGGCTTCGGTGAGGTCGCTGCCGGAAAGCCAGTCGAACGTCACGCCTTCCGCCGCCACCGCCGCGCGCTCTTTGCGCAGGTTCTTTCGCTTGGAGGACGACAGCGCGTTCAGGAAATCGTCGAATGTGCTGTAGCCGTCATTCAGCCAGTGGAATTGCTTGTCGTTGCGCAGCAGGAACCCCAGCGCGCCGGCCATTTTCCATTCATCTTCCGTCAGAAAGGTGACATGCAGCGACGAGGCCTCCAGTTCACTCACCGCCGTGGCGCCGGCGGCGAGAAGGGCATTGCGCGTTTCTTCCAGCGGCGCGCCGGCGCGCACCAGCAATCGCCGTCCCGTCACCGGCGTGAACGGCACGCTCGCCTGCAGCTTGGGATAATAGGACCCGCCCGCGCGCTCGAACGCGTCTGCCCAGCCCCAGTCGAACACATATTCGCCCTGGCTGTGGGACTTCAGATACATCGGCAACAAGCCCGTGATCTGGCCGTCATTCTCGATCGCCAGATGGGCCGCCCGCCAGCCGGTCCGCGCGGTGGCAGACTTGGATTGCTCGCAGGCCGCGAAGAACTCATAGCGCGTGAAGGGGTGCGGATCGGTTTCGCCATCCGGATTGGCGCAGGCATTCCACGCCTCGCGGCCGATATCCGATGCCGCGCCCGCAATCCGCGCGATGATCTTCTCTTGTGTCACTCGAGCTCGAATACCGCGTCCACTTCGACAGCCACGTTGCGCGGCAACGAGCCCGCGCCCACCGCCGAGCGGGCATGCTTGCCCTTGTCGCCGAGCACCTCGACGATGAGGTCGGATGCGCCGTTGGCCACTTCCGGCTGCTTGTCGAAGCCCGGCACGCAGTTCACGAACACGCCCAGCTTCACGCAGCGCGCGACCTTGTCGAGGTCGCCGCCGGCTGCCGCCTTGAGCTGCGCTAGAAGATTGATCGCGCAGAGCCGCGCCGCGGCCTTGGCGTCGTCGAGGCTGATGTCCTTGCCGACGATGCCCACATATTTCAGGGCGCCATTGTCCATCGTCACCTGACCGGAGATATAGACCTGCTTGCCGCTGATCACATAGGGAACGTAACTCGCCACGGGGGCAGGCGGGGTGGGCAGCGTGATGCCGAGGTCTTTGAGGCGCGCGTCGATCTTACCGGTCATTCCAATCTCCTGGATTTGGGCCGAACCTAAACGTTCCAACGCGGTGCGCAAACAGTTATACAGCCGCATGACCCTGGATGCCGACGATCCCTGTCCCGCACGAGACGGTTTTGCGATGCCCGCTGAGTGGGAGCCGCACAAGCGCACGTGGATGTGCTGGCCGTGCCGCATCGAGGCCTTCGGCGGGCCGGAAGGGCTGTTGCGCGCCAAGCAGGCCTATGCCCGCGTGGCGCGGGCCATCGCCTCTTTCGAACCCGTGGTGATGTCCGCAAGGCCGCAGGATGCGGCGGAAGCAAAGTTCGCTTGCGCAGGCAAGACGGAGATTTTCGAAGTCCCCATCGACGACAGCTGGGCGCGCGATAGCGGCCCCACGGTTCTGCTCGGTCCCGAAGGCGCGCGCGCCGGCGTGCAATGGCAGTTCAACGCCTGGGGCAACAAATACTTTCCCTTCGCCGGGGACGCGCAATTCGCCACTCGGGTTCTGGAACGGGAACGACTGAAAGTCTATCGCGCGCCGCTGGTATGCGAAGGCGGCGCGATCCATGTGGACGGGGAGGGCACGCTGCTCGCCACCGAACAGACGCTGCTCAACACCAACCGCAATCCGGAACTGACGCGGGCTGAGATCGAGCAGGCATTGTCGCTCTACACCGGCGTGCGCAAGGTGATCTGGCTGGGCGAAGGCTTCTCGGATGAGGAGACTGACGGCCATATCGACAACATCGCCTGCTTTGCGGGCAATGGCCGCGTGCTGCTCGGTGTTCCGCAATTCAAGAGCCATCCGGATTACGAGCCGGTGATGGACGCCAAACGGCGCTTGAAAGAAGCGCGCGATGCGCTGGGCCGCAACATCGAGGTCATCGAGGTGCCGCAGCCCGAGGAACGAAGGACCGACTGGCAGGGCCGCCTGCTGCAGGCACGCTACATCAACTTCTATCTGCCGAATGGAGGCATCGTGATGCCGGCGTTCAACGACGCCAGCGACGAGAAGGCCCGTGCCGTCCTCGCGGACTGCTTCCCCGGCCGCGATATCTTGCAGGTCGATGTGCTGGACGTCGTGGAAGGCGGCGGCGGCATCCACTGCATCACGCAACAGGAACCGGCATGAGATCGATCCGCTTTGGGCTGGCGGCACTGGCGCTTCTCGCGCCGATCGTTGCGACAGGGACGCTTTCGGCCGCATCTGTGCCGGCGACATTGTTTGTGCACGTCAATGTCGTGCCCATGGACAAGGAGCGCGTCCTGTCCAACCAATCGGTTCTCGTCGAGAACGGTACTATCACGGCAATGGGCGCCGACATCCATGCGCCTGCGGATGCTGTGATTATCGACGGCCACGGCACTGAATACCTGATGCCCGGTCTTGCCGATATGCATCAGCATTCGAGCACCAGCAGCGACATGGCGGTTCTGCTCGCCAATGGCGTGACGACGGTGCTGAACATGGGCGATGCCACAACCGGCTTCGTGGATCACGTCGCGCCGGCGCTCAACCGGGGCGAGCGGCCGGGGCCGCATGTGTATTTGAGCATGAAGGTCGATGGCACGCCTGAGTATGGCGAACTGGTGGTGGCCACGTCGGCGCAGGCGCGCGCGCTCGTAAGCATCGCCAAGACCAATGGCTACGACTTCATCAAGGTCTACAACAATATTGCGCCCGACGTGTTCAAGGCGTTCGTAGATGAAGGCCGCAAGCAGGGGATTCCCGTGGTCGGTCATGGCGTGACGCGCGTGGGCCTGGAACGGCAACTTGCCGAAGGGCAAGTGATGGTCGCGCATGCGGAAGAGTATTTTTACACGGTGTTCTTTCCGCCGGGAGTGGATGTCGGCACGGCGCCCCCGCGTCTCGACCAGATTCCCGCTGCCATTGCATTCACCAAGAAGTATCACGCCTTCGTAACCGCGGATCTCAACACCTATGCGACGATCGCAAAACAGTGGGGCAAGCCTGATGTGGTGACCGCATATTTGGCGATGCCGACGGTACGCTATCTCGATCCCGACGATCGCATCTCCTGGCGCTATGAGGGCTATGTGAAGCGCAAGGGAAGCATCGATGCGCGATTGGCGTTCCTCAAAGTCTTCATCAAAGATATGGCCGATGCCGGCGTGCCGTTGATCGCGGGAACGGACTCACCGCCGATACCGGGACTGGTGCCGGGTTTCTCGCTTCACGAGGATCTTCACGCTTTGGAAGATGCGGGCCTGACGCGATTCCAGGTTTTATCGACCGCCACCCGGACTGCCGGCGCGTTTATCGCCCAGACCAAGCCGCGGGAGCAGCATTTCGGAACGATCACCGTAGGAAATCGCGCGGATTTGCTTCTCTGTGCGTCGAACCCTCTCGATAATCTTTCGGCCGAGGATTCTCCTCTCGGCGTGATGGCGAAGGGGCACTGGTACGATGCCGCTGCATTGAAATCTCTTCTTGACGGTGTCGCCGACAAATATCGCGCCGCCGAAATACCAGGTGGGCCATGAGAAACGTCACCTTCGCTGCCACGCAATTTGCCTGTTCGTGGGACAAGCGCGCGAACGTCAACAAGGCGAAAGACCTTGTGCGGCAGGCGGCCTCCAAAGGCGCGAACGCAATCCTGATCCAGGAATTGTTCGAGACGCCGTATTTCTGTCAGGACCAGTCGCCGGATCATTTCGCGCTCGCGCGGCCGTTCGAGAACAATCCGCTGATCGCGGAGATGGCCGATCTCGCCAAAGAGCTTGGTGTTGTCCTGCCCGTCAGCTTCTTCGAGAAGGCGGGCTACGCGCACTTCAATTCGCTGGCGATGGTGGATGCGGACGGCAGCGTGCTGGGCCTTTATCGGAAATCGCACATCCCCGATGGCCCCGGCTATCAGGAGAAGTATTACTTCACGCCCGGCGATACCGGCTTCAAAGTGTGGAGGACGAAGTTCGGCACTTTCGGCGCCGCAATCTGCTGGGACCAGTGGTTCCCGGAAAGCGCGCGCAGCATGGCGCTGATGGGCGCGGAGGCGCTGTTCTATCCCACGGCCATCGGCACCGAGCCGCCGCCGGCGCCGCCCGTCGACAGCCGTGAGCACTGGCGGCGCGTGATGCAGGGCCATGCGGGCGCGAACTACGTTCCACTCATCGCCAGCAACCGCATCGGCACGGAGAAAGGGCAGGCGGGTGAGATGACGTTCTACGGCACCTCGTTCATCGCCGGGCCGACCGGCGAAATCGTCGCCGATCTCGACAGCACCCACGAAGGCGTCTGCACCGCGTCATTCGACCTGGACGAGATCGCAAGGATGCGCGCGAGCTGGGGCCTCTTCCGCGATCGCCGCCCGGAGCTCTACGCGCCGATCCGCGGCCACGACGGGACATAAGAAGGGGGGAGGGGGTACCCCCCTTCAATCGAAAAACAAATACCAGCCGCCGTAGGTCGGGCAGGCACGCGCCACCATATTTGCGATTTTCGTTTTTGTGAGGATTCCGCGCCGGCTATTTCTTCGTGCGCGGCTCCAGCCGGATTCCGCGGCCTTTGCCGACGGTCGCTTCGCCGAATTTGCCGCGCAGCTTGTCCATGGCCCGTTCCGCCGCCGCGCGCTTGTCCGCGCTCCGGTCAATGAGATCGAGCGGATCGGCCTGGTGCGCCGGTGCGAGGTTTGAAATGCCGACGCCGAGCAGCCGGTACTTCGTGCCGTCCGCTTCCCGCTTCAGCGCGTCGCGCGCCACGCGGAAGATGCGGTCGGCGAGTTGCGTCGGCGCATCGAGCGAGGCGCTGCGGGTTTTCAGTTTGAAGTTCGCACTCTTGAGCTTCAGCACGACCGTTCGTCCCGCAAGTTCGTAGGATTTGGCGCGCGCCGAAACGCGTTCGGCCTGCCGCCAGAGGATCTTTTCGAGATCGTCGTAGCCGGAGATGTCTTCGAAGAATGTCGTCTCGGACGAGATTGTCTTCATCTCGCCCGACGGATCGACTTTCCGCGTGTCGTCGGCATGCGCCAGCCGGGAAAGCCACAGTCCGGTCGAGCCGTAACGGCGACCAAGCTCTTTCGGATCGGCGTCCTGCAACTGCCCGATGCGGGTGATGCCGTCGCGGGCAAGCCGTGCCTGCAGCGTTTTCCCCGCGCCGCGGATGAATCCCACCGGCTTGTCGCGCAGAAAGGTCTTCGCTTCCGCCTCGCCGATCACGGCGAAACCGCGCGGCTTGTCGAGATCGCTGGCGAGCTTGGCGAGGAATTTGTTGAACGAAAGGCCGATGGAGATGGTGATCTTCACGTCCTTCTCCACGCGGCTGGCAAGCGCCGCCATCGTCTTGGCCGGCGACATGCCATGGATGCGCTCGGTGCCGGAGAGATCGAGATAAGCCTCATCCAGCGACAGGGGTTCAACCAGCGGCGTCAGCGCGCGCATCATCGCGCGGATCGCGCGGCTGGCTTCGGTGTATTTCGTGAAGTCCGGTTTGATGACCGTCGCTTGCGGGCAGAGCTTGAGCGCCTGGAACATCGGCATCGCCGAGC
>JBQCFD010000069.1:0-9247 GCA_051959625.1 Rhizomicrobium sp.
GCTGCGCAACGCCGAGATCGTGTCCGCCATGCTGGCCGATGGGGGGATGCGGCTTCACCCCGAAACCGTGCGGCAGATCGCGGACGCGCAAGCCGCGCGCACGCGTCATGTCAGGATCGCACTGTGGATCGCGGCTGTAGCCTTAGGCGTGCTTGCTGCCGGAATGCTGTGACGGCGTCAGCGCGCTCATCCGCTGGGTCACCTTCACATGGCCGGCATCGCATGTCTGCGACCCAGACGGCGCCACCACATAGACCGTGAGGTCGTAGGTGTGGTCTGCGATGTTCGGCACATTAGGGACCTTCACGCGCACGCCGCCGTTGCTGACCTGTTGATCGGTGGCGAGCACTTTGCCGTAACCGGGACTCTTTTCACCGGGTTTTACCGATATGGTCAGCACTACGCGCACGTCGCTGTTTTGCTGCGCGACATCGAGAGCTTCGCAGGCCACGCCGATCTGTTCGCCAGGTGCCACGACGGGAATGATCTCGTCGGCCGGAGCCAAAGCGGAGCCACCAGCGAATGCCGGCGAGCAAAAAGCAGCCGTACCCATCAGCACGGCGCTTGCCAGGATTTTCGTGCGCATCGGAACCGTCCTCCCACGGAGCAAACCCGAAGCAGGAGGACAGGTTAGCAGGATTTCCGCGGAGTCCATAGGGACTAGGAAGGTCCGGTAACCGGAAGGTTAGCCCCTCCGGCTGCCGGTTTTACCGTCCAAATCAGCGGCCGCGGCTCAGGTACCAGAACCGGGCACACATGGTCACGGCCGCCACCAACAGCCCAAAAGCCAGTCCGATCCAGATTCCCAGCCCCTTCATGTGCAACCCGAAGGCCAGCAGGATGCACATCGGAAAGCCCGCAATCCAATAACTGCCGCCCGCGATCCACATGGGTGCCCGGGCGTCCTTCAGGCCCCTGAGCGAAAGGGCCCCCGTCACCTGGATGCCGTCCACGATCTGGAACACCGCCGCCACGTGCAGGAACACGATGGCCAGCGCTATCACGTCCGCATTGGCGGCCTTGTCCGCGAAATAAAGGCCCGCAATCTGATCCGGAAATATCCACAGCAAGACGCCGGTCACCGCCATGAAGGCGGCTGCCATCAGGATCGCGGACCAGCCCGCGCGCCGCAACGCCTCACCGTCGCGCGCACCCGCAGCCAGACCCACGCGCACTGTCGACGCCATGCCGATGCCGAGGGGCACCATGAAGGTGATCGAGGGCACATTCAAAGCGATCTGGTGCGCGGCCACCGCCGCCGTACCGAACGTGCCCATGATCAGCGTGGCCGAATTGAACAGCATGGCCTCGAAGATCATGGTCATGCCGATCGGCATGCCAAGCCGGAACACTTCCCACAGCTTCTCCCAATGCGGACGGTGGAAGCGGCGGAAGATCCGGTACTTGTTCAGGCTCGGCATCAGTCGCACCACGACAAGCATCGCGAAGAAGCTGAACGCGTAGGAGCACGCGCTCGAAATGCCCGAGCCGAGCAGACCCAAACGCGGCAATCCGAAATGCCCGAAGATCAGTCCGTAATCGCCGGCCGCGTTGAAGAAGATTGCGAACCCCATCACCCACAGCGAGGCATTGGGTTTCGACAGCGCGGTCGAAAAATTGCGCAACACCTGATAGCCCAGCGAGAAGGGCAGGCCCCAGCATAGCGCGCTGAGGAATATTCCCGCGTTGGTCGCCAGCACGTCAGATTGGTCGAGCAGCAGCAATGTGTGCCGCGCGAACAACAGGAACACGATCGACGGGGGCGTCAAAATCAGGACGGCCCAGAAGCCCATGCGCGTCGCGGCACGTACGCCCGCGCGATCGTTCGGACGCTCGCCCAGGATATGCGCGATCATGGGCGATACGGCAGCCACTGGACCGCAGCCGATCAGCCAGGTGAAGAAGAACACCGTGTTGCCGAGCGCGGCCGATGCTAGCGCCGTCTTGCCCAGGCGGCCCAGCATGACCACGTCCGTCGTCATGATTGCCATCTGCGCGAGCTGGGTAACCACCAGCGGCCAAGCGAGCTTCAGCATCTCGCGCGCTTCGGCGAACCACGCATCGAGGCCGTGCCCGGAAACGCGGGCGCCCGCTTGGGAGATATCTATTTCTTCAGCGACAAATTCAGACATGGCACGAACTTTTTCTGTTGTGCCCGAACCTGGCGCAGAGGGGACTGCCAGATACGAAAAACCCTCCAGAGCCAGGCTCGGGAGGGGTGAAAATGGCGCGGATCAGGTGGACCTAATGCGCGCTCTCCTCGCGAGCCGATACGGCGATAACGCCGCCCGGGAGTCCGGACGGTGCGGCCGTGCAAACCTTGATCATTCGATTACTGGTCATGTTTTGCCGGTTTTCCCGCGCGAGGCTTGATTCGCGGCTCCATGCCGCGAAGTCCGACGTGGGTACGCTTCGCCAGATTCCAAGTCAACAGACGCGGTTAAAAGTCATGCCCCTGTTGCGCAGAGCGCACAGGCTACGCTGGGCCGCCTGCGGTATTCTTGGATATGGCAGAGATCGAGCTTTTCGCGCGAGGCGGGATTTCGGTGGTCGACTACCGCTGCGAGGCGAGGCCGGACACGGAACCATTTCCGGAGCGGCACGCGCGGCATTCGATTTCCTATGTCCGCAAGGGAAGCTTCGCGGTCGAGGCGCGCGGCAAGCAGGTGGATCTTATTGCCGGTGCCGTCTTCGTCGGCCATCCGGGCGATGAATATATCTGCACCCACGATCACCATGTCTGCGGCGACGAGTGCCTGTCGGTGCAATTCGATCCTGAATTGGCCGAAAGCATCGGCGGTGCCGAGCTGTGGCAGGGCGTTGGCATCCCCCCGCTCGCGGAAGTGATGGTGTTGGGCGAACTTACGCAGTCGGCGGCGAGAAGCGAACAGAGCATCGGCGTGGACGAAGCGGCGTTGGCCTTTGCATCGCGTTTCGCCGGCTCTGTTACCGGTCGGACGCGGCAGCAGATTTGCGCACGAGTAGCGGAACGCCGCCGCGCTGTCGATGCGGCGGCCTGGATCGAAGCTCATTCGCCGGAAGATATCGATCTGGTGCGTGCAGCCAAGCGCAGCGGGTTGAGCCCGTTTCATTTTCTGCGCGTGTTCGCGAACGTACTTGGCGTCACGCCGCATCAATATCTGGTGCGGGCGCGGCTTAAACATGCCGCGCGCCTGCTGGCTGACGAAGAGCGGCCGGTCACCGACATCGCTCTTGATGTGGGTTTCGCCGATTTGTCCAATTTCGTCCGAAGCTTCCGCAGGGCAGCCGGCGTTTCTCCACGCGATTTCCGCAAGGCAGCCCGCGGAGATCGCAAGATTCTCCAAGAACGGATCGCCGCCTCCGCTGCATGATCGCCTCCTGACATTGGAGACGATCATGGCATCCATTCGACTCGAGTTTTCCGTCGACGCGCCGGCCGATAAGGTTTGGGACGTGGTGCGCGATGTTGGCGCCGTCCACGCCCGGTTTGCCCCAGGCTTCGTCATCGATTGCAAGGTGCAAGAGGGCGCTCGCACAGTCACCTTCGCCAACGGATTTGTAGCGAAAGAGCTGATCGTCGGCGTTGACGATGGGATTTGCAGGCTGGCCTATGCGGTGAGTGGCAGCCCGCGGCTGTCTCACCACAATGCGTCGTTTCAGGTCTTCGCCGAGGATGGACGCGCGCGCATCATCTGGATCGCGGATATCCTCCCCGATAGCGCCGAACCGGCTATTCGCGGGATGATGGAGCAAGGTTCGGTTGCAATACGACGGGCTTTGCGGGCGCCCGGCAGATAGTCGGCGCTTGTGCCTTCCGTAGCGTTCGGCGCTAATGTCGCGCCAACGCTATCGGAGGCATTCCATGGACTTCACGATTCCAAAGCACATCACGGATCTTCTCGAGAAGATCGACGCGTTCATCGAGAAAGAGATCGTTCCCCTGCAGAAGCAGGACGACAACGACCGTTTCTTCGATCACCGCCGCGAATGGGCGCGTACGGACTTTGAACATGGCGGCCTGCCGCGGAAGGATTGGGAAGCGCTGCTGGGCGAGATGCGCCGCCGCGCAGACAAGGCCGGCTTCCTGCGGCTGGCGCTGCCCGAAGAATTCGGCGGCAAGAACATCGGCAATCTCGCCATGGCGATCATCCGCGAACATCTCGCTGCAAAGGGCATTGGTCTGCACAACGATCTGCAGAACGAAACCTCCGTCGTCGGCAATTTCCCCCAGATCCTGATGATGCGCGATTTCGGCACGGACGAGCAAAAGAAGACCGTCCTGCCGGGCATGCTGAACGGGACCGTGCGGCTCGCATTCGGCTTGACGGAACCCAAGCATGGCTCCGATGCGACATGGATGGAGACGCGCGCGGTCCGCGACGGCAATGGCTGGCGCATCAACGGCGAGAAGATGTGGAATACGGGTGTGCATGTCGCCAGCCACGACATGGTGTTCTGCCGCACCTCGGGCAAGGACGGTGATGCGCGCGGGCTCACCTGTCTTATCGTGCCGATGAATGATCCCGGCGTGAAGATCGAAGATTACATGTGGACTTTCAACATGCCGACGGACCACGCACGCGTGTCGTTCAAGGATGTGTGGGTGCCCGACAGCGCCGTGTTCGGCCCGGTAGACAACGGCCTCGTGCTTGCGCGCCATTTCGTCCATGAAAATCGCATTCGTCAGGCGGCGAGCGGTTTGGGCGCGGCGCAATATTGCATCAATGAGAGCATCGACTACGCCAACACGCGCAAGCCGTTCGGCAAGCCTTTGTCACACAACCAGGCGATCCAATGGCCGCTGGTAGAGTTGCAGACGGAGGCGGAAATGCTGCGCTGGCTGATCTATCGGACGGCCTGGGAGATGGACCGCATGACAGGACCGGAAATCCAGCTCTATCTCTCCGATAAGGTCAGCATGTGCAACTACAAGGGCAACAATCTCGTCTGCAATGCCGCCGATTGGGCGATGCAGGTGCATGGCGGCTGGGGGTACTCGCGACACAAACAGTTCGAGCACATCTACCGACACCATCGCCGCTATCGCATCACCGAAGGCAGCGACCAGATTCAAATTCGAAACGTCGCGGGGCACATGTTCGGGTTCATCGGGAAAAACCGGCCGCGCGAGCATTGACAATTTTTGTCTGGAGTCCTGTTTTGTTTTCGAACGATGGGACGGATGCGACCCGCGCATCTGTCCCATTTGTGCGCAATCCAATCCCCAGATCGATTTTTTTAAAAAAATCTATTTGCGCGCGCCCAGTTTTGCGCAACTGATTGCGCGCCGCGCTCATCGATTCAGGCGCGGATGTCGGGGGCGATCATGGATGCGCAGGCGCTTGGATATGTGCTCGGCGGGTCGCCGCGGCGCGAGCCCTTGTGCCGCACCCGTGAAGCCTTGCAATCCGTCTCGCACGGGCTCGCTTCATCGCTGATAGAGAGCTGGGAAGGCCTGAAGCCGCGCGGCGGCATGGTGATCGGCCGCCACTTCCCCTCACGCGCGTTCGCTAAGGTCCTGCCGAATATTCTTCTGCTCGAGCGGATCGAAGGCATGCGCGACTTCCGTATCCGGGTCGCGGGGTTCGGCATGTTGAGATTCTATGGCGTGGATTTGAGTGGGCGAAACCTGTCGGACTTCTTTTCGGGCGACGCCCATGAAATGCGCTATACCCTTTTTGCCGACATCCTGAGCGGTAACACGCCGCACATCGGCTTGGAGCGCATCCATCGGGGTTCAAAGCTCCTGACGGTGCGGGAGGTCGTTTCCCTTCCGGTGCTCGCGTCGGATGGGACCACGCCACTGGTCCTGCGCGCCTCGTTCTGGAGCAACCCCCGCTGGCTCAACTGATGCTGTTGCGATAGCGTCCGCAGGCATTCCAGGACGAAGCACGGTTGCCGAAGCCGTTGAACATCGCCCATCGTGGCGGCGCGGGGCTCAGGCCCGAGAACACGCTCGCGGCTTTCCAAGACGCCGTCACGCGCGGCGCCGATGGCGCGGAACTGGATATCCAGTTGAGCAAGGACGGCGACGTCGTCGTCTACCACGACTTTCGCCTTAAGCCCGAGATCACCCGGCTGGCGGGCCACTGGCTGACGCGACCCACGCCGCGGATCAAGGATTTGAAGCTCGCGGAGCTGCAAAGCTTTGATATCGGCCGCTGCGATCCGCACTCGAAATATGCGCAGAGCCATCCCGGCGTGCGTGCGGAAGATGGCGAGCGCATTCCGACACTGGCTCAGGTCGTGGATGTCGCAAAAGCCGCGAAACGCGATTTCTGGCTTCAGGTGGAACTGAAAACCTCTTTTTCCAATCGCGACGAAGGGGCCGATCCAGTCGCACTTGCGGAGGCCGCCGCCAGCGTGCTCCGTGCGCATGACTATCTGCATCGCACGATCTTCGTGGGTTTCGACTGGCCAGGCCTGATCCATGCGAAGAGACTCGCGCCGCAGACCGAATGCTGGTTCACGACGCTGGCGCAGAGTTGGTTCGCCGACGGCCCGGTGCCGGCGGAAGACGATCCACCGGCGGAACCCGCGCTGCAGATGTTGCGCCACTGGGCGAAAACCGGCACCTCGCCCTGGGCGGGCGGTTTCGACGCGGTGAGGTATGACGGCTCGATTCTGAAAGCGATCAAGGCAGCCGGAGGGGACGGCTGGTTTCCGACGTTCGGCGACATCAACCCGATGCGCGTGCAATTCGCGCGGCAACTGGGATTGAAGGTCGGCGCCTGGACCGTGAATGCGCCCGCCGACATGAAACGCATGATCGCGAGCGGGCTCGATGGCATTTGCACCGACCGACCGGACATATTGAAGGGGCTTCTTGGGGAGACTTGAGATGAGAGCGCTATTCGTCTGCCTATTGGTCTTCATGGCCGGCGTTGCGTCGCCGGCATTTTCCAAGGGCGATACCGTAGTTCCTGTGAAGGCGGATGACGACGCGCTCATCGTGCCGGCCGGCAGTCCGCTGCATTTCCGATCGTTCGGCGCCGAATCCGTTGGGGAATTCGATGGGGCGATCGAGCTCAGCGGCACCTGGTATTATGGAAACGACCCACTCAATGAAGGCGATACCGGCGCCAACTTCTATTTCGTGCCGGACGACGCATCCTTCGCGCGCTTGCCGCGCTTCAAGCAACGTTCGCAACCGGCATATGTCTTCCTCACGAACGCAATCGATCTTCTGAACGCGGTGGCTTCGAAAAGCGACCAGGCCAAGGCAGAGAAAAAAGGGGCCACATATATATCCGGAAAAGTTGCGATCTGGATCGACAAGTTCGAAGCGGGCATTGAATGCGATGCGCCTTATTTCGACGCGCATTTCCTCCGCGTCGCCCAACCACCGTCCCGCGTGGCGCTCGCCAACATGCCGGAGGAGGGCTGCTGATCAGCCTCTCGGCACGCCGGGCAGTTCGCTGATGTTCTGCGCCCAAGGCAATGCAGACTCGCACCAGATCCGGCGGCGGGGTGCGATCTGCGCGCGCTGAGTCACAGCTCCAAGGCGCAGGAAATAGGTCTGCGGGTTGTCAGCCGCTGTTGAATAGATCGGCGATCCGCAATCGCCGCAAAAACCTTGGGCGCGGCGAGAGCCGCTGTCGGCTGTCTTGATGTAGATCTTCGGGGTGCCGCGAAGGAATTTCAGATCGCCCGCGCTGGCGGGTACGCTGGCGCGCCATGGCGAACCGGAGAAGGTTTGGCAATCGGTGCAGTTGCAGATGCTGGCGCCGGCCGGGTCGACTACCGCCTCATATGCGATCTTGCCGCAATGGCATTGGCCGTCGATTTTCATGGCACTCGTCCGTTTGTTGGATAGATCATCGGCGCAAACCGGCCATGCGGTCAATTCGGCGTATGGCCGCGTTTGCAGCGGCATCGCGCCGTGCGATGACTCAAGCGGAAATTCGGAGGACTCCATGCTGACCAGGGACATCTCCTATGAAGTCGGTGGAAAGAATCTTACCGGCCACTATGTCGTTGACGACAAGCGCGGAGGCAAGCGGCCGGGCATCCTGGTTTGCCATCAGGGCGGAGGGCTGCGCGACCACGAGAAAGCCCGCGCGCGGATGCTGGCTGATCTCGGCTATGCCGCGTTCGCGTATGATGTCTACGGCGAAGTCGCGCAAACACCCGACCAGGCGATGGCGCTGCTCACGGCGCTAATGGCCGAGCCAAAACTCTGGCATGCCCGCATGCTGGCTGGACTCTCGCAGTTGAAAGCGCAGTCCGAAGCGGACTCTTCCCGTCTTGGCGCCATTGGTTTCTGCTTTGGCGGTGCGAGCGTCCTTGAATTGTCGCGCATCACCTCCGATCTCGGCTGCGTGGTGTCCTTCCATCCCGGCCTGCAGGGCGTTCCGGAAAAGGATGAACGACCGGTCCATGGCAAGGTTGTGGTTTGTGCCGGCGAGAAAGATCCATTGATTCCCGCGGTAGGACGAGATCGGCTGATCGCTCAAATGAACGCGGCAGGCGCGGATTGGCAGTTCCTGATCTATGGTCGTGCCGGTCATAGCTTCACGGACAGGAGTGTCGATGCGCTGGGCATCCCGAACTTCAACTATGATGAAGCCACGGACCGGCGCTCGTGGTCGGTGATGCGGCAAATGTTCGAAGAAACCTTCGGACTGATTTAGGTGCTAGGCGGAGGAGCGAATGTCTCAGCTGTTTTCCGAATTCCACATCAAGGGTGTATCGCTCCGCAACCGCATCGTGGTGTCGCCGATGTGTCAGTACTCTGCGGATGACGGCGTACCGAACGATTGGCACCTGGTCCATCTGGGCGCGCGCGCCGTGGGCGGAGCCGCACTCGTCATCGCGGAGGCGACGGCCGTATCGCCGGAGGGGCGTATCACCCCGGGCTGCACCGGATTGTGGAACGATAGACAGGCCGAAGCCTGGATACCGATCCTGAAATTCGTGAAACGCCATGGTGCGGTACCCGGAATTCAAATCGCCCATGCGGGCCGCAAGGCGAGTGCGAACCGGCCATGGGAAGGCGATGACCACATGCCGCCGAACGATCCGAGAAGTTGGGATCCGCTTGGTCCCTCGCCGGTCGCCTTCGGCGCGAATCTGCCGCGCGTGCCGCATGACATGTCGCGAGACGAGATACTGCGCGTGCAAGCGGATTTCGTGGCGGCGGCGAAGCGCGCACTTGCCGTGGGCTTCGAATGGCTGGAGCTGCATTTCGCGCATGGCTATCTGGCGCAAAGTTTCTTCTCGCCCATCGCCAACAAGCGCACGGATGAATATGGCGGCAGCTTCG
>JBQCFD010000070.1:0-7419 GCA_051959625.1 Rhizomicrobium sp.
CGAAGCCTCGGCGCGGATGCTGGCGAAGGAAGGCGCGCGCGTCGCCATCACCGACGTAAATCTCGAAGGTGCGCAGCGTATTGCCGATTCCATCAACGCCGCGCGCAAGGGCGCGGCCATCGCGATCCGGCATGACGTTGCGCAGCAGGAGCAATGGGTTCATGTGCTGGCCGAAACGCACAAGGCGTTCGGCGGATTGCACGTGTTGGTCAACAATGCCGGCATCAGTGCGGGTTCGGATGTCGAATCCACGAGCTTCGAAGACTGGAAGCGCGTACACGAGATCGATCTGGACAGCGTGTTCCTCGGCTGCAAATACGCCACTCCCATGATGGCGGAGACGGTGAAAGCCACCGGCTTGGGCGGTTCCATCGTCAATATTTCGTCTATCTCCGGCATCATCGCAGGTCACAACATGGCGGCCTACAATTCCGCCAAGGCAGCGGTGCGCCATCTCTCCAAATCCGTGGCGTTGCATTGCGCGCGCAAAGGCTATGGCATCCGATCGAACTCCGTGCATCCGGTGTTCATCGCCACCCCGATCCTGGACCCTCTGGTCCAGCGTTTCGGCAGGGACGAAGCTTATGCCAAGCTTGCGCGCCAGGTGCCGCTCGGCAAGATCGGCGAGCCCGATGACATCGCCTATGCCGTGCTCTATCTGGCGAGCGATGAATCCAAATTCGTCACCGGCGCGGAATTGAAGGTGGATGGCGGCATTTCCGCCATGTGACATGGCAATTTCTGCCGTGCCTCACCTGCAATTCTTTCCCTGTTTGTCGCGGAAGTGTCGCCGGTAAGACTTCGTTCAACCTGTTTTTCGCGCCCGGCCATGCGACGCCGCGCGACCTGACAGAGGCCTAATCTTCGCAAAAACAAAGACGCCGGAAGAATTCGGGCATGTCGTTCCAGCCAATCTCGGAGACTGTCATGATTGCTTCCATTGCTGCCGGCGCCGCGAGCGGGATGCTCTCCCAGCTAATGTCGGCACTGTCGCCGAGTTCGTCCAGCACCTCGACCACGGCGGCCGCGGTAAGTGCCTTCCAGCAGGCGATCCCGCAACTGGACGGCGCCGCGACGTCTTCTCCGCCGGCCAATCCCCTGAGCGGGGCAATGCTGGCAAGCCTCGTGTCGCTTCAGGCAAACCCGGCGCAATCCTCGTCCAATCCGCTCGACTCGCTTTTCTCGGCCATGGACAGCGATGGCGATGGCGAGGTTTCCCAGACCGAGATGGAATCCTATGTCGAGGACAAGGGCGGCACGCAGCAGCAGGCCGATGCGCTGTTCTCCGCGCTCGACCAGAACGGCGCGTCCGGCATTTCCGAAACCCGGATGTCCGATGCTCTCTCGCAGTCGCAGGCTTCACAAGGCGCGCACCGTCATCACCAACGTCATCACAGCCATTCTGACGCCGGCAGTTCGGCGGACGACGTCGCCAACGGCCTGTTGCAGGCGATGGACGGCAACGACGATGGCCAAATCAGCGAAAGCGAATTCAGCAGCTTTGTCACTGCCGATGGTGGCACGGCGGCGGAGGCGCAGAACGATTTCGACGCGCTCGACACAAGCGGCTCGGGATCGCTCACCTCGGCGGATTTCGCCAAGGCCTGGCAAAGCTATCAGGCAAGCGCTCAATCGGCGAACGCGATATCCTTGCTCGACAGGATGGCGCAATCCATCGGTGGCTCGCCGACCAGCGTCATGGCCTGATCGGCGTCAGAACTTCTTGTTCTGGATGGCCACCTGCGCGAGCAGCACGCGCGCGCCTTTCTGGTGGAGTGCCTTGTCTGTCACGCGCTGAAGCCGCGCGGCGATCATCTCCACATCCGGCTGCGCGGTCGGGCGCACGGCGGCGGCTGTGAAAGCCATGAGGCTGCGTACGTAATCGTCGCGCAGCACCGGCAGGCCGTGATTGACTTCCGCGCGCAACGCCGCGTTGGGAACATCGAGCCCGATGGCAACGAGCAGCATGCCCTGTGGCCGTCCCGCATCCACGATAGTGGTGTACATCGGCTCCACCATGATGAAGCTGGTGGACTGCGTCTCCTTGTGCGCGGGCGCCGCATCCTCTTCGGCGAGCGCGGGCATTACAGTAGCCAGCAGCATGATAAGAGCGAGCGGCAGGGATCGCATGGCAAGCCTCGTGCGTTCCGGCCAAGGTGGTGCCGCGATGGTAAATTTGCCGTTTACGAACAGGACGGGAGGATGTGCGCGATGCGGGTGATAGGCGGAATTTTCGTTGTATTGCTGGGTGTTGCGAGCGCCGCGCGCGCCGCCACCGACGATCACCCGGGCAAGCATTTCCAGGTCTCGCCCGCCGAGCTGCCGAAACCTTTCGCAACGCCCGCCGTCGCCAATTCCTCGCAGAAGATTTCCCGGCCCGCCGGTGTCGTTCCCGATGCGCCCAATGGCTTCACGGTTTCGGTCTACGCGTCGGGTCTGTCTGATCCGCGCTGGATGGCGATGGCGCCGAACGGCGATGTATTCGTCGCCGAAACCCGTGCAGGCGACATCAAGATCCTGCGCGGCACGGACAAGGCGGAGAAGCTCGCGACATTCGCGTCCGGGTTCAATCGGCCGCACGGCCTCGCCTTCCATGACGGCGCGCTCTATGTCGGCGACACCGAGGCGGTATGGCGGCTCGATTACAAGGATGGCGCGCTCACCGCCGGGAAGAAGAAGCGCGTCACCACGCAGAGCTTCGGCGGGGATAGCGACCACTTCACGCGCGACATCGCTTTCGCGCCCGACGGCACACTCTATGTCGCTGTCGGTTCCGGCGCGAATATCGAGGAAGGCGAGGCGCCGACGCGCGCGGCCGTCAACAGAGTCGAAGCGGACGGCAAGCTCACCCAATATGCGACGGGCATCCGCAATCCCGTCGGCATCGCATTCTATCCCGGCACCAGCACCTTGTGGGTGAGCGTGAACGAGCGCGACGGCTATGGCGATGGGCTGGTGCCTGACTATCTCACCCATCTGGAGAAGGGCGCGTTCTATGGCTGGCCTTATGCCTATATCGGCCACAATCCCGATCCGACCTATGGCGCGAAGCGTCCCGATCTCGTTGCCAAGACGGTGACGCCGGATCTTCTCTTCCAGTCGCACTCCGCGCCGCTCGGTCTGGTGTTCTACGAGGGCGCGCAATTCCCGAAGGACTACAAGGGAGATGCCTTTGTCTCGCTGCATGGTTCGTGGAATTCCGGGACACCGACCGGTTACAAGGTCGTGCGCGTGAAGTTCGCGAAGGGAAAGCCCGTGGGCGGCTACGACGACTTCCTCACGGGCTTTGCCAAACCCGGCACGAGTCCCGCGCAGGTATGGGGCCGTCCCGCCGGGCTTCTCGTCGCCAGGGACGGAAGCCTGCTCGTCGCCGACGATGCGGGAAACACGGTGTGGCGCGTGGCCTATACGGGAAAACAGTGACGCGCTAGTTTTCTCGCGCGTGAGTGCGGGGGTTGCGATGAAGGGCCTGTTCCTGGGCGCAGACGGCAAGCTGCGCTATCTGTGGCGTGCGGTTATTTTCTTTTTGCTCGCGGCTTTTCCGGTCCAATATCTGCTGCAGTTTCCGCTTGTGCCGCTACAGAAGGCGCTTCACATCGCCAACGGGTTGACGGCAGGCGGCACCGCCTTCGGCGAGGCGGTCAACTTCCTCACGGGCATTATCTGCACGCTGCCCTTCGCGCTCTATGAGCATCGCGGCCTGTTCAGCTATGGCTTTCCGTTTCGCGCGCCCCTGGGCAGACGCATTGGCGAGGGCTTCATCGTCGGCGCGGTGATGGCGGGCGTTGTCGGCATCGGCATGGTCGCGCTGGGCGGGATGCAGATCAGGGGCTTTGCCCTCACCGGAGATGCGCTGCTCTATTCCGCGCTGGCGTGGTTTGGCGCGAATATCTGCGTTGGGATCGCGGAGGAATATTTCTTCCGCTCCTATCTCCTGCAAACCTTGTGGAAGAGCATCGGCTTCTGGCCGGCGTCGGTTGTGATCGCGCTCATTTTCACGTCGGCGCATTATTTCTTCAAACCGGGCGAGAACATCTGGGACGTCATCACGCTCATCGCGTTGAGTCTGTGGCTCTGCTACACGGTGCTGCGCACCGGCAATCTTTGGTTTGCGGTCGGCTTCCACATTGCGTTCGATTTTCTGCAGCTCTTCGTGATCGGCACGCCGAACGGCGCCCAGATTCCGCAAGGCCGCATGTTTGACGTCACGTTCAACGGGCCTGCCTGGCTCACCGGCGGCGTGCTCGGCACCGAGGCGAGCATGCTGATGTATCCCCTGATTCTGGCGATCTGGGTCTATGTCTGGTGGCGTTTCCGCGGGCGGCCGGACTTCGTCCCAAGCGCGCCTTGACGGGCTGACCGGGGCTCCCTAAAACCCGGCCTCTCGCGAGGCGGACCCTCGCGAACCCCGGTCAGGGGCTGTAGCTCAGGTGGGAGAGCGCCTCGTTCGCAATGAGGAGGTCAGCGGTTCGATTGCGCTCAGCTCCACCAACCTTCGCGGCGAATCCGAGAAGGTTGTCCTCCGAAGCCTTGGCGAAGGAGGGCGGCTTTAACCGCTTCGGTTGGCAAGCCACCTTTCGCTTATTACATCTGCACCGCAGGGTTCCTTTGCTTGCCCCCCATGGAACCGCGCCGCTAAAACACTTTCATCGAACCCGCGAGGCGAGGCCGCATGTACGTGAACCCTTTCATCTGGCTGATCCTCGAACTCATCACGCTCTATACATATGTCGTGATCGCCGCCGTCATCGTGAGCTGGCTTATCGCGTTCGGCGTGATCAACACCTACAACCGCTATGCGCGCATGGTGGTGCAGTTTCTGGATGCGGCGACGGAGCCGGTCTTCCGCCAGGTGCGCAAGGTCATTCCGCCGATCGGTGGCCTCGACATATCGCCGCTCATCGTTCTGATCGGTCTGGAATTCCTGAGCTATCTGATCTCCTACTACGCGTGAGCGCCCGTTTCACCCGGCGCGCCGGCGCGTTGCGTATTGTGGTGAAACTCACGCCGCGCGGCGGCCGCGATGCCATCGAAGAATGGGGCAAGGATTCCGCCGGCAATCCGCATCTGAAAGCGCGCGTTTCCGCGCCACCCGAAGACGGCAAGGCGAACAGGGCGTTGATCGTGCTGCTCGCGGACGCGCTCGACATTCCAAAATCCGCCATCCGCATTGCGGCTGGCGAGACATCGCGACTCAAGACAATCGAGATCGATGGTGATAGGCCACGTCTCGAAGCGAGGCTTTCGGAGTTCTGACATGACGGCGCGCATCATCGACGGCAAAGTGTTTGCAGCGGGGCTGCGCGCTCGCATCCAGGCCGAAGCCGCCAAGCTGAAGGCCGCGCACGGCCTGGTGCCTGGGCTTGCCACCGTTCTCGTCGGCACCGATCCCGCGAGCGAGGTCTATGTCCGGAACAAGGGCAAGACGGCGGAAGCGATAGGGTTCAGGTCATTTCATTATTCGCTGCCCGAAAATGCCACCGAAGCCGAAGTGCTTGCGCGCGTGAAGGCACTGAACGACGACAAGGCGGTGCATGGAATTCTCGTGCAGATGCCCATGCCCAGGCAGGTCCGCGAAGCCGCCGTGCTCGATCTTCTCGATCCGGCGAAGGATGTGGACGCACTGACGCCCTACCATGCAGGCCTGTTGCTTTCGGGCCGCGCGAAGCTCGTCTCTTGTACGCCGATGGGCATGATGATGCTGCTCAAGGAGTATGTCGGCGACATTGCCGGCATGAATGCGCTTGTCATCGGCCGCTCGCTGCTGTTCGGGAAGCCTGCGGCGCAGCTTCTTCTCGCCGCCAATGCGACGGTTACGATGGCGCATTCCCGCTCCCGCGATCTGCCGGCGCTCTGCCGCGCGGCGGACATTCTGGTCGCTGCCATCGGCAAACCCTATTTCGTGAAAGGCGACTGGGTGAAACCGGGCGCCACCGTCATCGACGTGGGAATCAATCGGATCGACGCAGGCGAAGGCAAGACGAAGATCGTGGGCGATGTGGAGTATGACGCCGCGGCGGAGGCCGCGGGCGCGATCACGCCGGTTCCAGGCGGCATAGGCGCCACCACCATCGTCAACCTGATGCGCAATACGCTGATTGCCGCCTGCCTGCAGTCGGGCTTGCCGGTGCCGGCGATCTAGCGCGAAGCCGTCGAAAAATCTTGCCGTGAAAGCAAACCGTCCTGGCCGCCCGTGTGGCGGCCATGACGGCTTGGTTGACGATTTTGGTCACAATCTCTGCTTCAAGTCGGCGGCGATCTTGTCTGGCCCGTCGACCTCTTCGTAGGTGCCGACGAATTTGCCGTTCGGGTCCAGAAGATAGATTTGGCCCGAATGGTCCATGCTGTAGCCGCCGCCCTTCAGCGGGCGTGTCTTGGCATATACGCGATATTCCCTGAGCATTCTTGCGATCTGCGCGTCGGTGCCGGTCAGTCCCACAAAGCTCTTTCCGAACGCGGCCACATATTGGCCCATCACGGACGCCGTATCGCGATCCGGGTCGACGGTGACGAAAACTGGCGTGACGCGCGCCGCCTTTGGGCCCAGTTTCGTCAGCGTGTCGCTGATCATTTCCAGGGTCAGCGGGCAGACGTCGGGGCAGTGCGTATATCCGAAATAGAGAAGCGTCCAATGCCCGTGCAGATTTTGATTGGTATAAGCCTTGCCATTCTGATCGGTGAGCGCGAAAGGACCGCCGATGCTGGCTTCTCCGCTGGTCACCACCTGACCGACGCCACCCACGCGATCGCCCAGATGCCACGCCCAGCCGCCAAGGACCAGGGCGGCCATCACAATGTAGGGGATCAGCGCTTCGGGCGTCCGCATCGTCGACACCTTCCTCGGCAAGGCCCGGCATTGTTAGACTTGGGAGCCGCGCGCGCCAAAGCGGCGAAAGGTCCCGCATCGGAAACGGCATGAGCACGACGGAGCTGGAACAGGAGCAATCGAGATTGGGTTGGCTGTGGGCGGCGGAGGACGACTTCTCCGTTCTGCCCTCACATCCCGGCCGCGTGCGCTTGCGCACTCTGTCGAACTTGCGCTGGCTCGCGATCGGGGGCCAATCCGTCACTTTGCTCCTGGTGCATTTCGGCCTTGGCTATCCATTGCCGCTTTTGCCTTGCGCGATCGCGGTCGCGGCGAGCGCCGCGCTGAACGGGTTCCTTGCGCTGCGCTATCGTCCGACGCACCGGCTCTCCAACCGCGCGGCGACTGCCTATCTCGCCTATGACGTCGTGCAGCTGGGCGCGCTCCTTTATCTCACGGGCGGCATCGAGAATCCGTTTTCGCTGATGTTCATCGCTCCCGTGGTGATCGCCGCCGCCACGCTCGATCTCGGCAACACGCTGCTGCTGGCTGCGATCGCTCTCGCCGCCGTTTCCGTCATCGGCATCGTGCACATGCCGCTGCCCTGGCCGCAG
>JBQCFD010000071.1:0-25761 GCA_051959625.1 Rhizomicrobium sp.
GGCCTTCGCGGCGAATAAGGACGGCACACCTTCCGTCGTGGTGCCGCAATCCATGATGCAGATGCAGCTCTCCTTCGCGCCGGTGGTGAAGAAGGTCGCGCCAGCCGTGGTGAACGTGTATGCGCGCGCTGTGGTGCAGCAGCAGGTCAATCCGCTCTTCGCCGATCCCATGTTCCAACGGTTCTTCGGCGTCACGCCCCAGATGCGGCAGCGCATCGAGCAATCGCTGGGTTCGGGCGTCATCGTGCGTCCGGATGGTCTCATCCTCACCAACAATCACGTGATACAGGGCGGTCAGGAGATCGTCGTCGCACTGGCCGACAAGCGTGAATTCAAGGCGAAGGTCGTGCAGGCGGACGCGCGGCTCGACCTGGCGCTGCTCAAGGTCGACACCAAAGGCGAGAAATTGCCGACAGTGGCGTTCGGCGATAGCGACAAGGTGCAGGTGGGCGACCTGGTACTCGCTATCGGTGACCCGTTCGGCGTGGGGCAGACGGTGACCATGGGCATCGTGTCGGCGCAGGCGCGCACACAAGCCACCTCCTCAGACGCCGTCTATATCCAGACGGATGCTGCCATCAATCCTGGCAATTCCGGCGGCGCGCTGGTGACCACGGATGGGCGTCTCGTCGGCATCAACTCGTCGATCTATTCCAATTCCGGCGGCAATATCGGCATTGGTTTCGCCATTCCCTCCAATCTTGCACGCCGGTTCGTGGAGGGCGCGGGAAGCGGCGGCACATTCAAGATGGCATGGTTCGGCGCGGAAGGGCAGACGGTGACGAGTTCGATCGCGCCGTCCGTCGGCCTTTCGCGGCCGGAAGGCGTTATCCTGAAAACCATCTATCCGAGCGGTCCGGCGGCAAAGGCCGGGTTGAAGGTCGGCGACGTGGTTCTCGCCATCGATGGATTTCCCGTGGACGACATGCAATCGCTCAACTATCGCGTGACGACGCACAAGCCGGGCGACACGCCGACCTTCAAGGTCTCGTCGGACGGAAAGGTCCACGACGTGCAGGTAGTGCTTGCCGCGCCGCCTGAAGCGCCGCGCGACGCATCAATAATCGGCGGACACAATCCGCTCACGGGCGCCAAGGTCGAGAATCTCTCGCCGGCGGTTGCACTCGATCTCAACATGGACGAAGGCGCGACGGGCGTTGTGATCGTGTCGGTCGCGCCTGGAACTCCCGCGGCAGGTTACGGCTTTCGGCCCGGCGACATCGTGCGCGGCCTTAACGGGAAGGAAATCCACACCGTTCCCGAACTCACCGGCGGCCTTGCCGCCGCGCAGGGGCACTGGAGCCTTGTCGTAGATCGCGGCGGCAGCAGGCTATCCCTAAGCGTTGATGGCTAGAGGCCGGCTCGCGCGTTATGTTTGCGCATGAGCGATCTGTTTGAAGCCGGCGGGTTGGATGAGGGGGCGCCGCGCCCGCTGGCCGATCGCCTGCGCCCCAAATCGCTTGCGGAAGTCGTCGGGCAAGATCACCTGATTGGCCCGGAAGGGCCCATCGGCCGGATGGTCGCACAGGGCCGGGCACATTCCATCATCCTGTGGGGACCGCCCGGCACGGGTAAGACGACCATCGCACGTCTGCTCTCGACGCAGTTCAAATTGCATTTCGATCAGCTTTCGGCGGTGTTCTCAGGTGTCGCCGATCTCAAGAAAACGTTCGAAGCCGCGCGCCAGCGCCGCCGCGTGGGGCAGGGTACGCTGCTCTTCATTGACGAAATCCACCGCTTCAACCGCAGCCAGCAGGACTCGTTTCTGCCCGTGGTCGAAGATGGCACCGTCATCCTCGTCGGCGCGACGACGGAGAATCCGTCTTTCGAGCTAAACGGCGCGTTGCTCTCGCGCTGCCAGGTGCTGGTGTTGCGCCGCCTCGATGATGCCGCACTGGAAACGCTGCTGCAGCGCGCGGAAGCGCACTACGGCGAGAAACTGAAGCTCACAGACGAGGCGCGTCAGACGCTGCGCGCCATGGCGGACGGCGACGGCCGATATCTGCTCAATCTCACCGAAGAAGTGGCGTCGCTGAAGATCGCCAAGCCGCTGGACAGCGCGGGGCTCACAGCCGCCGTGCAGCGCCGAATGCCGCTCTACGACAAGAGCCGCGAAGAACATTACAACATCATCTCTGCGCTGCATAAGTCGATCCGCGGCAGCGATCCGGATGCGGCGCTCTACTGGCTGGCGCGTATGTTGGCGGGCGGCGAGCAACCGCTCTATATCGCCCGGCGGCTCGTGCGCGCGAGCATCGAGGATATCGGCCTCGCCGATCCGCAGGCCGTAGTGCAGGCCCTGGCTGCGAAGGACGTCTATGACTTCCTCGGCTCGCCTGAAGGCGAAATAGCATTGGCGCAAACTGTGATCTATCTCGCCAGCGCGCCGAAATCGAACGCGGTCTACACATCACTCGGTGCCGCCAAGCGCGCGGCGCAGGAGCACGGCTCGCTCATGCCGCCGGCGCACATTCTCAACGCGCCGACCAAGCTGATGAAGAATCTGGGTTACGGCAAAGGCTACGAATACGACCACGAAGCCGAGGAAGGTTTCTCCGGTCAAAACTACTTTCCGGACGGGATGGAGCGGCAATCGCTTTATCAGCCGCGCGACGTCGGCTTCGAACGCGAGGTGCAGAAACGCCTCGACTACTGGGCGAAGCTTCGCGCCAAACGCCGGCAGGACTAGGCGTCGGCCGTGTCGGTGATACGGGATTCCTCTTCGAGGGGGATCTGTGCCACCTGCGCCTGGTGCTGATTGAGCTGTGCCGCGATGTAGTGGCCGAGCGCGACAGCCGCCACACACAGGACGACGGAGCCGACCATGTTCACGCCCGCGCGCGCCATGGCGCCGCTGCGGATGAGATCCAGCGTCTGTAGGCTGAATGACGAGAAGGTCGTGAATCCGCCGCAAATCCCCACCATCACGAGCAGGCGAACATTCTCTGAAACCGGAAAGCGTCCAGCGGCCAGCGTCAGGGTTCCGAAGAAGCCGATGATGAACGAACCGGCGAAGTTGATGCCAATGGTCCCCCATGGCAGATCGCGGCTGATCGGCAAGGTCCAGGCCGAAATCGCATATCGGGCCAGCGAGCCCAAAGCTCCGCCGATCATCACATAGATGCAGGTCGCCAGGTTCATTGTCTCTCCGAACTCCTCCGTGGAGGGCATGAAAAACCCGCCTTGCGGCGGGCGTCGGGAAGACGGACTCCTGCCGCGGTCAATTGCGGTAGGAGTCATCAGCCATCTGGCTTTTCGGACCGTCCGGCGGTTAAAGGGGGAACCCCATCCCCTGTGAAAACAGGCTAGGTGACTCTTCTAGACCCGTCAACGACAACGATTTTTCATGGCCAAGACCGTCCACGTTTCCAAAGATGATCACGACGTCCGCGTGGACCGCTGGTTCAAGCGACATTATCCGGCGTTGAGTCACATCCAACTCGAGAAGCTGCTGCGCAAGGGGGAGGTGCGGGTGGACGGTAGGCGCGCCAGGGCGAGCGACCGGCTGTCCACAGGCCAAACCCTTCGCCTGCCCCCGCAACTCGATACCATCCACAGTCAGGCGGCGGAAAAACGCACAAAATCACAAACAACTTCTCCACAGCTCAGTGGAAATGTGAGGAAGTCGCTGGAAGACATTGTGATCTATATGGATTCCAGCGTCATCGTTATCAACAAACCATCGGGCCTCGCCACGCAGGGCGGCAGCGGATTAACCCACCATGTCGACGGCATGCTGGACAGCCTGCAATTCGAGAAGAATCAGCGGCCCAAGCTGGTGCATCGGCTGGACCGCGATACTTCAGGCGTCCTCGTCATCGCCCGCACCACCTCTGTGGCGGCGAATCTGTCCGACTCGCTGGCCAAGCGGGATGCGCAGAAGATCTATTGGGCACTGGTGAAAGGCGTCCCGAAGCAGAAACGCGGCACGATCAAACTCTCGCTGGCGAAGGAAGGCGGCCATGGCCCGCATGGCCGCGACGAGCGCGTGGTGGCGAAGGACACCGCCGATAAATCCGCCCAATACGCGCTGACCGACTATGTCGTCGTCGATCAGGTGGGCGACGAATATGCCTGGGTCGCCGCCAAGCCGCTCACTGGCCGCACGCACCAGATCCGCGTGCATTTGGCGTCGCTGGGAACACCCATCGTCGGCGATTTCAAATATGGCGGCGCCGAAGCGCGCGGAAAGGGCGAGGTCGCGGATCGTCTGCATCTGCATGCCCGCTCCATCGACATCGAGCATCCGGGCGAGGGCCGGCTGCAGGTGACGGCGCCGCTCACCTCGCACATGGAGAAGTCTTGGAAGTTCCTGGGCTTCAATGAAGCCGATGCGCGCGATCCATTTCCGATGCACGCGCGGAAGAAGAAGAAATGAAGCGCTTCTACAAGGACGTCTCGATCGATGAGAGGGATGGCGTGTGGCGGGTGCTGCTCGACGGCCGGGTCTTGAAGACCCAAGGCAAAGCCAGCGTAGAATTGCCAAACCGCGCGCTGGCCGATGCGGTTGCGACCGAGTGGGCGGCGCAGGACGAAAATATCGATCCTCCGAACATGTTTCTCACGCGACTTGCTTTCGCGGCTATCGACGGGGTGAAGGCGAACCGGCAACGGGTCGCTGAGCACGCGCTTTCCTTTGGCCGTACCGATCTCCTCTGTTATCGCGCCGAGCAGCCTGAGGAGCTCGTGGCGCGGCAGGCGGCCGTATGGAATCCGTTGCTCGACTGGGTTGCGGAACGCTATGGCGTCCGGCTTAGTGTCGCCACAGGCATCGCATTCACCGAGCAATCGCCGGAAGCGCTTGTCGCGCTGGAACGGGCCATCGCCGGAACGGACGATTTTACGCTGGCCGCACTCCACACGGCCGCGACCATCACGGGCTCGCTGGTCCTGGCTTTGGCGCTGATCGAGGAACATATCGACGCCGAGCAAGCCTTCGCGGCCGCCACGCTGGATGAGACCTTCCAATCCGAAAAGTGGGGCCTGGACACGGAAGCGCAAACACGACTGAACCGGCTCTCTGCCGAGCTTTCCGCAGCGGAGCAGTTCGCGGCCTTCCTGCCTTGACCGGGCAGCCCAACCCCCACAATCTCCGGGCCGATTTGCAGTTTTCTCATCGAACGGGCACGCCATGAAGCATATCCTCACCGAACTCGAACAGAAGCGCGCGCGGGCCCGCATTGGCGGCGGCGAGAAGCGCATCGAAGCCCAACATGCCCGCGGCAAGCTTACGGCGCGCGAGCGCATCGAACTGTTGCTCGACCCCGGGTCCTTCGAGGAATTCGACATGTTCGTCGAGCACCGGAATACCGATTTCGGGGCTGACAAGAACATCATCCCCGGCGATGGCGTGGTCACCGGCTGGGGCACGATCAATGGCCGTATGGCCTATGTCTACGCCAAGGATTTCACCGTGTTCGGCGGCTCCCTGTCGGAAACGCATGCGCAGAAGATCTGCAAGATTCAGGACATGGCGATGCAGAACGGCGCGCCCGTGATCGGCCTGCTGGATGCAGGCGGCGCGCGCATCCAGGAGGGCGTGGCCTCCCTCGCGGGCTATGGCGAGGTGTTCAAACGCAACGTGCTCGCCTCGGGCGTGGTGCCACAGATCAGCGTCATCATGGGGCCGTGCGCGGGCGGCGACGTGTATTCGCCCGCCATGACCGACTTCATCTTCATGGTGCGCGACACGTCCTACATGTTCATCACCGGCCCCGACGTGGTGAAGACGGTGACGCAGGAAGATGTGACGCCCGAACAACTCGGCGGCGCGAAAGTCCACACGTCGAAATCCGCCGTCGCGGACGGCGCCTTCGACAACGACGTGATCGCCATAGAGGAAATCCGCAGGCTGTTCGATTTCCTCCCGCTCAGCAATCGGGAAAAGCCGCCGCACTGGCCGACTGACGACGAGCCGCAACGCGCCGAGATGAGCCTGGACACACTGGTGCCGGAGAACCCGAACAAGCCTTACGACATGAAGGAACTCATCCTGAAGGTTGCGGATGAAGGCGATTTCTTCGAGATCGGTGAAGCGTTTGCGAAGAACATCATCACAGGCTTCGGCCGCATCGAAGGATCGACGGTCGGCTTCGTCGCCAACCAGCCCATGGTGCTGGCGGGCGTGCTTGATAACGATTCCTCGCGCAAGGCTGCGCGTTTCGTCCGCTTCTGCGATTGCTTCAATATTCCGATTGTGACCTTCGTGGATGTTCCCGGCTTTCTACCGGGTACCGCGCAGGAGCATACGGGCATCATCAAGCACGGCGCGAAGCTGCTCTTCGCTTATACCGAAGCGACATGCCCGAAAGTCACTGTCATCACGCGAAAGGCATATGGTGGCGCCTATGACGTGATGGCATCCAAGCATATGCGTGCGGATGTGAACTATGCCTGGCCATCGGCGCAGATCGCCGTGATGGGCGCGAAGGGCGCGGTGGAGATCATCTTCCGCCAGGACATCGGCGATCCCGACAAGATTGCGGCCCGCACAAAGGAATATGAGGATCGCTTCCTCAATCCCTTTATCGCGGCGTCACGCGGATATATCGACGACGTCATCCGCCCGCACTCCACGCGCTGGCGCATCGCCCGCGCGCTGCGAATGCTGAAAAACAAGCAAGTCCCCCAGATCTGGAAAAAGCACGGCAATATTCCATTGTGATGTGCTAAGCTTTCGCCCTGATCACGATCACGTTGGGGGACGTGGTGACGGGGGAAACGCTTCGGGAATTGTTTCGCTCGCTCTGGCGCGCGCCGGCGCCATGGCTTGGCATGCTCGTCATCGGAATATCCACCGATCTTGTCGATCTGGTCCTTACGCAAGGCCATGTGCTCGGCGATTTGGCCGCCATCGCCATCATCGTGCGCTTTTTCGGAGTCTTCTGGCTCGCGGCTGTGGCGCTGCGGCGCATGATGGACAGCCCCGCATCCGCTTGGGTGCTCGATAGCGGCTTCGCGTTCTTTTATGGCTGGCAGATCGCGCTGTTGATTGCGGAAGCCGTAGCCGCGTTCCTTCTCTCGATGCTGAAGAATACCTTGGACATGGCCATCACCGTTCCAGTCGATCCCTATGTGCTGACGCTGGTCTTCGTTGCGCTGTCCACGCCGATTATCGATCTCCTTAGCCTTCGTTTGGTGCCTTGGGTCGCCGCGCGAACGGGACGGGTGACTGAATTCAAACTTCACATGAGCCGGCGCGGCATGCGGGGGCACTGGCGGGCGGCGGCGAGGACTTACCTTCTCCTCGTTTTACCGCTGTTTGCAGTTCACTACGCCCTGACGGCATGGATACCGTCGGCGAAGGCGCTTCCTCTTGTCCGTGCCGAATGGGCCGCTGCCGACGGCGTGGTTTCCATCGCGATGCTCATGATGCTTCTTGCGCTGTATGTCGTCTGCTACCGGCGCGCGCGTACTTCAGCCTAGTGCCCGAACGGTCCGCCCTGTGTGATCCCGCTTTTGCTGTTGCATTGTGGATTGGCCTGCGCGGGCGTGGTCGTGCCGCTGGGCGTCTTGCAGGGGTCGGCCGAGGGCTTCGTCATCGGTTCTGGACCTGGTTTTGTGACGCTTGCCGGGGTTGCCGTGTTCTTCGGCTTCGGCGTGGGCTGACTCGCACTGGCTGGTGTTGCGCTGGGAGGCGATGACGTCTGCTCCGTGCAGTTCTTGTTCGCCGTCGTATTGGTATGAGTTTCCCCAGGCGCGGGCTGGGCGCACTGACTGCTGTCGTTCTTCGGATTGGTTGTCGCCGGCGCCGTTGGATTGGTCACGCTTTGCGTGGTCTGCGCGGCGAGCGGTGCGGCTGCGAAAATCGCCGCCGCGGCAACGCCCGCAAGCAATACTGGATGTCTCATCGAACTGTTCCCGTCTGTTCTACGGGAACAAAACTCCTGAGAGGGCCGGTCGGTGCCCATGACGGAACATTTTGTTGGGCCTACCGGTCCTCCGGCGGTTTGTCGGTCTGCTGATGCGATTTATCGTCGTCGCGGTCGTGGCGGTGGCGCTCGTCATCGTGCTTGTGGCCAAAGCCGATGCCGAAATCGAGTTGTATGCCAAGCCCGAGCGGCCCCTTGTCGCTCTTTTTGTCCTTATCCTGCTTTTACGTATCCTGCTGCGGCTTCAAATCGGGCGGCGGCGAGGCGGGCTGGTCGGCGTGGGGCGTCTCCGCTCCACTCTTGCTTTGCGGCGGCACGACTTCGGCGGGCGCCAGTTTCGGGGGCTCGACGAATGTGTCAGGCGGTGTGTCTGTTTTTGCGGGCTGTTCCGGCTTTGCGGGTTGATCCGTTTTGGCCGGCGGCGGCGGGCAGGGCGACAGTTCTTCCAGGCGATTGATCCTGATTGTCACCGACTTCAACTCGCGCTCTGCGTCCTGTTTCTGTCTTTCCAAGTCGTTGAATTTGTCCTCGGCGGCCTTCGTGTCCGCGCCGTGGCCAATGGGGTCTTCCTGGGCCGCCTTTTTTGCCCTCCCGATGTCTCTCGCTGCTCTTTTGATCGGACCTTTCAGGCCCGTGATCTTGGAATCCAATTGCCACCTTTGGTCCTTCAAGCGTTTCAATTCCGCTTCGGCTTCAGGCGTGCGGCATTTCTTGACAACCGGCTTGGGCGTGGGGGGCGGAGCCAGCGGCGGAGGTTCAGGCGCGCCCGTGTTCTTCGGCGGCGGAGGGCAGGGTTTCGCGAGCAGGAGGCGTTGCGCGTCGTAGTCCTTGATCATCTGCTGCTGAACATCGAGATCGCGTTTGTTGTCTTCGGAAAGCTGCCGATCCGCTTCATCCACCAGCTTGGTGGTTTGAGGCCATCCTTTCAGCAATTCATCATAACGGGCCTTATGTGCCGTTCGATCGATCTCTATTTGAGCCCGTTGCTTCTCGAGTTTTTCGATTTCGGCCTGCAGCCGGTTGATCTCCGCCTGGTCCGCCGGTGTGCGGCATTTATCTTGCGCGAATGAGGCGGTTGGACCGACGGCGCAGAAAATCAGCACTGTCGCCGTCACGAAAACGGCGCGCGCGATTGCGTTGTGCTCCATGTGTTGCCCCCGATAGCAAGACAGATGCGAGCTCCTGCTGATATTGCGCGCACCTCGGGAACATTACAAGGCCGTAATCATATCTTCAGGGGGCTGCCGGAACACGTGTGGTCAGGATTTGCCCGCGTGGGCGACGATCTCCATCTCCACCCGTGCGCCAAGCGCCAGACCGTTTACGCCAAGCGCGGACCTCGCCGGCAGCCGGTCCTGTTTGAAATACTCGACATAGACCTTGTTGAACGTCGGCCACTCCTTCATGTCGGCGAGGAACACCTGGCACTTGAAGACGTCGTCGAACGAGAGTCCGTTCTGCTCCAGCGTCCGCGCGATGTTCTGAAACATCTGGCGCGTCTCGGCCTCGATGCCGCCCGCCACCAATTCCATCTTGCCGGGGACATTGCCCAGCGCGCCGGAGAAATACATCACATCTCCAACGTGCACGGCATCAGAGAAGGGCAGTCCGGCATCGATCGTGCCGCGGGACCGGATGAATTTTGGCATTTGTGTCTCCTCCAGAAGAAATCGTACCAAATTGTCGCTGCGCCCGTTGCGTCGCAATAGAAGAAGTCACATGCCCGTCATGAATATTGCGCGAGCGTGACGAGCGCTTAGGATGCGGCCTTCACAAGGGGAGACATCATCCACATGCGATTCATCCGCTTACGGAATATTCTGCTTGCGACCGCCGCTCTGGTTGCAGCGGCGCCCGCTATTGCCGCGCAATATCCCGGTCATCCCAAGACGACGCCGGACATCAATGCCGCCGACCTGTCGGCACGCGACAAGGCCATTTCGGACGACGCGTTCGAAGGCCGCGGTCCCGGCACGAAGAACGGCGAAGCGGCGGCGCAATGGATCGCAGACGAGATGAAGCGCATAGGGCTCAAGCCCGGCTATCACGGCACATGGTTCCAGCCTGTGCCCGCGGTGAACATCACGCTCAATGCCGCCAAGTCGAGCCTCAGCTTCAACACGCCACAAGGGGCCATCGATCCCAAATTCCCCGATGAGGACGTGTATTGGACCCCGCAATTCAAGAGCGGCGAGGTGAAGGTCAAGGATTCGCCCCTCGTGTTCGTCGGCTATGGTGTCGTCGCGCCGGAATACGGCTGGAACGACTACGCCGGCGTGGATGTGAAGGGCAAGACAGTCGTCATTCTCGTCAACGATCCCGGCAACGAGGATGCCAATCCGGATCCGAAATTCTTCAAGGGAAAGGCGATGACCTATTACGGGCGCTGGACCTACAAGTATGAAGAAGCCGCGCGGCAGGGCGCGGCAGCCGCGATCATCGTGCATGAGGAGAAGCCCGCGGCTTATGGCTGGCAGGTTGTGCGCAACTCGAACTCCGGCGCGAAGTCCTGGCTCGACAATGCCGACGGCGATGCGCACATGACCCCGGTGCAGGGCTGGGTGACGCTCGATACCGCCAAAAAGCTGTTCCAGCGCGCGGGCCTCGACTATGAGAAAGAAAAGGCCGCCGCCAATCAGCGCGGATTCAAGGCTGTGCCGATGGCGGGCGAAACATTATCGGCCGATCTGCATTCCACGATCTCGCACTTCAAGACGCGCAACGTGGTCGGTGTATTGCCGGGGTCCAAGCATCCCAACGATTATTTCCTCTACACTGCGCATTGGGATCACCTCGGTGTGAAGCCCGACGTCGCAGGTGCGGACAAGATCTATAACGGCGCCGTCGACAACGGCATGGGTGTCTCCGCCATTCTGGAGATCGCCGAAGCCTTTGCGGCAGACAAGCCGCGCCCGCAGCGTTCGGTCGCCTTCATCGCCTGGACGATGGAAGAGCAGGGTCTGTTGGGTTCCGAATACTTCGCCGAGCATCCGATCTGGCCGCTCAACCACATCGTGGGCGGCATCAATCTCGATGCGAATATTCCCGAAGGCCGCGCCCGTGACATGGTGCTGGTGGGCAACGGGGCCTCGCAGCTCGAGGATACGCTTGCTGCCGTGTTGAAGACGCAAAATCGTGTCATCACGCCCGATCCAGAGCCGGAGAAGGGCTACTTCTACCGTTCCGACCACATCAGCCTCGCGAAGGTCGGGGTGCCGATGCTGGATCCGGGCGGCGGCCACGACCTGATTGACGGCGGTACGAAAGCGGGAGATGCGGTGCGGCTTGACTATCTACTGCATCACTACCACCAGCCGTCCGACGAATGGAAAGCGGATTGGGATCTGAGCGGCCCCGTCCAGGATATGGACGCGCTCTACACGGTTGGCGACGAGATCGCGAACAGCGACAAGTGGCCGGACTGGAATGAGGGCAATGAGTTCCGCGCCATCCGCGACAAGAGCATGGCGTCGAAAAAATAGATCCGGTATCGGCGGCCGGTCAGTAGGGCCGGTCGCCGATAATCGTCACGCGTTCCATGCGGCGTACGGCAGGCCAATAGTCCGACACCGCGTAGTGCTGGCTGGCGCGGTTGTCCCAGAAGGCGATGGAATTCGTCTGCCAGCGGAAGCGGCACTGGTACTCGGGGATTGCCGCCTGCGCATAGAGATGCTTGAGCAGATCCGCGGATTCATCGCGATCCATGTCCACGATGTATTGGGTGAATGCGGCATTGACGTAGAGCGCCTTTCTCTTCGTCTCCGGATGAGTTCGTACGATGGGATGTTCGACCGAGGGATATTTCCTGTTGAACGCCTCGATCTGTTCTTCGCTCAGCCCGCGCTTGCGCATGCCGACGCGGAAATGCGCAAAGTCGTGCAACGCCTTCTTGCCTTCGATCTTCGCCTTCACCTCGTCTGTCAGGCCGTCATAGGCGGCGTACATATCGGCAAAAAGCGTATCGCCGCCGAACGGCGGGATTTCGATCGCGCGCAACACCGAGCCTAGTGAGGGTTCTATGCGCCAGGTCACGTCGCTGTGCCACGTGTTCTCTTTGCCCTTGTTGTCCTTGTCGTGCGTGATCGCGAGGACTTCGGGATAATCCTTCTTGTGGGGGGCGAACGGATGCACCTCCAGCTCGCCGAAGTTTCGTGCGAAGGCGAGATGCTGCTCTGTCGTGATGTCCTGGTCGCGGAAGAAGATGACCTTCCATTCCAGGAGCAGGTCGCGAAGCGCTTGCCGGGTTTGCCTGTCGAGCGGCAGCGACAAGTCGATATTGCCGACCTCCGCGCCGATGGTCGGCGTCAGCGGCGAAACGGTGAGGGCGGCAGGTGCAAGCTTGAGGGCGGCTTCGGACATCGCGGTCTCCGGTCTTGTTCCGTCCCCAACGGTCCACCTTGGCCGCGCCGCTGTCCCGTGCAAAACTCGTGAATTCCGTAATGCGGAATTGGGATCCATGACCGCCGTCGAACCTGTCCTCAGGACCCTGAACATCCTGGAAGCGCTCAACCGCCACGTGCCGGCCACACTGGCGGACATTTCGGAGGCGACGGGCCTGCCCAAGCCCACGGTTTTCCGCCTTTTGGGCACTCTGGAGGAGGGCGGATACGTCGCCCGCTTGCCGCGGCGGGCCGGTTACGCCCTGCGAGAGCGAGCCCTGCGGCTTTCGTCCGGTTTTCGCTACAGCGACGCGATCGTGGAGGCGGCCAGGCCGTTTCTCCAGGCGCTGACGGCGGAGCACAAATGGCCCGTCGCGATCGCCACGCTCGAGCGGGATGCGATGCGGGTACGGTTCAGCACCGGCCGCGAAAGCCCGTTCGCCATCGATGAGAACTACGTCAATCGGCGGGTGCCGATGCTGCTCTCTGCGCTGGGGCGCGCCTATATCGCCTTCTGCTCCGAAGATGAACGGGACAAAATCTTGGAACTGTTGCGTGCATCCTCACGCAGCACAGACCGGCTTGCGCGAGATCCGCGTGCCCTGGCGCGGTTGCTTCAGTCGGTACGCCGCGCGGGCTTCGCTTCCACGGTGGAGTTGCCCCAGGCCCCTGCGCAGGGAATGGCGGTGCCTGTCCTGCAGGACGGCGCCGCCGTCGCGGCGATCACCCTGCGCTATCTGGGCCGCAGGCTCCCGGATCGCGATGCGGCGGCCCGCTATCTCGCGCCTTTGCGACGTGCGGCTGCAGCCATCGCCGCGGCGGCCAAAGATCATGCGGTCTGAGTGGCACGCGCGGCGAGCGCGGCTACGTTCCGCGCGGAACGCTCGATGTGGAGCAGCCTGCGCCGCAGGAAGGGCAGTGCCGCGGTGTCGGCCAGGTCGCTCAAGCCGCGGCGGCGCAGATGATCGGGCCGATTGGCACGGGCCGCGCTCCCTTGCGACAGCGTATCCATGACGATGGCGCGCGCGGCGGCCAGAACACCGTCCGCTTCCGCCGCCTCGAACTCGTTTGCCCGCGCCAGAAGCGCAGTGCGCACGGAGGCGAGATCCGATGCGAAGAGATAATTCGCGCTGAGCAACTCGTTGATCGCGGCAAGCGAGCGCTTGTCCGCCCGCGGTTCGTCCAGAAGACGGCGGGCCGCGGCGGACAATGCCGATACCGCGTCCAAAGCGTTGCGGCGCGACATGCGATAAGCCTGCTCGATGGGCGCGCGCGTCAAGGCCTGTTCGGCGAAAACACGGTCCTTCTCGACAAGGTTCTGCACGAGCTGAGGAATGTTGCGGCGTTCCCAGCTCGGCAACAGGAAGCTGAACGCACTGGCCAGCGCTGCGCCGATCAACGTGTCGAGAATGCGCTCGAAGAACAGCGGCTGAACCGATGGATAGAGGTAGTGCAATAACAAAAGCGCGGAGACAGAGGCGCCCAGCGCGGTGACGCGGTAGTTCACGGTTCCGAAGGCATGAGACAGGCCAACGCCGAAAATCACGCCGACGAGCGGCCACAATCCGGGCAGAAAATGGATCAGGCCGGCTGCCACAACGCAACCCGCGAGCGTTCCAAGAACACGGTCGTTCCGGCGCTGGCGCGTGATGCTGTAATTGGCCCGCATGATCAGGCCGGTGGTCAGCAGGATCCATCCGCCATGCACGAAATTCGGAAACAGCAGCGTGATCGCATAGCCTGCCGTCATCGCCAGTGTAAGCCTTATGGCGTATCGCATCGTCGGCGAGCGCAGGCTGAACTGCGCCAGCAGGACGCGAGGATTGGTCGTCTCCTGCTGCATGAACGCGGCAATGTTCACGCTGCTGTGGATCGTGCGGTTTTCGGGCTCATAGACCGCGATGTGCAGCCGCTGGATATGGGCCGCAGCCCGCACGAGCTTTGTCTGGGTGGCCTGGAAGGCCGCGCGAACAATTTCCTCCTGGGAATCCGCAGGCGGCACTTGCGATATGCGCTCAATCTCTTGCGCGATGGCGCGCAGATGTTCGCGATGATCCGGGACCGGCACGTGTGGAACCGGCACGGCCAAAGCGATGATCAGCGTTTCGATATCGGCGCTGAAATCTTCGATCAGTCCGCGGATTCGATGCAGGAGATGGCGGTGACGGGAGCGGCGCAGGATTTCCAGGTCGGCGTCGCTGGAGAGAATTTGCTCGAAACAGTCCACCAGTGCCGTCAGCGCGTCTGCATATTGGCGCCGTTTCGGCGACATGTGCCCGGCATAGACCATGTCGCGCGCCACCTGGAGACTCTCTGTCAGCACGCCGTGGGCTTCTATCAGCGCACGCAATGCCAGCTTCGGTGTCTCGGATGGATCGAACGCCGCCGCCTTGGTGCGCAGATAGCCAGCGAAGGCGCGCAATGCCTCGCCCAGAACGATGCGGCGGTTTCGATCGTCGAGCAGCACGGCCATGACAAGGGCCACGGCGGCGTAAGCCAGGGCGCCGCCCGCAAAGATGGCGGTGTTGGAGAGCGCATTCTCCAACGTTTCTTTCTCGCCCGTTATGCCGATGACGAGCGCCAGGATGCCCGCGATGCCCACGCCCAGCGCGCGTCGGCCATATGCGGAAGTTAGCGCGGCGGCGAAGCTTAGCGCCGCGACGAGCAGGCCAAGTGGCAACGCCCGTCCGCCCGTCAGCGCCGCGAGGAACGAGATCAGACTCGTCGCGATAACCGTGCCGGCGAAGATCGGGGGCTTGATGGAAAAGCGGCTGGGCTGATCCACGATGGAGGCGCAGAGCGCGCCGATATAGGCCAATACCGTTACGGAAAGTCCCAGTGCGAGATAAAAGCCCGCGCCGACCACGAGCATGCCGAAGGCCACCGCCAGGCCGTTCTCGATATGCAGGCGAAAAAGGGCGAGGCCCAGTCGACGGGAGAGTGCGGGCATTTGGCTAGGGTTACCACGGTTTACGGGCGGGCCCGAAACCCGTAAAACGCTTTCCAAATCAGGCCGCTATCCGACGGCTCCGTGGGGGACGATGTTCCATAAAATCCTCATCGCCAATCGTGGCGAGATCGCCTGCAGAGTTATCAAGACCGCCCGCAAAATGGGTATCAGGACGGTCGCTGTCTATTCGGACGCCGACAGGGACGCGCTCCATGTGGAGATGGCGGACGAAGCCGTGCACATCGGCCCAGCGCCCTCCGCGCAGTCCTATCTGGTGATCGACAAGATCGTGGACGCCTGCAGGCAGAGCGGCGCGGAAGCCGTGCATCCCGGTTACGGATTCCTGTCCGAACGTGAAGCGTTTGCGGAAGCGCTTGCGAAAGCGGGCGTGGTGTTCATTGGGCCGAACAATAAGGCCATCGCGGCGATGGGCGACAAGATCGAGTCCAAGAAACTCGCCATGGCCGCGAACGTGAACACGGTCCCCGGCTATGTCGGCGAGATCAAGGATGCGGACCACGCCAGGAAGATCGCCGCCGAAATAGGCTATCCGGTGAGGGTCAAGGCCTCCGCCGGCGGAGGCGGCAAGGGCCTTCGCATCGTGCACAAGGAACGCGAGCTGGTTCAGGCCATCCAGTCCTCGCAGAACGAAGCAAAGGCCGCGTTCGGCGACGACCGTTTGTTCGTGGAGAAATTCGTCACCGAGCCGCGTCATATCGAAATCCAGGTGATGGGCGACAAGCATGGCAACGTCATCTACCTGAACGAGCGCGAATGCTCGATCCAGCGCCGCAACCAGAAGGTCATCGAGGAAGCACCCTCGCCCTTCCTGGACGCCAAGACGCGCAAGGCGATGGGCGAGCAGGCGGTCATGCTCTCCAAGGCGGTCGGCTACGACAGCGCAGGCACCGTCGAATTCATCGTCGACAAGGACCGCAACTTCTATTTCCTCGAGATGAACACGCGGTTGCAGGTGGAGCATCCAGTCACGGAACTCACGACGGGGCTCGATCTTGTCGAGTTGATGATCCGCTCAGCCGCGGGGGAGAAGCTGCCGCTCGCGCAGAAGGATGTGAAGCTTGATGGCTGGGCTGTCGAGGCGCGCATCTACGCGGAAGACCCTTATCGCGGCTTCTTGCCGTCTACCGGCCGCCTCGTGCGCTATCAACCGCCGGCGGAAGGCACGCATGAGGGCATCACCGTCCGCAACGACACCGGCGTCTACGAGGGCGGTGAGATCTCGATCTATTACGACCCGATGATCGCCAAGCTCTGCACCCATGCGGCGACTCGCGAAAAAGCCATAGACGCAATGGCCAAAGCGCTGGACGAATTCCGTATCGAGGGCATCAACCACAACATCGCTTTCCTCACCGCGATCATGCACAACGCGAAATTCCGTTCGGGCAAGATCACGACGGCCTTCATCGCGGAGGAATATCCGGACGGGTTCCATGGCCGCGCCATCGACAAATCCACGATGCAACGCTTTATCGCCGCTGCCGTCGCGAAAAAACTGGTGCGCACCAACCGCGCCGCGAAGATCAGCGGTACCTTGAACGGTCCTCACGGTGCGTCCAGCACGTTTTCAGTGATGCTCGACGGCCAAAGCCACAGTGTCACCGACGCACACATGAACGAAGGCAAGATTTTTCTTCGCATCGATGGCGAAGCCTGGTCCGCCGCGACGGATTGGCATCTCGGTGAGCCGGTGATGCATTTGCGCGAAAAGGGCGGCGATTATGCGGTTCAGATCGCGCGGCTTGCCGGCGGCTATCGTGTCCGGCAGGGCGGGGCAGCTGCTACGGTGACCGTCCGCAGCCCTCTTGCCGCGGAACTGGCGGCGCTCATGCCCAAGAAGGCGGCCGCCGATACATCCAAATTCCTGCTCTGTCCGATGCCGGGGCTCGTGGTGTCGGTGAACGTGAAAGAGGGGCAGGACGTGAAGGCGGGTGAATCGCTTGCCGTCGTGGAAGCGATGAAGATGGAAAACGTCCTCACCGCGGAGCGCGACGGCAAGATCAAGAAAGTGAACGCCAAGAAGGGCGACAGCCTGGCGCTCGACGACGTGATCCTGGAATTCGCCTAGCGGTCAGTCGAACGTCTTGCGGATTTCCACGTAGAGCCGCGGCTGGGACTTGATCCGGCGCTCGTTGATCTCCGTCAGCGGCGAAGTATCCCGCGGTCCGGAATATTCGTAGAACGTGTTCTCGTATTCGAACCGCGCGATGTTATCGACCTCGAAACGCAGGCTCCATTCCGGCGTCGGCTTGTAGATCCACGCGGCGGAAACCAGGGCCGGCGGGATACGGCGATGCCGCACTTCCGTCAAATGATAGTAGTGCTCGTCCCAACCATTGAAGTAATCGATCTCCCAGGTCGATTTCAGGCTGGGAAGGTCTTGCGTCAGGGTGAACTCGACGTCTTGCGGCCGCACCGACTGGTTTCCCGACAGGCCCGGCGAAATGAACCGCTCCACGCCCGTCACCGGATCTTTTACGCGGGTGCGCCGGAAGATGTTGGTCGACTTCAAGAGACCGTTTTCCAGCCCCAGTTTGTCCAGCGGCAAAGTCAACTCGACGTCGAGCTGATCGAGCGTACCGTTGCCGATATTGCCCGGCGCATCGAATGTGCCGGCGCTGCTTGTGACCGGCACGTTGTCCACCACGTCCTTGATCTCGTCATGCATCACGGTGACGACGATGGCCCCCTTGTCCCAGAAATGCCGCTCAAACGACAATTCATATTGGGTGTGCTGGTCCGGCTTGAGATTGGGATTGCCGCCCTGGATGCCGTTTCCGCCCAGGCTGCTGGTGGCGACGAAATTTCCGAAATCGAGCTGGCCCACCACGCGCTCATAACGCGCGCGGATCTGGGTCACCTCGTCCGGACTCCAGGTGAGAACTGCGCGCGGCTTGGGATAGAAGAAAGAACGGCTTTGGCCGTTCGCGCCCGTCTCGGTAATGGTGGAATATTCGAACCGCGCACCCGCTTCGAAAAGCCATTTCGGATCGAATTTCCAGGTTCCCTGCGCGAAGAGTTCTCCGCGCTTCTCGTTCACGTCGGCGTTGGCGGACGGCAGCGGAATGGGAACGCCGTTCTGTTCGTAGCTGCTGATGCCATTGAGAAAATTGTAGGCTGCTTCGGCGCCGCCCTCGAGTGTGAGCGTCGCCGTCGCAGGATAGCGCAGAGTGGCGCGCGCGATGGATTCCCCCGTGTTGTTCCGCGAATGGAAATCCTGCAGGACGCCCGGCGAAATTAGCGCATTGTGATCGGTGTCGCGCTCCAACCGTTGCAGAAACAGGGTTTCGAGCGTTGAGTTTCCGACATTGCCGTTCCAGTGCAAGCCGAGCTCGCCGCTGTCGGCACCCGTGTGATCGGGAATGAGCTGTGTGCCCGTCGGAAAATAATAGGCAAGCGTGGAATGAAACGGCGAGTCCTGCAGCAGAAGGTTCGCCTTGAATTGGCCGTCGAACAACGGAACGGTCGCTGCGCCTGTGAACGAGGTACCGGCACCGCGGCCGCTGGAATGTGCGCCCACGGTTTGCGTCACGCCCGTCGCGACATCCGTCGTGGAATAGGCGCCCTTGCCGACGGAATCATCGTAGCTCGCGAAACGCTGAAGCTGCGCTTCGTAGGTGTTGTCCCCCGAGTGCTTGGTGAATTCGACGCTCAGGCTCGGAACGGAATGGTGATCGTCCAGCCAGTAATTGTTGGTGGCATCGACGACGACCTGGGTCGAATCCGCCTTCTTTCGAATCACGTTGGCGATGACCGTGTGTCCCTGCATGTCGATGCCGCGTGCGCCGCCGCGGATGACATCGATACGCTCGACGTCCGATGCGGGAATGCGATTCAGGACGGATTGCAGGTCGTCCGTCTTCGAGGTCGGGCGCTGGCCGTCGATCAATACGTTGCCCGCCGTACCGGCGAAGCCGCGCTCGGAATTGCCGTCGTCGAAGGTGAAGGCGGGAAGCCTGCCGATCATGTCATAGGCGGTGTTGGGACGGGCATCGGCGAAAAAGCTCGCCGGATATTGCAGCACGTTCTCCTGTTCCTGGGCGTGGGCCGCAGAAACCAGTCCGAGCGACACGATTGCCGCGGTCATCAATAGACGTTTTATTTTCACAGAAACCCCAAGACGCAAACTCTTGATTCTAAATGGTTTGCGCTTTGCTACTCATGCAACGCGCCCCAAATGCATGGCTGCCCTGATTTGGCGGTCTGGCTGAGAAAAACAAGCGGGCGAAGATCAATTTGCCGTGCGCGGGTTAACGTTTCGCACTTGCGGCAACGAGTGCGACCGCCCGGTCGTATGCTGCATCGCGCCCGGCATTCCAGTCGCTGAAGAGCTGGGGAACCGGAACATCGGGCTGAAGCGTCTTCACCCGGACCGGGTAAAGCCAGTTCAACCAGAAACAATTGCGCCAGTCTGTGCATGGATGGGCGTAGTCGTGCTTGCCAGTTTCATAACCAAGGGAGAACCGGGAGTTCGGCAGCACCGCGGTTCCACCCTCGGCATAGAAGGCGAGCCGGTCGCCCACGGGCTCGCCGACGATGACGACCTTGCTGCCGCCCGCCTGCTTGATGAAGGCCGTCGTGGTAATGGCCGCGGAAAATGTGTCGGGGTCGGTCAGCAGATAGATGTGCCCGCCCGGAGCGATGAGCTCGGGCAGCGCATGGGCGAAGTGCCACGCGTTTGTATAGTCGCCGCCGCCATTGCCGCGCAGATCGACAATCAGCGCACAGGGCTTGTGGGCTCGCAGCGCGGCCTCCGTGTTTTCGAAGAAGGGCTGAATCTTTTGATCGCCTTCGTCCAGGATTTCCTGAATGCGGATGTAGGTGGCGCAACTGCCGGGAATGGCGACGCGCTCGAATATTCGATCCATCTGCTGGCGGCTCAACGGCAGATGGCCTTCGGCGGGGGCGTAAGCGCGCCACTCCGCCCCCATGCCCTTCATCGGCTCAGGCGAGGTCCAGCGGAAGCCATACGGAAAGGGATCCTCCTTGGCGATCGGCGCGGCCGTGAGCGCGTGCGAGACGATCTGGCCGGATGGCGTGCGCACCGACCATGTCGATTTACGGGGGGCATGTGCGATGCCCAGTCCGTAGAGCAAATCCTGCAGCACGATGAACACCGGAACGTTTTCGCGCCGGAAGCCCTCCGTGCCGCCGCGCAAGGTTTCGAGTTCGGGCAGCATCTGCGCTATCGCCATCCCGTCAATGCTTTCGATCCGGCCTCCCAGCATGTCCGCATAAGGCGCAGTGGCACGCATGACATAGAAGCCGTCCGCGAAACGCGTCACGCGCACCGGCAGGATCAGGCCTCTGCGATCGTCGGTCAGGACACGCATCTTCGAATGGCCATTGTCGCTCAGCGCCATGATTTGCATGAGATCGACGTGGAGCTTGGGAAGCGGCAGCGCAGCGGGCAGGCGTTCGAGTGCCGATACACGCCTTTCGGCTTCCTCCCGCGCCGCGGGCGAGAAGGAGCGGTCGAGTTCCATGGCCTTGCGAAAATAGTCGAGGTCCTGCTGCTGCGCCTCGAGCGGCGTCCGCGCCTTCGGGTAGTCCGCCTTGGGCGGATCGAAATAGAACTGCCTGCCGAAAAGCCAGAAGAGGCCGCCTCCAATGGCGCCCGTCGCGATCAGCAGCGCGACGACGACCATGCCGATGCGGACGGCGGTGCTTTTCATGAAACCCTCCGGCTTTGCGTGTGAATTGAGGGCTCCAGTCGCCATCCGCAACATGCGATGGGCGCATGACTTCATCTTGTTTTCGGGATGGCTCGCACCTAGGTTGGAAATGCTTTCTTCCCGGCGCGGCGAGTTTCATATCCGCGCGATCTTTGCGGTGCAGCACGTCATGACGGATACGCCAGAGCTTTCGACATTCCGCGTTCGAATCGAAGGGTTCGTCCAGGCCGTGGGTTACCGGAATTTCGCAATCGAGCATGCGCGCAAGCATGGAATCGATGGCTGGGTCCGCAATCGCTCCAATGGCGACGTCGAAATGCTGGTGCATGGAGAAGAGAACGCGGTGAACGCGTTCATCACCGCGTGCACGCGCGGGCCGGAAGGCTCACGCGTCGCCAGCATCGATTTGGAGAAAGCCGAACCGCCGGAGGAAAAAGGCTTCCACCGGCGGCCCTCGGTCTAGGGTTTAGACGGCGCGGCGGCGCAGCAGTTCGCGAAAGACAGATATCGCGAAGATCAGCATGCCGAGTACGGCCAATCCTTCGCCGGTCTGCATGAACGGCAGATATTTCGGATCGTTTCCGTGGCTCAGGAACATCGCCAGCGAAGGGATCATCACCAAAAGACTTAACGTCGAGACGATGAAGTTCGTCCATGCGAGGCGCCGGGAGATCGTTGGTCCTTCGAGCGCGTAGAACGTGCCGTAAAGTCCCATCGTCACCCAGCCGAGAAGATTGAGATGTGCGTGTGCGGGCATGGTCACCATGTTGTTGGTGGCTCCCATCATCATCCCCCAGAACATTCCGATCAGAACGGCAATCACGCCCACGGCAAAAAAGGCTGCTGATACACGCGGCATATGTCTCTCCCCAAGATTGTCGACACAACAACGAACGCAACGGCTGTTCAGCGGGCGGTGGGCCCGAAGACGTCTTCAAATGCGGTTTTCATCGCGGCGTCGGCGTCGGCCATGGACGCGGAGATGCCAAGGTCAGCGAGACTGGTCACGCCATGCGCGCTGATCCCGCAAGGCACGATGCCGCCAAAATGCGAGAGGTCGGGAGCGACGTTGAGCGCCACCCCGTGAAAGGTTACCCAGCGGCGGACGCGCACGCCGAGCGCCGCGATCTTGTCTTCACGCATTCCGCGCTGAACCCAGATCCCCACGCGGCCCTCGCGGCGCTCGCCTTTGACGCCGAACTGCGCCAGCGTGCGGATCAGCCATTCTTCGAGATCGTGGACATATTTGCGCACGTCGGGTTTGCGGCGCTTGAGGTCGAGCATCACGTAGCCCACGCGCTGTCCGGGACCGTGATAGGTGAACTGGCCGCCGCGTCCCGTCTTGAAGACGGGAAAGCGCGGGTCGAGCAGATCGGCATCCTTGGCGCTTGTGCCGGCGGTATAGATCGGCGGGTGTTCGACAAGCCATACCATTTCGTCGGAGCGGCCTGCTGCGATGGCTTCCGCGCGCTCTTCCATGAAGGCAACGGCCTGCGTGTAGTCGAGCAGCCCAGGGCGGACCTCCCAACGAGGCCGGGTCTGGGCAGGAGAAAGAGTGAGGCTGTCGGCCATTAAGAAGTCCGAAACCATAACAGAGCAGGATCAGGACGCGTCACCTGCGGGGCACTCCTTCAAATGTCGTCCAATATCCAAGGCGTCAAGGTTGAGATTTCGGTCGTTTTGGGCCGGTCGGTGATTCCCATGCACCAGCTTCTGCGCATGGGCCGCGGCGCCGTCATCGAGTTGGACTCCAAGCAGGACGATCCCGTGACGATCATGGCCAACGACCGCCCCGTCGCGAAGGGCGAGATCATCCTGCAAGGCGACAAAATTGGGGTTTCCGTCACTTCCCTGTTGAAGGCGGTACAATAACACGTCAAGTTAGTGTATATCTGCACATTCCACTTGCCGTCCTTGCAATATAGATAGCTGCCGCGTATCTCTCTGTAGAACCGCACTTCCGCGGGGCCGCAGGAGACACGCGTTGCTCCCCATTGTTCTGAACCCAGCCGCCCTTTCGGTAGGCCTTGCAGGCGCAGGCGAGGGGCTGGCACGGCGCCGGGCGATGCTGGCGGAAGCGGGGATTACACCCATCCCTGTGGCGGCTGACGGTGCTCTCGAAGATCTCGACGTCCTCTTCGTCGCGGGCTTTGGCCGCGAGCAATCCGAGCACATTGCCCAGTGCGCGCGGGATCTCGGAATCCTCATCAACGTCGAGGATGTTCCGCATCTTTGCGATTTCCACGTACCGGCTGCCATACGGCGCGGCGATCTGGTGCTCACCGTCTCCACCGGTGGCAAATCGCCGGGACTGGCGAAGCTCATCCGCGAATGGCTCGAGCATCGCATCGCCCCCGAGTGGGGCGGCCGCCTCAGGGAAATGGCACAAGCCCGCGCGACGTGGCGTGAACAGGGACAGGGGCCATCGGACGTCGCGCAACGGACGCGCGATTTCGTGCGCGAACGGGACTGGCTCGGATGAGCGCCGCGGTTTCCGTCGTCGATCGTGCCCGCGGCATCGTTCCACGCGCTTTCGATCGCGTGGGCGCGCAATCAAACGACCCCGCTGTGATCGAAAAACTGGCCACGCTTCGCACGCGCGCCAAAGGCCGGGACGCGGCGGGCATTCTGGCGCTGGCGCTGGAGGAGTTTCCGGGCGAAACCGCAATCGTTTCCTCTTTCGGCGCGGAGTCCGTGGTGCTGTTGCACCTGACCGCGCAGATCGACCCGGCGACGCCGATCCTGTTCCTCAACACCGGCAAGCTCTTCGGCGAGACGTTGCGCTATCGCGACCGGCTGCAGGACGAGTTGGGTCTTACGGATATCCGCTCCATCGGCCCTCATCACGGGGACCGCGCGAAATATGATCCTGATGGCGCGTTGTGGTCCCGCAGCACGGATGCCTGTTGCAATTTCCGCAAGGTCGTCCCGCTTCGTCATGCGCTGGCGGGGTTTGCGGCACAGATCACCGGGCGCAAGAAATTCCAGACGGCCGCGCGCGCAGCCATGGAGCCGGTTGAATTCTTCGAGGGCCGCTATCGCTTCAATCCGCTCGCGGAATGGACGCTCGCGGATCTGGAAGCCTATGAGGAGAAGCACAATCTGCCGCGCCATCCACTGGTGGAGGATGGCTATCCATCCATTGGCTGCATTCCCTGCACGCGTCGCATCGCGGCGGGCGAGGGCTATCGCGACGGCCGCTGGGCCGGCCTCGACAAGGACGAGTGCGGCATCCACACCGGCGTGGACGGCGAGGGCATCTAGAGCGCGTTCACCGGCAGCTTGAGATAGGTCTTTCCGTCGTCTTCCGGTGGCGGCATCTGCCCAGCCCTGATGTTCACCTGCACCGACGGCAGGATAAGAAGCGGCATCGCGAGGGTCTTGTCGCGGGCTTTGCGCATGGCGACGAAGTCCTCTTCGCTCACGCCGTCATGGATATGGATGTTCCGCTGCCGCTCTTCGGTGACGGTGGTTTTCCAGGCGAATTCGTTGCGGCCGGGCGCTTTGTAGTCGTGACACATCCATAGCGCCGTTTCCGGCGGAAAATCGAGCAATCTGCGGATCGAGCGGTAGAGCTGGCGTGCGTCGCCACCGGGGAAGTCGGTGCGCGCGGTTCCGTAGTCCGGCATGAACAAGGTATCGCCAACGAATATGTTGCTACCGATCTTGTAGCTGACGCATGCGGGCGTGTGCCCGGGCGTGTACAGGACTTCGACATCGAGCTTCCCGACGTTGAAATGTTCGCGGTCGCGGAGAAGCCGGTCGAACGGCTTGCCGTCTCCGGTCACGTCGAGGGCGTGAAAAATGGGCCGGAAGGTTTTCTGCACCTGGGTGATGTTTTCGCCGATGGCGACGGGGGCACCGGTCTTCTGCTTCAGATGACCGGCGGCCGACAGATGATCGGCATGCGCATGGGTTTCAAGGATCGCCGTGACCGCGAGGTTCTGGCTGCGAGCCGCCTCCAGAATCTCGTCGGCCGAGCCCGTATTCGTCCGCCCGGACTTTGGATCGAAATCCAGCACGGGATCGATGACCGCAGCCTCGCCACTCGCTGGATCGCTCACCAGATAGCTCACCGTAAAAGTCGGTTCGTCGAAAAAAGCCTGTATCCGGGGTTCCATGGCGGCGCCTCCAATTCCTCTTGACTATATATTAGAAAATACTAATTTAGCAAGTGCTGATATAAACGGTCGAGAAATGCTGAATCCCAGAGACCAGAAGACCATGCGCCGCAATGCCGGGAAAGCCGCAGCGTTGCTGAAGATGCTCTCGCATGAGGCCCGGCTGAGGGTGCTGTGCGACCTGGTGAATGGGGAGTGCCCGGCGGGCGCGCTGGTGGAATCCTCCGGCCTGAGCCAGTCGGCGCTATCGCAGCATCTGGCGCGGCTGCGCGAAGAAGGTTTGGTCGAAACGCGGCGCGAAGGACAGGCGATCTACTACCGCCTGGCAAATCCGGATGCTGCGAGGCTGATCGAAACGCTCCACGGGATCTATTGCAGAGGAAAATGAAATGACGGTCCGGACGATCGACGCGAAGCAGGCCAAGCGCCTGATGGAAGAACGGGGCGCAAGGCTCGTTGATATCCGCGAGCCGATGGAACATGCACGCGAAAGCATACCCGGCGCCAAACTTGTGCCGCTCTCGCAGATGCCTTCGCAGGCGTTGGCGGATACGCAGGTCGTAATCTTCCATTGCCAGGGCGGCAATCGCACGGCTGCGAACGCCGATAAGCTGGCGGCCTGTGGAATTCCGGAAGTCTACGTGCTGGGTGGCGGTATCTCCGGATGGAAGAACGCGGGTTTGCCGACCACGCTCGACCGCTCCAAGCCGATCGAAATGCAACGCCAGGTCCAGATCGCGGCGG
>JBQCFD010000072.1:0-3422 GCA_051959625.1 Rhizomicrobium sp.
CGCGGTCGCGGTCGAACCAGCCGCGTTCGATGGCGCCGGTGATCATCGAATATTCGCCGGACACCTGATAGGCGAATGTCGGAACGTGGAACGTGTCCTTCACGCGGCGCACCAGATCGAGATAGGGCATGCCGGGCTTCACCATAACCATGTCCGCGCCCTCCGCGAGATCGAGCGCGACTTCGCGAATGGCTTCATCGCCATTGGCCGGATCCATCTGATAGGTGCGCTTGTCGCCCTTGAGTGCCTTGCCCGATCCGACGGCGTCGCGGAACGGTCCATAGAATGCGCTCGCATATTTGGCGGCATATGCCATCAGCAGCGTATCCTTATGCCCGGCCGTTTCGAGCGCGCTGCGAATGGCACCGATGCGGCCATCCATCATGTCGGACGGCGCGATGATATCGCAACCGGCTTCGACCTGGAGCAATGCCTGCTTCACCAGAAGCTCGACCGTCTCGTCATTGGCGATGTAGTTGCCGCTCTTGTCGAACACGCCGTCATGGCCATGATCCGTGTACGGATCGAGTGCCACGTCGCATAGAACGCCCATCTCCGGCACGGCCTTCTTGATCTCGCGCACGGCGCGGCACACGAGATTCTGTGGATTGAGCGCTTCCCTGCCGTCCGCGGTCTTCAACGATGGGTCGGTGTAAGGAAACAGGGCTATAACCGGAATTCCCAGCCTTGCGGCGTCTTCGGCTGCGCCGGCCACAAGATCGACGCTCAACCGGTCGACGCCGGGCATCGATGCGACCGGCGTGCGTTTGCGCTCACCGTCGGAAATGAAGATTGGCCAGATGAAATCGGACGCGGAAAGCGTGTTCTCGGCAACAAGCTTTCGCGTCCAGTCATGGCGGCGCAACCGGCGCATGCGCAGGGCAGGGAACTGGCTCATGGCCGTCTCATGCCAAGTCCCGGCGCAGCTTGCAAGAAACGCCCTGTCGCGGGCTTTGCCGGACGGTCAAAAGAGGGGTAATCCTGCGCCGTTTTCTGGGGGGAGAACAGGATGAAGCACTTGGCAGCCGGTTTGGCACTTGCAGCAATTTTCAGTGGAGCAGCGTTCGCAGACGCGCCGCCCTCACATTACGAGATCACGCCGCTCGCCAAGGCGGACGTCGATCTCTATCTGTCGGTGATGCGTCCCGCGTCAGCCTATGTCGCGAACCTCAAGGGCGAAGACAAGGCTGCTGTCGAATACATGCATTCAAACCACGGCAATCCGGCAATGCCCGAGCCGCCCAAGGTGCCGGACTTCGGCGGCAAGCCACCGACACCTGCGCAGATGGCCGCCATGCAGAAGGCGATGGACGACTACAGCAAGAAGATTCAGATGCCGCAGAAATACGCGGCGCGAGCCGCAGAGCTTGCGAGCTATGATGAAGAAGTCGCGCGTCAGCATCACGTCGAAAAGCAGTACGATGCGGTGAAGGACCCGATCGAATCCGCAATGGCCACCTATACGGGAGCGGTCGGCAGCTGTGGCGGTAACGATTGCGCGCCGACCGAGCATCCGACGGCCGCGCAGCGCGCACTCTGGAAAAAGGAAGAGGATGTCGCGAAGGCCAATGTCGCATTCCTGCGGCCCTACGCGGCGGAAATCACGCGGCTCAAAAAGCCGCTTCACGACGTTATGTTTGCACACTGAGGACACATGGATTTCGAACTGACCGAAGATCAGCGCGCGATTGAGGATATGGCGCGCCGTTTTGCTGCCGAGAAGCTTGCGCCATATGCCGCCGAATGGGACGCGACCGAGCATTTTCCGGTCGATGTGATGCGCGAAGCGGCCGGGCTTGGCTTCGGTGGCATCTACATCAAGAGCGACGTCGGGGGTTCTGAGCTTAGGCGCCTGGATGCCGCCATCATCATGGAAGAGCTTTCCGCCGGCTGCACGTCCACGGCAGCGTTCATCTCGATCCATAACATGGCGTCTTGGATGATCGATCGTTTCGCCAGCGACGGGCAGCGCCAGCGCTTCCTGCCGAAGCTGGTCACGATGGAAAAGATCGCCAGCTATTGCCTGACCGAGCCGGGTTCCGGATCGGATGCTGCTTCGCTCAAGACGCGTGCCGTGAAAGACGGCGATCACTATGTCCTGAACGGCTCCAAGGCCTTCATTTCGGGTGGCGGCGTTTCCGATGTCTATGTCTGCATGGTGCGTACTGGCGAGGACGGGCCGAAAGGCATCTCCTGCATCGTCGTGGAGAAAGGAACGCCGGGCCTCAGCTTTGGGAAGAAAGAGCGGAAGATGGGCTGGAACAACCAGCCCACCGCCCAGGTCATCTTCGACAATTGCCGCGTGCCTGTCGCCAATCGCATTGGCGCGGAGGGCGAGGGCTTCCGCATCGCGATGATGGGACTGGACGGTGGCCGCCTCAACATCGGCGCCTGCTCGGTGGGGACAGCGCGCGCTGCTTTGGATGAAGCGAAGGCGTATGTTCAGGACCGCAAGCAGTTCGGCCGTCCAATCGCGGAATTCCAGGCCACGCAGTTCAAGCTGGCCGACATGGCGACGGAACTCGAAGCATCGCGCTTGATGATCCGCAACGCGGCGGATGCACTGGACAAAAGGCATCCGCGCGCAACGATGCTTTGCGCCATGGCGAAGCGTTTCGCCACCGACACCGGCTCGAAGATCGCCAACGACGCGCTGCAGCTCCACGGCGGCTATGGTTACCTCAAGGACTTCCCCGCGGAACGCCACGTCCGCGATCTGCGCGTTCACCAGATTCTGGAAGGCACCAACGAGATCATGCGCGTGATCGTGGCGCGTGAGATGTTCCGCCAATGACGGAAGATGCCGAAGTCCTGTTCGAGCGCCGCGGCGCATTGGGTCTCATCACGCTGAACCGGCCCAAGGCGCTGAACGCGCTCACGCACGAGATGTGCGTGTCGATGAAGCAGCAGCTCGATACATGGGCGAAAGACGATGCAGTCAAAGTCGTCGCCATCCGTGGTGCGGGCGATCGCGCATTCTGTGCCGGCGGCGACATTCGCGCGCTGTATGAATCCGGGAAGGCGAAAACGCCTTATGCGCTGGAATTCTACCGCGACGAATACGTCCTTAACGCAACGATCAAGCACTATCCAAAGCCCTATGTGGCTCTGATCCATGGCATCGACATGGGCGGCGGCGTCGGCGTTTCGGTGAACGGAAGTCATCGCGTCGCAGCCGAGAGCATGGTGTTCGCCATGCCGGAAACCGGCATTGGGTTGTTTCCCGATGTCGGTGGCTCTTATTTTCTGCCGCGATGCCCGGGGGAAATCGGCATGTTTCTCGGCCTGACCGGAATGCGTCTCAAGACGGCGGATTCACTCTACGCCGGCATCGCCACGGACTTCGTGCCGGTGGCGCGGTGGGACACTTTGCTTGCGGCGCTTGCCGACGGAACGGCCCCAGACACCGCAATTGCCGGTTT
>JBQCFD010000073.1:0-3714 GCA_051959625.1 Rhizomicrobium sp.
TGTTGTCCAGTGGCCAGCCCATGGTGTGCAGCACAAGGCCCTTCTTGTGCTTGTCCTTGGGCAGCTCCCAGAGCTCCTTCAGGCCGATGCCGAACTTCTGCGGATCGCGGCCTTCGTGCAGGCCGTACTTGGCCATGAGCCTCTTGGAGCAGGAGCCGCGCGCGCCTTCCGCGAACAGCGTGTACTTGCCGAGCAGGTTCATCCCGGGCGTGAAGCCGTCCTTGTGATGGCCGTCCTTCGCGACGCCCAGATCGCCGGTCGTCACACCGCGAACCTCGCCCTTGTCGCCATAGACGATGTCGGCCGCGGGGAAGCCGGGATAGATCTCTACGCCGAGGCTTTCAGCCTGCTGTCCCAGCCACTTGCAGAGGTTGCTTAAACTGACGATGTAATTGCCATGATTGCTCATCAGCGGCGGAAACATGAGTTCCGGCAAGCGGATCGAGCCGGAATGACCCAGGAAATAGAAGCGGTCGTCCGTCACCGGCGTGTCGATCGGGGCGCCTTTCTCTTTCCAGTCCGGAAACAGCGCCTCGATGCCAACGGGGTCGATCACCGCGCCCGAAAGTATATGCGCGCCGACTTCCGACCCTTTTTCGAGGACGCAGACCGAGACTTCTTTCCCCGACTCCGCGGCGAGCTGCTTCAGCCGGATCGCCGCGCTGAGGCCGGCCGGCCCAGCCCCTACGATGACGACGTCATATTCCATGCTCTCGCGCTGAATTTCCTCGGCCATCCGGCAGTTCCGCTGATTTGCTGAGGATTGTTATGGGGCTGCCTGCCGAGCGGGGTCAACCGACGGTCGTGACGGGACGCAACGCCGCCACGATGTGCTATAGTGACAAGAGCGTTTCCGGTCGCCTTTCGGGGGGATGATCCATGCGCCTCAGCCATATTGCCGTGCTTGCCGCATTTCTGGGTTTCGCGCTTGCCGCACCGGCAACCGCTCAGCCGTCGTCCAATCCGCCAAACTGCTTCGTGAACGCCGGTGCCGTGGCGAAGGCCACGCCCTGCCGGGGCCGGATCGGCACGGTCATCAAGATCACGCTTCTGCGCAACCTCGCCTTGCCGCTGGGCTGGGTGATCTTCAAGCCGTACGAAACCGCACTGCCGCAAGGAACGGGTGCCGACATCACCTTGATGGTGAGGCCGGGCACCACCGTTTCGAAGACGGGCCAGAGCTACAACTTCTTCGCACCGCCGCAGCTATGCATCAACAACCACAACGGAAGCTTCGATATCTGGCTGCAGGACAAGAAGAAACAGAACCTCGGCGACATCGGCCGCTTCCTGATTTGGAACTGCCCGTAGGAGCGGCCCGAGAATTACCTGTAGACCGAACTCGTCATGGCCGCCTTGTGGCGGCCGTCGATCTTAAACCTTGCGAAGCTGAACACGGCGGTTCTTGGCCTTGCCTTCGTCGGTCGTGTTGGGCGCCACGGGCTTGGTGTCGCCATAGCCCTTGGCGGTGAGCCGCTTCGGGTCGACACCGAACTTCGTCGTCAACGCCTTCACCACTGCGGCGGCGCGGTCCTGCGAGAGCTTCAGATTGTGATCGGCCTTGCCGGTGTTGTCCGTGTGTCCGCCCACTTCCAGCTTGAGTGAGGCCTCGCTTTTCATCAGCTTGGCGATCTCGCCCAGCGTATCGTTGCTTTCCGGTTTGAGGTCGCTCTTGTCGACATCGAAATAGATTCCGTAGAGATCGATCTTGCCGGTCGCCGCGATGGATTTCGCCATGTCGCCGGCCTTGACCATCACCATCTTGTTCGCGACGGCGGCGCCTGTGACGATGTCGAGCACGGCCACCACCTGCTCCTTCTCGACCTTGACGGACGTTTTCGCGCCCGGCTCCTGCCAGTCCTGCGCCGCGGATTCCGCCACAAGGAGCGTGGCGGTCACCGCCTTGCCGTCGAGCGCGCCCGAATAGGTGGCGTAATACGGGTTTTCTGAGTTGTCGCCCCAGACGTAAAGGGCCGGCGAATGCACGCCGTCATATTTCTCCGGGCCGTAGAGAACATGCTCGTTGAAGAAGCTGCTGATGACGGTGAGGCCGTCCGGTTTCAATTCATAGGTCTTCTTCAATCCGAGTTCGGTAAATGTCTGCTCGTAGTTGCGCAGGATCTCGAGCGCGGTATGGCCAGCCGGAACGAGATAGACCGTGCGCCTGACGGCGCCTTCCACGCTCGCCGGTTTCTTCCAGCCTCCGTCGCGATCCATCTGATATTCGGCATAGGTGCTGGAGAACGAATGGATGATCTCCGACCCCTCGTAGCGCTTGAACCCGGCGGGGTCCTGCGTTCCAGGAAGATCGGCGGCGAAGGATGAAGACGCGGTTACAAGGAACGCAACAAACAACGCACCAGCAGCGTAACGCATGATGGCCCCCCGAATGTCATTGGCGCAGGCGCATTTTAGCACCGTCGTGGGCAAGACGGCAGTATCCACAGGCCGGGTTGTGATCGACGTCGCTGTCCGCCGGAAAACTCCGTTATAAGAACGCCATGGCCGAACTCGATCCACTTTCCGCGCTGGCCTGGCTCGTCGAGGCCGGGGCGGACGAAGCCGTGGGCGAAGAGCCTGTGAACAGGCTGGCGGCGAAACCCGCCCCCAAGCCGACCGATTTCCTGCAGCCCGACCCGGGCCGGCGCCCGGCGCCACCCCCGCAACGTCCGGTGTTCACGCCCCGGCCTGCCCCCACGCTCGCGCAGCAGGCGCGCGCACCCGAACCGCCACCCCTCGAGGGGGACGATATCGGCACCGCAATGGAGATCGCGGCTCGCGCGAACACGCTCGCCGAACTCAGGACCGCGCTCGAAGCCTATGACGGCTGCACCCTCAAGAAACTCGCGACGCACACCGTCTTCGCCGATGGCGTGGAGGGCGCGCGGGTTCTATGCATCGGCGAAGCACCGGGCCGCGACGAAGACAAGGCAGGCCTGCCATTTGTCGGCCGCGCCGGGAAACTGCTCGACAAGATGCTGGCGCCGATCGGGCTCGACCGCACGAAGAACGTCTACATCATCAACGTGCTGCCATGGCGGCCGCCGGACAATCGCAATCCCGATCCGATCGAAGTCGCCAAATGCATTCCGTTCCTGCGCCGCCACATCGATCTGGCGAACCCCGATCTCATTGTGCTGCTTGGTGCGGTGGCCGTGCGCAACGTCATGGGCAAGGCGGATGGCATCATGGCCACGCGCGGCAAATGGCTCGAATATCATGTGAACGGCCGCATGGTGCCCGTGATGCCCACGCTGCACCCGGCTTATCTGCTGCGCCAGCCCGCGCACAAGAAGCTCGCGTGGCGCGACCTTCTCGCGATCGAGGAAAAATACGGCGCCCTTCCCCCGCGCGACGGTGTTGCGTGAAATTCGGGGCAGCGTTGCTGATTTTTCTTCTCCCCGCTGCCGCCGCCGCGCAGACGGCGCCCCCGCCGGTGCAGGACTGGTCGAGCGTCGAGACGGTCGTGGTGACCGCCAATCCGGGTCCCGCGCTTTGGCATATCGCGCGAAACGGCTCCGATGTCTGGCTTCTCGGCACTATCACGCCCGTGCCGAAGGACCTTCAGTGGAACACCAAGCCGCTGGCCGACATCATTCATGGTGCGCGAATTGTGTATCTGCCGCCGCAGCTCAAAGTGGGCTTCTTCGAGGCGTCGTGGTTCCTGCTGACCGGCATGCACAAGATCGAGCAGCCCGACGGCCAGACGTTGCG
>JBQCFD010000074.1:0-3684 GCA_051959625.1 Rhizomicrobium sp.
GATCTCACCGTGATGATCGTGGGCGAATCCGGCACCGGAAAAGAACTCGTCGCCCGCGCGCTGCACGACTATGGCCGCCGGCGCGCCGGACCGTTCGTGGCCGTCAACATGGCGGCCATTCCGAAAGAGCTCGTCGAGAGCGAACTGTTCGGGCATGAGCGCGGCGCGTTCACCGGCGCGATCAATCGCGGCATCGGCCGTTTCGAGCAGGCCGAGGGCGGGACGCTGTTCCTCGACGAAATCGGCGACATGCCGCTCGAGGCGCAGACGCGGTTGCTGCGCGTTCTCCAGCAGGGCGAATACACGACGGTCGGCGGCCGCACTCCGATCCGGACGGATGTGCGCATCATCGCCGCGACGAACCGCGAACTGCGCCAGCTCATACAGCAGGGACTGTTCCGCGAAGATCTCTACTATCGCTTGAACGTCGTTCCACTTCGCCTTCCGCCTTTGCGCGAGCGCGGCGAGGATATTCCCGATCTCGTGCGCCACTTCCTGCGCAAGGCGGAAGAAGAAGGCTTGCCGCCGAAGTATCTCGATGCCGATGCACTTCAGTTGCTGCGCCAATATCGCTGGCCGGGAAATGTGCGGGAGCTGGAGAATCTGGTTCGCCGTCTCGCCGTGCTTCATGCCGGCGAAACAATTCCGGCCTCTGCTGTGATGGCCGAACTGCGCGAACCGGCGCGCCCGGCGCTGGATCACGGCGCGGAAGAATCGGCGTCGCTGTCGGCCGCGGTCGAGCACCATCTGACGCGCTATTTCGCGGAACATGGCGACCGGCTTCCGCCGCCAGGGGTCTATGACCGCATCCTGCAGGAGATCGAGAGACCGTTGCTGTCCATCTGTCTGGCTGCCACGCGCGGTAACCAGATTCGCGCCGCGCATCTGCTGGGTCTTAACCGGAACACGCTCCGCAAGAAGATTCGCGACCTTGGACTGGAAGTTGTCCGGGGCCTGCGGCCGGACTGACCGTCTTAACCGCGTTGCCTTTTCGCATCGCGGCATTCTTGCAACAACCTGTGGCATGGCTACACTGCCGCCGCTAATCGCAAACACTCACGGGCACTTAGGCTGCCGGTGATGGCTTGAAAGGCGTGCATGGCGACCACCCATACCGTTGACGCGCCTTCGTCCGGCGGTGTGCTGGGCGTGTTGCGCACGGTGTCGAGGCCTTCGCTTGCCGCGTTCGGCGTCGCGCTGCTGGTGATCGCCTCCGGCAGCCTCACCTATGCCGTGGTGACGGGCGGCGTCGCCTATACGCCGACATCGCCGGTGCTTCTCGTCCTGCTTCTGGTCAATCTGGCGCTTGTGCTGTCGCTGGGCGCATTGATTGCCTGGCGTCTGACGCGGCTCTGGGCCGAGCGGCAGTCGGGCAGGGCCGGCGCGCGGCTGCATGTGCGCCTCGTCGCGATGTTCAGCGCCATCGCGGTTATCCCGGCGATCTTCGTTGCCGTCTTCGCGGTGATGACGCTCAACCTCGGCATCGAGCAGTGGTTCGCGCCCCGCGTTCAGAGCGCCATCGCGAACTCGATCGCCGTCGCGGAGCGCTACGTCAAGGAACACGAGAACTCGATCACCACCGACGCCATCGCCATCGCCAACGGCATCCAGCAGGATCCCCGCCTGTTCGACCAGAACCGGCATGTGAAAGCCGATTTCCTGTTTGCGCAGCTCGCGGAGATGGCGCGCGACCGCGGCCTGCAGGCCGCCTTCATTTTCGATTCCCACGGCACCGTACTGGGCAGCACGAAAGAGCAGGGCACGCCCGATACGAAGACACCGTCGTCGTCGGATTTCGCGCAGGCCGCCGGCGGCAACATCGTGATCGACGCAAACTCGCACATCGGCGTCGTGCGCGCGCTCATCCGGATGCAGGCACTGAACGACGCTTATCTTCTGGTGCTGCGCAAGGTCGATCCCACCGTGTTCGCCTACTATCAGCGAACGGCGGCCGCGTCGGTTCAGTACAAGCAGATGGAAAAGAACCGTGCCGGGATGCAGCTCATCTTCGCCGAGCTCTACGGCATGGTCTCGATGCTCATGCTGCTTGCCGCGATCTGGATGGGCCTGTGGGCGGCGAACCGCCTGGTGCGGCCGATCTCGCAACTGATCGGCGCCGCGGAACGCGTTTCGGCGGGCGACCTGCGATCGCAGGTGACGGTGGAGCGCGACGACGATGAGGTGGGCGTACTTGGCCACGCGTTCAATCGCATGACGGCGCAGCTGCGCGCGCAGCGTTCCGAACTGATGGAGGCAAGCCATCAGATCGACATGCGCCGCCGCTTCACGGAAGCGGTTCTCGCGGGGGTGAGCGCCGGCGTTGTCGGCCTGGACGTCGATGGCCGCGTCACCATCGTCAACCGCGCCGCGGCGCGATTGCTGGATGCCGAACCGCAGGAGATCGAGGGCCGGCATTATTCCGAGGTCATGCCGGAACTCTCGGCGCTGATCCGCAAGGCGATGGGCGAGCCTGTCGGCCGCGCCGGCGGCGAAGCCAACGTCAAGCGCGCCGGCAAGGTGCGCAATTTGAGCGTCCAGGTGGATAGCGAGCGCGGCGATGCCGGTTTCGTGGTGACGTTCGACGACATCACCGATCTCGCCTCGGCGCAGCGCTCGGCGGCATGGGAGGACGTGGCGCGGCGCATCGCGCACGAGATCAAGAACCCGCTCACGCCGATCCAGCTGTCTGCCGAGCGGCTCAAGCGCAAATACGCGCGCGAGATCGAAACCGATCCGGATGTGTTCAACCAGTGCATCGACACCATTGTGCGCCAGGTGGGCGACATTGGGCGCATGGTGGATGAGTTCTCGTCCTTTGCGCGCATGCCGCAGCCGGTCATGCGGCGCGAGAATTTGCACGAGCTGGTGCAGCAGGCCGTGTTCCTGCAACGCGAGGGCAATCCGCAGATATCCTTCGTGACGCGGCTGCCGGCGGAAATGGTGCATGTGGTGTGCGATGGACGGCTGGTGTCGCAGGCGCTAACGAATGTCCTGAAGAATGCGGGCGAGTCGATCTCCGCGCGCGTCGCCAAGGGAGATGATGCGCCGGGCATCATCACGATCGCGATCGAGCCGCAGGGCGAGCGGGTGGCGCTGCGCATCACCGACAACGGTCTCGGCTTGCCGCCGGAGCACAAGCATCGGCTGACCGAACCCTATGTAACGACGCGCGCGAAGGGCACGGGTCTCGGCCTCGCCATCGTCCGCAAGATATTCGAGGACCACGGCGGGGAAATCGCGATCACCGATCGCACCGACGACCACTCCGGCGCCGAAGTCCTGCTGGTGCTGCCGCTGAGGCAGAAAGACGTGCGTGAGTCAGGCTTGGAAAGAGCGGGTACGGATAATGAGCAAGAACGGGTCTTTGATGGCGCCTGAAGTCCTCGTCGTGGACGACGAGGAGGACATTCGCGATCTGATTGCCGGGATTCTGCGAGACGAGGGCTACGAGGCCCGTGTCGCCGCGGACAGCGACTCTGCGTTTGCCGCATTTCGGCAGCGCCGCCCGAATCTGGTGATCCTCGATATCTGGCTGCAGGGTTCCAAGCTCGACGGCATCCAGATCCTGGAGCAGTTGAAGAGGGAACATGCGGACCTGCCGGTGGTGATGATCAGCGGCCACGGCACCATCGAAACCGCCGTCGCCTCCATCAAGAAGGGCGCCTACGACTTCATCGAGAAGCC
>JBQCFD010000075.1:0-4856 GCA_051959625.1 Rhizomicrobium sp.
TGCGCGGTCGAGCTGTTCCTTCGCCGATTGGACGTCGGAGACGGATTTCTTCTCTTCCTGCCATTTGGCGGTGATCGCGCGGGATTTCTCCTCGAGCTCCGCGAGATCGTGCTCCAGGGTCTGGAGGCGATCCTTGGAGGCCTTGTCATTCTCTTTCTTCAGCGCCTCGCGCTCGATCTTGAGCTGCACGATGCGGCGGTCGAGCTCATCCAGCTCTTCCGGCTTGGAGTCCACCTGCATGCGCAGGCGCGACGCGGCCTCATCCATCAGGTCGATGGCCTTGTCCGGCAGGAAGCGGTCGGTGATGTAGCGGTTCGAAAGCGTCGCCGCCGCCACGATCGCCGCATCGGTGATGCGCACGCCGTGATGGACTTCGTATTTCTCCTTCAGTCCGCGCAGGATCGAGATGGTGTCTTCCACGGTCGGCTCGGTGACGAACACCGGCTGGAAGCGCCGCGCCAGCGCGGCATCCTTCTCGATATATTTGCGATACTCATCAAGTGTGGTGGCGCCCACGCAATGCAGCTCGCCGCGTGCCAGCGCCGGCTTGAGCAGGTTGGACGCATCCATCGCGCCTTCCGCCTTGCCCGCGCCGACCAGCACATGCAGCTCGTCGATGAAGAGGATGATCTTGCCCTGCGCAGCCGTGATCTCGTTCAGGACGGCCTTCAGGCGTTCCTCGAATTCACCGCGGAATTTCGCGCCGGCGATCAGCGCGCCCATGTCGAGTGCCATCAGCTTCTTGTCGCGCAGGCTTTCCGGCACGTCACCGTTGACGATGCGCAGCGCCAGGCCTTCCGCAATCGCCGTCTTGCCCACGCCAGGCTCGCCGATGAGCACGGGATTGTTCTTGGTGCGGCGCGCAAGAACCTGAATCGTGCGGCGAATCTCCTCGTCGCGGCCGATGACCGGATCGAGCTTGCCGGAACGCGCGACCTCGGTGAGATCGCGGGCATATTTCTTCAGCGCGTCATAGGCGTTCTCTGCCGTGGCGCTGTCGGCCGTGCGGCCCTGGCGTAGATCGGCAATTGCTTTGTTGAGATTCTGGGCGGTGACGCCGGCATCTTTCAGGATGCGCGCGACGTCGGTGCCTGTCGCCATCACAAGCGCGAGGAGGAGATATTCGGCGGTGACGAAGCTGTCGCCGGCCTTGGTGGCGGCCTGCTGCGCGTTGTCGAGGAGGCGCGCGGTTTCGGGCGCCAGATAGACCTGCCCATTGCCGCCTTCCACGCGCGGCACCTTGGCCAGCGCGACGTCGTTCTGCGAACGCACCTGCGCCGCATTGCCGCCCGCGGCCGTGATGAGCCGCGACGCGAGCCCTTCCTCGTCGTCCAGCAGCACTTTCAGAAGATGTTGGGGAAGGAATTGCTGGTTGTTGTTGCGAAGCGCCAGCGATTGCGCGGATTGGATGAAGCCCTGCGCGCGCTCCGTGAATTTCTGGATGTCCATAGTGTCCTCTCAAGCCCTCCGGACCGCCCCTGGCGGGCGAGCGGCCGTGAGTCTTCCATAGATTAGAATACCGCCCCGGCTGGGCGCGGTTCCCGTGGGGTATGTGGGTTCCCGGTCCGTACTCTTCAAGGCGGATTCACGCCCAATATCAGGGGTTCGGCAGGAATTTCCTTGAGGTTCCGCAAAGGGCTGCCAAGGACGAACAATGGCGCCCCGGCCATCCCGACCACGGCCATGAAGAGCGTCTCCCGGATACCGATCCACTCGCCGAGCAGACCGCCGGCGAGCGCACCCAGCACCGTCATCCCGCCGTTCACGGCGTGGAAAAATGCCGCCACCCGTCCGAGCAGTGCGGGCGGCAAAACGGCCTGCCGCAAGCTCGTCGACGGAATCATGAAGGCGACGGCAAATCCATCTCCGCCAAGCTGCGCGATCATCAGCATGGTTGTTCCGAACCACAGCGGGCCATGCGCGAGCGGCACGAGCACCAGCGCAGCGGTATAGCCCAGGCAGCATCCCCAAATTGTCGGCCCGATGCCGATGCGCCGCGCGAGCGCGTTGGAAAGACTCGCGCCGAACAAGGCACCGACGCCGCCGCAGGCAATGTTCAGGCCCATGAGTGCCGGCGAAAGCCCGATCACCTTCAAGCCATAAAGAAGATAGAGCGGCCCGAAGAACGATCCGAAGAACGGAAAGACAATCCCCATGCCCAGCAACGGCCGCACCAGCGGCTCAGCCGTGATGGCATTGAATCCATCCGCCACATCGCGATACCAGCGCGGTTTCTGAACCGGCTTCTCCGGCGGCAACTCGCGCGCGGGCACGGCGAACAGGAACAGCGCGGAGATGAAGTAGGTGATCGCTGTTCCCAGCATCGCGAACGGCGCAGTGAATAGCTGGAACAGCGTTCCGGCCATCGCCGGTCCCGCGATCTCCGCCACCGCGTCCGTCGTGCTCAGCTTGGCGTTGCCATCGAGAAGAAGATCGCGCTCGATCAGCGATGGCAGGAAGGCATGGTCCGCGACCTCGAACAGCACACTCGCGCCACCGACGAGTGCCGCGCAAACATAGAGCTGCGGCATCGTCAGCAGATGCAGCCACGCGGAGACCGGCACGGTGAGGATCAACGCAACACGCACGAGATCGGAGAAGATCATCACATGCCTACGCCGCGAACGGTCCACGATTCCGCCCGCGACGAGACCGACGACGGCGCCCGGTCCCCGCGCCAGCGCCGTCAGCACGCCGAGTTCCGCAGGCGTCGCATGGATGGTCAAAATCGCGGTCATGGCGAAGCCTTCGCGCGCGATGCGAGAGCCGAAGGCTGAAACCGCTTGCGCGGCCCACAGCCGCATGAAACCGGCATGCGCCCATAGCGCACCGGACGGCAGAAATTTCCGCAAGAGATGCTCCAGTGAAAAGAGAAGTGCCGTGCGCGTCCGCCAATGACGGACCACGTCGTTCGATCGTCTTCGGGAAGAAGGCGAAGGCCTAGCGGATGAGAGCGCTCTTCATGGCACAACCAGTTCTGCGGAGAATCCGCGCTGGAGACAAAACAACACCGCGCGGAGAATGACCCCCGCGCGGCTGAAAATCAAACACCAGGAAAGCTATTCGGCGGCTTCCTCTTCGCCCTCGTCCTCACCTTCCGGCTCGTTGAGGGAGAATGCCGGGCCGTTCGGCTGCTGCACGGCCTGCGGATAGGGCTGCTCGCCATTTCCGCCATTCGGGCCCCGGAACTGGTTATTGCCCGGCTGGCCGTTGCCGCCGTTCTGCTGGTGCAAGGCCTGTTGCTGCTGCTGGTATTGCTGCTGCTGCGCCTGCTGCGCGGCCAGAATGCGGAAGTAGTGCTCCGCATGCTGCAGATAGTTCTCCGCCATCACGCGGTCGCCGCTCGAATTGGCGTCGCGCGCGAGCTGCAGGTATTTCTCGTACACCGTCGAGGCCGAGCCGCGGATCTTCACCTCGGGCCCGTTGGAATCGAAGGTACGGTTCGGATTGAATCCGCCGCCGCCGCCACCACCGCCGCCCCCGCCGCCATGGTTGTTGTGCTGCGGCCTGCGGCCGCGTCCGCGAGAGCGTTTCACTGTTGCCCCTCTTCTTTTGATTTGTGGTTCATATCGTCATGCGCGCGCGGTTTGGCGCGCGCCGCCTAAAACTCCGTCATGCCACATGGGCATGTGTGGTTGCCGTTTAAGTCCGCGAGAACTTTTCTCGTCCGCTTTTGCAGGAACCGGCGCGACATCCGCGCGACCGTCCCCCGAGGCCGGTCTGGCTGCTCTGGCAGCCGACGGGGTTCCTGACTCCCCTAATTCACACCGAACCTAACGAGTCGGGGGCAGCTTTCCAAGGCTTTTTTCCCTCGATTTCAGCCAAGTGCGGCAATCACGCAACGGGGGATTCCACCGAGATCGGGAGCAACCCGCACCGTTTCAAGACCGGACGCGGAAAGGATTTCAGGAACCATTTGTTCCTGCCCCCGCCCGACCTCCAGAAAGGCACGACCGCCGGTTGCGAGGCGCGAAGCGATCAGTGGCGCCAGCGCGCGATAGGCATCCAGACCATCGCGGCCTCCATCCAGCGCGGCGCGCGGTTCGTAATCCTTCACGTCCGGATCCAGCGTCGCGATGACATCGCTCTCGATATAGGGCGGGTTGGAAAAAATGACGTCGAATGCCCCCTTGCCAAGCATCAGCCAGTCGTCGCCTTGCAACAGGAGGCGCGATTGCATGGCGTGTTTCGCGATGTTGCGGCGGGCCCAGATCATGGCCTCCTGCGATTGTTCCACGCCGAGCCCGCGCGCGTTCGTCCGTTCACTGAGGAATGCGATCGAAATTGCTCCACTGCCGGTGCCCAGATCGAGAACCTTCAGCGCGGCGTTCTTGTCGGGAAATGCCTTCAACGCCTCTTCGACGAGCGTTTCGGTTTCGGGGCGCGGAATCAGAACGCCCGGACCGACCTCGAAATCCAGGCTCCAGAACTCCCTGTGGCCCGTGATGTAGGCGATGGGTTCACGCGCCAGGCGGCGCGCGATGAATTCCTCCAGTCGCGCGGTATCGCCCTTCGAACATTCGATCAGGATGCGCGCCTCGGTGCGCGCGGAATCGATGCCCGCTGCGGAAATTTTTTGCGAAACCGTTTTGAGGAGATCCGACTCCATCATCCATTCTACTCTGTCATCAACAGGCTTGTCCGGACGACCCATCTTACTTTTTGGGAAAACAAAATTGAGTCGCCCGCATGGCGCGGGCAATGACAAATGGGTGAAGCGCCTAATTTTCGTCCGCCGCCATCGCCGCAAGCCGATCGGCCTGGTCTTGCGCGACCAGCGCGTCGATGACGTCGCCCAGGTCGTCGCCGGTAATGATGCGGTCGAGCTTGTACAGCGTGAGATTGATACGGTGATC
>JBQCFD010000076.1:0-12491 GCA_051959625.1 Rhizomicrobium sp.
AATGGATGGCCGCCACAAGGGCGGCCATGACGGATTCGTTCTATAAGGAGTGCAAAACCAACTGGGTGGCCCGCTTTTGCGGGTCATGACAAGTGAGTGTGTGATGGGCAATTCGGACTGGCATAAAGAGGGCCTGCCCCATATCTGGCTGCCTTACACGCAGATGAAGACGGCGAATCCGCCGCTGGCGGCGGTGCGCACCAAGGGCACGCGCATCACGCTGGCCGATGGCACGCAGCTGGTGGATGGCATCGCGAGCTGGTGGACGGCGTGTCACGGCTATAACCATCCGCACATCCGCGAGACGGTGCAGCGCCAGTTGGAAAAGCTGCCGCATGTCATGCTCGGCGGGCTGGTGCATGAGCAGGCCCTGACGCTCGCAAAACGCCTTTGCAACCTGCTGCCGGAAAACCTGACGCGCGTGTTCTTCTCCGACTCCGGCTCCGTCGCCGTGGAAGTGGCGATGAAGATGGCGGTGCAGTACTGGCTGAACAAGGGCGTGCGCGGGCGCACGAAGATGCTGGCGTTCAAGGGCGGCTATCACGGCGACACCATCGCCACGATGGCGGTGTGCGACCCGGAAGAAGGGATGCACAATCTCTTCACAGGGCTGCTGCCCGAACATCATGTCGTCGATCTGCCGCGCGATGAAGAGAGCATCAAGGACTTCGACGACTTCCTCGAACGCCATGCCGACGGCATCGCCGCCATTCTGGTCGAGCCTTTGGTGCAAGGCGCGGGCGGGATGCTGTTCCACGATCCGCGCGTGCTGCAGCACTTGCGCCGCGCGGCGGACAAATACGACCTGTTGCTGATCTTCGATGAGATCTTCACCGGCTTCGGCCGCACCGGGCCGATGTTCGCGCTGGAAGTGGCGGAGATTGCACCGGATATCGTCACGCTCGGCAAGGGCCTTACGGGCGGGACGCTGCCGCTGGCGGCGACCATCGCGTCATCGAAAATCTTCGATGCCTTCTGGTCCGACGATCCGCAGCATGCGCTGGCGCATGGGCCGACCTTCATGGGAAATGCGCTCGCCTGCGCCGCGGCGAATGCCTCACTCGATCTGTTCGAACGCGAGCCGCGGCTGCTGCAGGCGGCGGAGATCGGCAAGGCGATGGGCAAGCAGCTCGGCCGCTGCATCGGCATGAAGGGCGTGAAGGATGTGCGCGTGAAAGGCGCCATCGGCGTGGTCGAGCTCGAGAAGATCGAAAACATGAATGCGCTGAAGTCGGCGCTGGTGACGGAAGGCGTCTGGGTGCGCCCGTTCCGCAATATCGTCTACCTGACGCCTGCGCTGACAATCGGCGAAGAAGATTTGAAGACGCTGACGGATGCAATTGTGAAGGCGGTTGGAAACCTGCCCATCAACTAACAACCGTCATGGCCGGGCTTGTCCCGGCCATGACGAAATTTGAAAAGCAGGGAAATCTACCGCCGCGCGCGGATGCGGATCGGCTCAAGATCGTTCAGCGCCAGTTCGCGGTGGCGGATGATTGCGCCGCCCCACACCATCAACGCGCCGCCGCAAAGGCTGGTGATCAGCAGGTCGCGCACGAGCCAGCCGGGCATGTCGCCGCCGACGTCCATCATCGCCAGGAGACCCGGCAACAGAAGGAAGATACCCGCCAGAAAGGCCACCGGTCCGGAAATCCTGCCCATAGCTCGCATCCGTCAAATTGCTTTGCAAAAATAGAAACGCGAGCCGATATGGCATTGTTCCATGTCAACGGGACCGGCGCGGCCGGGCAAACGATGGATCTGCGAAGGTTTCTGATCGTTCTGGGTGTCCTCTTCCTGGCGGCGGGCGTGTTCTGGCCATGGATCGCGCGGCTGGGACTGGGGCGGCTCCCCGGCGATATCGCGATCCACCGGCCCGGTTTCTCCTTTTATTTTCCGCTCGTTAGCTCGCTTGTGGTCAGCGGCGTTCTGACACTTCTTTTTTGGCTCTTCCGGAAGTAAGACGCCGCGTAACCCGCCATCCCCACGAGTCGCCATGACGCTCCGCCCCATCCGCCGCGCGCTGCTTTCGGTTTTCGACAAGACCGGCCTGATCGATTTCGCCAAGGGCCTCGACCGCCACGGTGTGATGCTGATCTCCACGGGCGGATCGGCGAAGGCGCTGCGCGATGCCGGATTGAAAGTCGCGGACATTTCCGAAATCACCGGCTTTCCCGAGATGATGGACGGGCGGGTGAAGACGCTGCACCCCAAGGTGCATGGCGGGTTCCTGTCCCTGCGCGACAAGCCCGACCATGCCGAAGCGATGCGGCTGCACCAGATCGAGGGCATCGATCTTCTGGTGTCCAATCTTTATCCGTTCGAGGACACCGTCGCGAAAGGCGCCAGCTTCGAAGACACGATCGAGCAGATCGATATCGGCGGCCCCGCGATGACGCGCTCCGCCGCGAAGAACCATGACTGGGTGACAGTCGTGGTGGATGTGGAAGACTACAAGGCGGTACTGGACGAGATGGACGCCAACAACGGCGCGACCACCGGCGGTCTGCGCCGCAAGCTCGCACAACGTGCCTTCGCGCGCACCGCGGCCTATGACGCGGCGGTGTCGAACTGGTTCGCGGGCGAGTTGGAGAAAGACGGCGTGAAAGAGCCGCCGCGCCGCCGTGCGTTTGCCGGCGAATTGCGCCAGTCGCTGCGTTATGGCGAGAACCCGCATCAGGACGCGGCGTTCTATGTCACCGGCGAGAAGCGCTATGGCGTCGCCACGGCGCAGCAGCTTCAGGGCAAGGAACTGTCCTACAACAACATCAACGATACCGACGCGGCGTTTGAGCTGGTGGCGGAGTTCGATCCGTCCACGCCCGCTTGCGCGATCATCAAGCACGCCAATCCTTGCGGCGTCGCCACCGGCACCGATCTGGCGGATGCCTATAGAAAGGCCCTCGCCTGCGATCCGGTCAGCGCGTTCGGCGGCATTCTTGCGTTCAACCGCAAGCTCGACGGCGCGGCGGCGGAAGCCATCGGCAAGCTGCTCACCGAAGTCATCATCGCGCCGGATGCGGATGAAGACGCGCGCAAGATTCTCTCGGCGAAAAAGAATTTGCGTCTGCTCATCACAGGCGGCCTGCCCGATCCGCATGCCAAGGGTCTGATGTTCAAGCACGTCGCGGGCGGCTTCCTGGTGCAGACGCGCGACAACATCACTTTGGCGAAGGCCGATCTGAAGATCGTCACCAAGCGCCAGCCCACGTCGCAGGAAATGACCGACATGCTGTTCGCCTTCACCGTGGCCAAGCATGTGAAGTCCAACACCATCGTCTATGCCAAGGACGGGCAGACCGCCGGCATCGGTGCCGGGCAGATGAGCCGCGTGGACTCCGCGCGCATCGCCGCCATCAAGGCGCGCGAGGCGGCGCAGACCGCCGGCTGGGCGCAACCGCTCACGGTCGGCTCCGCAGCGGCGTCCGATGCCTTCTTCCCCTTCGCGGACGGCCTCCTCGCCGTGGCCGAAGCGGGCGCCACGGCGGTGATCCAGCCCGGCGGTTCGGTCCGTGACGACGAGGTCATCAAGGCGGCCGACGAGAAGGGCCTCGCCATGGCTTTCACGGGAATCCGCCATTTCCGCCATTAGGGCCCGATCTTTCCCCAAAATTTCCTCCTCTGCCTCGGTTCCCGCCCAGGGAACCCGTTGGTAAATTGACCGTTAACGAAGGTTACCGGCGGTGTGCGTGCCGGGCGGCGTGTCGTCGTGGGGGTCGCACCTCATTGGCTCGAAAGGGCGCAGCGGTCGGGGGATGGCCGTGGGTAACATGCGTGGTCGGCGAGGCTGGGCCTTCGGGCTCGGGATTGTTCTCGCGTGCCTGGGGATGCTTCTTTCCCCGAAATTCGCGCATGCCGATTTCACAGACGGCATGGTCGCGTACACCAAGATCAGCCCGCAGGCGGGCATCCGCATCTGGCGGCGGTCTGCGTGGCAGGACGACAGCTTTCTCTCCGAGATCAAGCTCGGCGACATCTATGGCGACGAACGCGGCGACAACAAATATTACGACCCGGTCGAGTCCTATGTCTGGTACTACCTCGCCAGCGTCAGCGGGCGCATCGACGAAAATATTTCCGACGGGTTCGCGCGGCGCGTCATCGCCACCGATTTCGATCGCGCGCTGAATCAACAGCAGAAATTCATGCTGCTGATGACGGCGGCGCAGCGCGAGGACGCGCGCAACCGCATCATCTACATCCTGTCGTGCCGCGGCGCGGATGGCTTCATCCGGCTGGGGCAGATCCACTCCACCGGCGCGGGCTTCGGCGGGAACTTCCGCGGCGACGGCGTCTATGACGGACTGGGCAGCGTCTGGCAATCCAAGCGCGCCTTCCGCGACCGTGCCTATGGCCCCTACGAGCGCGGCGACGCGGCGAATGCCCGGCGGATGATGGGCATCTCCAACAATTCGGTGATCGTGCCGAACGACGGCGAAGCGCTGATGTATTTCCACATCGCCGCCAACATGGGCCATCCGCTCGCCAACGAATATCTGCGCGGGCTCGATCCGGCGGTGCGCAATTCGCGCTGGCTGGGGCCGCGCATCTCGGTTGAAGCCAACGACAAGGCGCGATGGTGGTCCCCGCCTTACGAGTATTATCCGTTCGGCGACAACGACAGCGGCGTTCCCTACAGCGACGAGTGTTATGTCGATCTCAGCCGCCAGCATGCGCTGGCGCTGGTGTCGAGCGCGCTGCCCGCCGGCGCCACGACGCAGGCGCTGTGGTTCCTGGGTTGGAGCACTATCCCAAACGCCCGCGTGGTGGCGCGGCCCGGTCCGCTGGATCTGCGCGCCGTGCAACGCTTCCAGGCATCGGTCGGACATGAGCCCAGCGGCCATCTCACCAACGCCGAGGCGGTGCTCGCGGTCGAGATGGCGGCGCGCAAGGGCGATGCGAGCTCGCAGAACACGCTGGGCGTGATGTACGCGAAGGGCGTGGGCGTGCCGACGAACTATGTGCGCTCCGCCTATTGGTTCCAGAAAGCGGCGGACCAGCGCTATGCCGCCGCGATCTATCACCTGGGCGTGCTCTACAAAGCCGGTCCGCCGGGCATCAAGCAGGACCTCTCAAAGGCCGACAACCTGTTCACCGCCTCGGCGCTGGCGGGATACCGGCCGACCATGAACCAGCTAGCGCAACTGCTCTCGACGGCGGACGCAGGTCCCCATCGCGAAGGCCATCACTGAAGGAAAGACGGCCATGACACGCTTTTCGAACCGCTTCGCGTCCGCTGCGATCTTCCTTGCGGCGCTTCTCATAACGCTCGGCATGCCGGCGAAGGCGCAAGCCGACGAGTTTGCCGCCGGCAACGCGGCGCTGCTCGATCCCTTCGATCCGGTGCCGCAGATCCGCTTCAGCGACTGCTACGCCGATTGCGGCTACCATGAATGTTACGACGAGTGCGGTTATCGGCGTTGTTATGACGAGTGCGGCTACCGGCGTTGCTACGACCGCTGCGGCTATCGCCGTCACTGCTGCTGGCGCCGCTGGGGCGGCGATTACGGCCGCCACCGCCTGTGGGACGATGAAGCGGCGTTCTGGCAGCGCATCTACACCTTCGATTTCGACACGCATCGCTGGAACGACGCCATGGAGCGCTACACCAACCAGGCGGACCGCTACGACCATTTCATGCACTGGGGACCGACAGGGCCGCACGACCACGGCCCCGATCCTGCCGACTATGAATGGCGGCAGGACGGCGACCAGTCGCACTACTGGCACGAACATGCCTGGCACGACGATGGTTATGACGGCCATTGGCACGACGGTCATCACGGTCATCCGTGATGGCGGCTAGAGCGCCGACGCGCGCTCTTCCTTCACGAACGCCATCAGGGCAAGGCCCACGGCGAGGAACAGAACCTCGCCGAGGAGGCCGATGCGCTGGCTGTCCGAGACCAGCGTCAGCCAGCTGATGAACCCGGTGGCGAGGAAGCTGGTCGACTGGCCCGACAGCGAATAGAGGCCGAAGAACTCCGTCATCTTCTCCGGCGGGGCAATGCGCGCGAGCATGGTGCGGCTGTTGGCATAGCCCGCGGTGATGAGGACCGCGATGAAATTCACGATGCCGAGGAAGATCAGCTCCGGCCAGGTGTTGAAGAACGGCAGCGGCCAGACATGCGGGCTGTTCACGTCGTAGGGGATGAACCAGAGGATGCGGTCCGGCGCCATGGTCAGCGTCACCACGACCGCGATGGCCGTGCCGCCGATGGAAATGAAGATCGCGCGCTTGGAGCCGAAACGGTTGTCGAGCCATCCGCCGACAAAACCTCCAAGCACCGCGAAGATGCTGAGCTCGATGCCGTAGATCAGCATCTGGATCGGACCCCAGTGGAACGTGCTCGAGGCGTAGATGCCGCCGAACACCAGAACCGCCGTCATGCCGTCGTTGAAGAACAGGCGCGCCAGAAGATAGGCGCCGACATTGCGGTAGTGCTTGAGGCTCTTCGTCGTGCTGACGACGCTTCGGACACCCGCCATCATCGCCTTGAACAGCGGCAGATTCGCGGACGGCTTGTCCGGCGTGAAGAAGAACAGCGGCAGGCTGAACACCACCAGCCAGATCGCGGCGACGGGTCCGGCAAGGCGCTCGGGCTCATGCAGCGCCTGGCTGATGCCCCACAACGGATGCGCCGGAACGAAGCTCCACGACACCACACCCGGCAGCGAGAAGGCGATCAGCATGAAGAGCAGAAGCACGATGCCGGAGAAGTTGCCCAGCGACAGCGCGAGCCCCGAAAGCCCCGCGAGCCGCTTATGCGAAGCAATGGAGGGCAGAAGCGAATTGTGGAACACCGCGGAGAACTCGAACGACACATTGGCCGTGGCCCACAGCGCGCCGATGAAGAACAGATTCCATCCCGTCTGATGCGGCATGGCGAACCACAAGGGCAGGATCGCGCACACAAGGATCAGCGTGTAGAGCGCGACCCACGGCTTGCGCCGCCCGCCGCAATCGGCGATGGCGCCCAGGAACGGCGCCAGCACGGCGATAATGAGCCCGCTATAGGCCTGGATCGATCCGGCGATCGCCTGCCCGCGCACGCCATCGCCCACCACATGGTTCGCGAAATAGGGCGCGAACAAATAGATCGTGATGAGCAGCACATAGGGATCGCGCGCGCCTTCATAGACCGCCCAGGAGATCTGGCCGAGGCGGCTGGCCTGCAGCTCGCCGGTGGTGGAGACGTCTTCGCGGGCGTTCAGCCAGTTCGCGAGCCCGCCGGCATCGGCGGCGGGCTGGATACCCGGATCGCTGTCCGGAAGGCGTGGACCCGCATCGTCACTGGAAAACCTCGCCAACGCCCACTCCCCCGATGTTCTGTTTTGCGATCCAGCCTTCCGTGCCGTCGGCCGAGATCCTGCACACGGTAGCCTTGCAGGCGTCCAGCTTCGCCACAACGCCATGCTGCGCGAATGCGATCACATGGGCGCCCGCGCCCGCGCCATCGCGAATGGGCGCCGCGCGCCGTGCCGTTACGACAATTGTGCGCCGGTCGGAGAGCATGACGCGGCTGATCCATCCCGTCGTGCCATCCGGCGACCGCACCCGGCGCCAGATGTCGTAGGATTGCAGAACCTTCACCGGCAGGTCCTTGCGCCGGAAAATCCACAGCACCCGATGTTGATAGGACGGGCCCTCGCGCAAATAGACCTTGTCCCGCGCCAGGCTCATGAAGGCGGGACCAGGCACGGCCGCGCATGCCGGTCCGGCCACCGACAGGGCTATAACCACGCCGAATATCCGTGCGCCCGCGCCTTGAATCATCATGTTTCTTCTAGTGTCTGGCGGCGGTCCTGCAAAGTCGCGCGCGGGCGGCGCGCGGCATTTGCTGCGTTGCAACCTTCTGGTAATAGCAGAAGGGAGGGGCCGCGAAGAGAGCTCCGCCGGAGCGAGACATGCCTGCCACCAAGCCGCTGGTGATCGTCACCCGCAAGCTGCCCGACGCGATCGAGACCCGGATGCGCGAGCTGTTCGACGCGCGCCTCAATCACGACGACGCACCGATGACCCAGGCGCAGCTCATCGAAGCAGTGCAGCAGGCGGAAGTTCTCGTTCCGACCGTGACCGACCGCATCGATTCCAAAGTGATCGTGCGCGCCGGCCCGCAGCTCAAGCTGATCGCCAATTTCGGAACCGGCGTGGACAATATCGACGTGAAGACGGCACTCGACCGCGGCATCACCGTCACCAATACGCCGGGCGTGCTCACGGAAGATACCGCCGACATGACGATGGCGCTGATCCTGGCCGTGCCGCGCCGGCTGGTGGAAGGCGTGGAGCAATTGCAGAACGATAAATTCCAGGGCTGGTCGCCGTCCTGGATGCTGGGCAGGCGGATCTGGGGCAAGCGGCTCGGCATCGTGGGCATGGGCCGCATCGGACAGGCGGTGGCGCGGCGCGCGAAAGCCTTCGGCCTGCAGATCCACTATCACAACAGGAAGCCCGTCTCGAAGCAGATCGAGCAGGAGCTCGAGGCGACCTATTGGGAAAGCCTCGACCAGATGCTGGCGCGCATGGACATCGTGAGCGTGAACTGCCCGCACACGCCGGCAACCTATCACCTGCTCTCCGCGCGGCGGCTGAAGATGATGAAGCCGACGGCCTACATCGTGAATACGGCGCGCGGCGAAGTGATCGACGAGAACGCGCTGACGCGGATGCTCGCAAGCGGCGAGCTTTCCGGCGCCGGCTTGGACGTGTTCGAGCACGAGCCCGCGGTGAACCCCAAGCTGCTCAAGCTGAAGAACGTGGTGCTGTTGCCGCACATGGGATCGGCGACGCTCGAGGGCCGCGTGGACATGGGCGAGAAGGTCATCGTCAACATCAAGACCTTCGCCGACGGCCACAAGCCGCCGGACCGCGTGATCCCCGCGATGCTGTGAACGATTTTGGCCGGCTTCGACGATATTTCCGGTACTTTTCGGTTCGACACAACGGACAGCGACTCCCCAATTCGCTCCGCAGCATTCGCCGAACTTCAACGCCTAACGCAAATAAGCGAAAACATTACAACGCAGCAGATTGCTGCCGGCTTCAAATTTGGGGGAGAACGAATTCCGTTCGTGAATCCTCAGCGTGGAATATTTAAACCACGCCAAATGCGACATCTGCTTTCCATTCGGACAGTAATTAAAGCCCCGGGTCGGCGCGTCTGGTATGATGACCAGAGAGAAGTTCATCAGCAAATATTCAGTGGTGACGACGTCATCGATTATGCGTTCATGGGACGCGATCCGGAAGCAGCGGACAATCGATGGCTTCGCGACGCGATGGATTTTCAAATCCCCATAATTTATTTTTTAGGCACCGCCCCTGGTTTTTACCAGGCCATATTCCCGACGTTCGTTGTTGGATTCGATGCATCAGCGCTGAAGGCGAAGATTGCCTTCTCAGCAACGGAAGCTGCAACAGTAGCGCCCGAAACAACAGCCGAACGGCGATACGCTCTACGGATTGTGAAGCAAAGGCTTCATCAAGCGTCGTTCCGGGAAATGGTCATTACTGCCTATCAGGGTCGCTGCGCCATTTCTGGGTTGCCCGAACCGCTCCTTCTTGATGCAGCACATATCATAGACGACGGCAATGAACTGCTGGGTCAGCCGACTATCAAGAATGGCATTCCGCTATCAAAGATTCATCACGCCGCTTTTGACGCCCATCTAATCGGCGTCGATCCAAATTACAAAATTCATGTCTCCGAAAAACTGCTGAATTTGCGCGATGGCCCCACTTTAGAAGCGTTGCGTCGGTTTAACGGTGAAATGCTCCGTGAACCCACTCGCAAGAGCGATCTACCAGATCGCGATCGGCTAGCCTTGCGATTTGAAAAGTTCAAAGCTGCCGCTTAGCGGCTTTCAGATTCAAGGTGCTCGCCGACCCGCCTCGTGCTAGCCATTTCCCGGATAGTTCTTCGCCGACAGCTGCCTCGCGAGATGCACGGCATTGCGAACCATCATCGCGGTGGCGTCGACGGTCGCCTTGAACGGTTCTTTCAGGTCCTTGTAGTCGGTGCTGCCCATCGCCGCGCCGACCCAATAGGTCATGCCGTTGGCGGGAATGGTGAAGCCGACATCATTCAGCGCCTGGAATATCTCCGCCGAGCAATGATGCGCGCCATCTTCATTGCCCACGATGGCCGCGCAGGCGACGATGCCGTAACTCGGCATCCGGCCCTCATCGTCCTTTTCTTCGAGAAACGCGTCCATCCGCTCCATGACGCGCTTGCACAGCGATGACGGCAGCCCGAGCCAGATCGCCGTGCCGAGGATGAAGATATCCGCGTCCAACAGCTTCTTGCGCAGCGCCGGCCACTCGTCGCCCTCGCCTTCGTCGGATTTGACGCCGGGCATGATGTTGTGGTCGGCGATCCTGACGCGCTCGCACTCGACATCTTCTTTTCCGAGCGCATCCAGAACCTCGCCCAGCAGTTTGTCGGTCGAGCTCTGTTCGCTGCCCGGTTTCAACGTGCAATTGAATGCGACCGCTTTCAGCGCCATGTCTACTCCGAAGCCTGTTGCCCGTGCCGCGTGTTGTCATCGGAACTCTTGTCCGGTGACTGTTTCTCGTCATGCCCGGATTGGCCGGGTTTCTCGGCTTCGCCGCCTTTGATGTCGCCGAATCCGCTGCGCCGGGTGTCCACGCTTTTGTCCGTCGATGATGTCCGCTGCGGTTGTCCGCCGGGCGTGGTGGAAAATCTCTCGGTCATCGAAGCTACTCCCTGTTGTTTGAGCTAAGGCTGTCCGCCGCCGCCGGCCGCGCCATAGATGTGGCCGGTGGTGTAGCTCGCGCCGTTGTCGGCAAGCTGGACGTAGATCGACGCCAGTTCCGCGGGCTGGCCGGGCCGGCCGAGCGGTGTTTCGCTGCCGAACTTCTCCAGCTTCTCCATCGTCGCGCCGCCGGAAACCTGGAGCGGCGTCCAGATCGGGCCGGGCGCCACGCCGTTGACGCGAATGCCTTTCGGCCCGAGCTGCTTGGCCAGCGACTTCACGAAATTCACGGTCGCGGCTTTCGTCAGCGCATAGTCGAAAAGTTCCTTTGGAGGGTCGTAAGCGACCTCCGATGCCGTGGCGATGATGACCGAGCCGGGTTTCAGATGCGGCAGCGCGGCCGTGATGATCCAGAACGGCGCGTAGATGTTCGTCTTGATGGTGGCGTCGAAATCCTCGCTGGAAATGTCGAGGATGGACGGATTGGCCTGCTGGCGCGCGGCATTGCTGACCACGATGTCGAGGCCGCCCAGTTTCTCCACTGCCTTCGCAACGAGATTCTTGCAGAATTGCTCGTCGCGCAGATCGCCGGGGATCGCGACGCCCTTGCGGCCGTCTTCCTCGATCAGCCGGATGACCTCGCGCGCGTCTTTCTCTTCGTTGGGGTGATAATTGATGGCGACATACGCGCCTTCGCGCGCATAGGCGATGGCGGCGGCGCGGCCCATGCCGGAATCCCCGCCGGTGATGAGCGCCTTGCGGCCGGCGAGGCGGCCGGAACCTTTGTAGCTGGTTTCGCCGTGATCGGGCGGCGGATCCATCTCGCAGGCGAGCCCCGGCCACGGTTGCGTCTGTTTCCGGAACGGCGGCTTCGAATATTTCTCTGTCGGATTTGCGGCCACGGCGTCACCCGATCTGCGGATTGCCGTGGGGGAACGCCTCGCGCCGCGACGTTGTTTCCAAGGCGAGCGAAATTGTCCGCGGCTGCGCGGCTGGCGTATGGTTCCCGCATCGAACCTATCAGATGAAAGCCAAGCCCATGCGCCGCGCCGCCATTGTTTCGCCGCTCAGAACCGCCGTCGGAAAATTCCAGGGCGCCTTGTCGTCGATCCCCGCGGGCGAGCTGGGCGCGGTCATCCTGCGCGCGCTGGTGGACCGCACGAAGCTGGATCCGGAGCGTGTGGACGATGTGATCTTCGCGCAAGGCTATGGCAATGGCGAAGCGCCGTGCATCGCGCGGTGGTCTGCGCTGGCGGCGGACTTTCCGATCAAGGTGCCGGGCTATCAACTCGACCGCCGCTGCGGCTCTGGCCTGCAATCGGTGATCGACGCGGCGATGATGGTGCAGACCGGCGCCGCCGACGTGGTGATCGCGGGCGGCGTGGAGAGCATGAGCAACGCCGAATATTATTCGCTCGACATGCGCGGCGGCGCGCGCAGCGGATCGACCGTGATGCATGACCGGCTGACGCGCGGGCGCGTGATGAGCCAGCCGATTGCGCGTTTCGGCGTGATCAGCGGCATGATCGAGACGGCGGAAAATCTCGCCAGGGATTACGATATCTCTCGCGAGGCTTGCGACGCATATGCCGCCGCGAGCCATCAGCGCGCGGCTGCCGCATGGGCCGCGGGCAAGTTCGACAACGAGTTGGTGCCGGTGAGCGTGCCGCAGAAAAAAGGCGAGCCGATTGTCTTCAAGCATGACGAAGGCATCCGTGCCGATGCCTCGTCGGAGACATTGTCCAAGCTGCGCGCCATCGAGAAAGGCGGCG
>JBQCFD010000077.1:0-2850 GCA_051959625.1 Rhizomicrobium sp.
CTCCTCGTCGCCGGTGATGAGAAGGCTGATCGAGCCACGCGGCGATTGCCTTTCCAGATAGCGCTCCACTGCTGCAACGAAGCAAGCGATGGCGGATTTCATGTCGGCCGCGCCGCGGCCATAAAGCCTTCCACCCACAATCTCGGCCTTGAAGGGATCATGCCGCCACGCTTTCGTGTCACCGACGGGTACGACGTCGGTATGCCCAGCGAAACACAAATTTGGGGACTGCGTACCTAGCCGCGCATAAAGGTTTTCGACCGCGTCGCTGCCCGGCGCTTGCAGGCGCATATGCTTGCAGGTGAACCCCAGGCCAATGAGCGCTTTCTCGAGTATTGCGATCGCGCCTTCATCTTTCGGCGTCACGGATGGACACCGGATGAGGTCCTGGGACAACGCGACGGCGTCGATCATGTCAGTCCCGCAACAGGTCGTTGATCGATGTCTTGGCGCGGGTGCGCTCGTCCACGCGCTTGACGATGACAGCGCAATACAACGCTGGCTTGCCCGGACCGCCGCCTATAGTTCCCGACACCACAACCGAGTAGGGCGGCACACTGCCCTGGAATATCTCGCCGGTGTGGCGATCCACGATCTTGGTGGAGGCGGTGAGGAAGACGCCCATTGAGAGCACGCTACCTTCGCCGACGATCACGCCTTCAGCCACTTCCGCGCGAGCGCCGACGAAGCAGTTGTCTTCAATGATCGTGGGCGCGGCCTGCAATGGCTCCAGTACGCCCCCAAGGCCTGCGCCGCCGGAAATGTGACAATCCGAGCCCACTTGCGCACAGCTTCCGACCGTCGCCCAGGTATCGATCATGGTGTTGTCGCCCACGCGCGCGCCGACATTCACGAAGCTCGGCATCAGCACGACGCCTTTGCCGATAAAGGCGGAGCGGCGGACGATCGCACCGGGCACCGCGCGGAAGCCGGCATCTTTGAAGCGAGCCGCATCCCAACCCACGAATTTGGAATCGACCTTGTCCCACCAATTGGCTTCGCCCGGCGCACCTTCGATGAGCTTCATGTCATTCAGGCGGAAGGAGAGCAGTACGGCTTTCTTCAGCCACTGATGTATATGCCATTCGCCGCTGATCTTCTCGGCCACGCGCAGGCGGCCGGAGTCGAGCTCGTTCAGCGCATGCTCGACCGCCTCCCGCACCGCGCCTTGTGTGTACGCATTCAGCGTGTCGCGTGCCTCCCAGGCGTCGTCGATGGTCCTGTGCAGATCAGCGGTCATGGCAAAGTCCGAATGGATTGCAGAAAGGCGGCAAGATCGTCGGTTTCGTGGTCGATGTGAAGAGCTTGATCGTCCACACGCCAATGCGACTGACCGCCGCCGTTATTGAACCATATCGTCGTCATGCCCCGGGCACGCGCCGGGACGAGGTTGCGGACGCTGTCATCGAACAGCGCGGCTTGTGTGGTGTCAAAAGCGCCGAGTCGGACGAGCGTGTCATAGGCCGGTTCTTGCGGCTTGGGGACAAAGCCAAGCGCCCTGACATCCACGATGGTTTCGAACAAGTCGTCGATACCAAGAGCCTTGAGTACATTCGCCGCGTAGCGGCCGCAATTGTTGGTAAACACCAGACGCGCGCCAGGCAGACGCGCCAGCGCGGCACGCAACGGCGCATCCGGCATCAAGGACAGCGCCGCCAGATCGTTGACCGCGTCGTGGTAGATGTCGGGATCGACGCCATCATGACGCACAAGTCCCGCTAACGTGCTGCCGTATTCCCGCAGATAGCGCTTCTGGATTGCCCACGCCGGGTCCCTGGCCAAGCCGAAATGGCGCTGTACGAATACGCAGATGCGCTCCTCCATCGCGCGGTGTTGGGCGGCATCAAGAGTGTAAAGCGTGTGGTCGAGGTCGAATATCCATGTACGGACATGGCGGAAGTCTGGGCCGTCGGATCGGATTGCGCAGGCGGACATGGCCGAAAAATGGGCGATAGGGGTTTGTTAAGCAAGCACGATCGAGGCCGTGAAGATTGCCGCCCGTTAACCGGCCCGAAGGAAGGACCCGGACAGAATATCGTTGGGAAAACGGGCCTTCCGGAGGGCCGGGTCGAGCATGGCACTGGATAGCCACAAGAAAGAGGGCAACGTCGTCGCGCTTTCGCAGGCCGATGTCCTCCGCATACTTCAAGAACGGAACAATGCGGCGCGCGAGGATCTCGCCACCCGCACCGATGCGGCGCCCGAAGTGCTGTTCTTTCTCGCGAGTGAAGGCTCGCTGAAGGCGCGCCGCGCCGTTGCCAACAATCCCTCCGCGCCGGCGCACGCCAATCGCGTGCTCGCCGATGACCACGACGAGGAGGTGCGCAGCGAACTGGCACGCAAGATCGCCCGACTTCTGCCCGGCGTGCCGCCGGATGCCGCCGAAAAGGTGCGCGCCCTCACCATCGAAACGCTGGAACGGCTTGCGCAGGATCAACTCCCCCGCGTGCGCGCGATCCTGGCAGAGGAAATCAAGAGCCTGGATTGCGTGCCCAAACACATTGTCGACATGTTGGCGCGCGACGTGGAGGAAGAGGTGGCGGCGCCGATCCTCGAATATTCGCCGCTTCTGTCGGATGCCGATCTCGCGGAGATCATCGCTTCTGCGCAGGCGCGCTTCACGCTCGTCGCGATTGCCCAGCGTCGGCCGTTGAGCGCCAATGTGTCGGAAGCGATCGCCACCGCACTGGATGTGCCTTCCGTCGCTGCACTGCTGGCAAATTCCTCTGCTCAGATCCGCGAGCAGACGCTGGACAAGATCATCGAGCACGGTTCGCGTATCACCGAATGGCATCTGCCGCTTGTGTTGCGAAACGATCTCTCGCAGCGCGCCATCCGCCGCATCGCCGG
>JBQCFD010000078.1:0-5826 GCA_051959625.1 Rhizomicrobium sp.
CAACGGCGCCAACTTCAGCGGCGCGATTCTTCATGGCGCGAACTTCAAGGGCGCGCAGCTTCCCAATGTGAATCTCGAAGGCGCGGTGCTGACGGGTGTGCAAATCAAGGATTTGGCCGTTCCGGCATCCGCGCTGAAGGGCTGCGTCACCGACTCATCGCCTGAGAGCGTCGCCCGTGCCGACATACTTAAAGGCCAAATTGAAGCGCATCAGCAATGGATTGCCAGCGGCGGCGCCGAGGGCAAGGCGACGGCTCTTGACGGCGAAGATTTGCGGCCGCTGCAACAATTCTTCTCCAAACGCCTGCTGACCGCGATCTCCGCGCGGAATGCCGTCGCCATCGGCGCGAGTTTCGCGGGATGTCAGTTGCAGGGCGCCCATTTCGACGGCGCCGATCTCCGCGATTCCGACTTCACGGACGCAGATTTGCGCGGCGCTTCATTTGCCGGCGCAAGGCTCGGACATGCGCGCTTCGATCGCGCCAATCTGCAGGCGCTTGTGTTGGCTAACGGCAGCAAGCTGGCGACCAATCTGAGCGGCGCCCAAGCGACCGAAGAGCAATTCTTCAGCGCTGCGATCGACGGCACCGTTTCGTCCTTGGGATTGGCTGTCGGCGTATAGTGTCCCCGCAAGCGCAATACTACCGGCAACCCGTTGTGGATTGGGCAAGCGGACCTGCGGCGTTGCTGGAACCGCGCGGCCCTTGAAGCACCGCAACCGGGCCTCTAGCTTCTCCTGGAACGCCATTTTTCGACCGATGGACATCAAGCAAGATACCCTTGCGGCAATCGGCAATACGCCGTTGATCCGCCTGAAGCATGCGTCCGAGGCGACCGGCTGCGAAATCCTCGGCAAAGCCGAATTCATGAACCCGGGACAGTCGGTGAAGGACCGGGCTGCGCTTTTCATCGTGAAGGACGCGATGATGAAGGGCACGCTCAGGCCGGGTGGCGTCATCGTGGAAGGCACGGCGGGCAATACCGGCATCGGACTTGCCGTCGTCGGCAATGCGCTCGGCTTTCGCACCGTCATCGTGATCCCGGAAACGCAGAGCGTGGAAAAGAAGGATGCGCTGCGCTTGCTCGGCGCCGAATTGATCGAGTGCCCGGCAGTACCCTACGCCAATCCGAACAACTACGTGAAACTTTCGGGACGGCTCGCAGAAAACCTCGCAAAGACGGAAGAGAACGGCGCGATTTGGGCGAACCAGTTCGACAACACCGCCAACCGCGACGCGCACATCCAGACGACCGCGAAAGAGATCTGGGACCAAACTCAGGGCCGCGTCGACGGGTTCACCTGCGCGGTGGGGAGCGGCGGCACGCTTGGCGGCGTCGCGATTGGTCTCAAGACCTACAATCCCAATGTCCGCATCGCCGCCGCGGATCCGATGGGCGCTGCGATCTATTCCTGGATCAAGACGGGCGAACTCAAGTCGACCGGCTCCTCGATCACGGAAGGTATCGGGCAAGGACGCGTGACAGCCAATCTCGCAGGCGCGCCGATCGACGATGCTTTTCAGATTCCGGACGAAGAAGCGCTACCTGTGATCTTCGATCTGCTCGAGCATGAAGGCTTGTGCATGGGTGGATCCACGGGCGTCAACATTGCCGGCGCGATCCGCATGGCCAAGCAGATGGGGCCAGGACACACCGTCGTCACCATTCTCGCGGACTATGGAACCCGCTATCAGAGCAAACTGTTCAATCCTGAGTTCCTGCGCTCCAAGAACTTGCCCGTGCCGGAATGGCTTGTGAGCAAGCGCGCCGCCATAGAGGTTCCTTACGCGTGACCAGGCCCGCTTCACCGCTTGTTTCCACGGAATGGCTTGCGGAACATCTGAAGGCGCCCGACGTGCGCGTGGCCGACGCGTCCTGGTATCTGCCGCAGGCCGGCCGCGACGCGAAAGCGGAGTACGAGTCCGCGCATATCCCAGGCTCGGCGTTCTTCGACATCGACGATCTTTCCGATGAGAAATCGCCCTACCCGCACATGCTGGCACCGGCGCCGAAATTCGCCAGCCGCATGCGCAAGCTGGGACTTGGCGACGGCAATCTCATTGTCGTCTATGACGGCGCGGGCATCTACTCGTCGGCGCGCGCGTGGTGGATGCTGCGCGCAATGGGACATGAAGAAGTCGTTGTCCTCGACGGCGGATTCCCGAAATGGAAAGCTGAACATCATCCGATCGAGGACATGACACCCGCGCCTTATCCCCGTCACTTCACGCCGCGCCCGAACAACGGGCTGCTGCGCAGTTTCGATCAGGTGAAGGCGAACATCGCAAACAAGACCGAACAGGTGATCGATGCACGCGGCGCGGGCCGCTTCCATGCCAAGGAGCCTGAACCGCGCGCAGGCACGCGCGGGGGGCATATTCCAGGGAGCATGAACACGCCCTACACGGAATTCACGAACCAGAACGGCACACTCAAATCATCCACCGAACTTGCCGCGATATTCGCGGCTAGCGGCATCGATCCGGCCAAACCCGTGGTCGCCAGTTGCGGCTCCGGCGTTACTGCCTCCATTGCCCTGCTGGGGCTCGCCGTCCTAGGCGCGAAGAAGACGGCGCTCTATGATGGCTCGTGGGCCGAATGGGGCACGCGCGCAGACGCGCCGATCGAGACATGACCGTTACGCTGAAGCCCGGCCAGAAGCGAATTCCGACCGTGGTGACGTTTCTGGACATGAAGAACAAGCCGGCGGCGCTGCCCCCGCCGCTTCCCAAAGGCAAAATCGCGATCATCAAGGCGGAAAATCCGCCCGTGCATTTCTACCGTTATCTCTACGACACCGTAGGGCGCGACTATTACTGGGTGGATCGCAAGAAGCTGACGGACGCCGCGCTCGGTTCCATCGTGCAGCATCCCAAGGTCGAGCTTTACGTGCTTTATGCCGAAGGCAATCCGGCGGGCATGGCGGAGCTGGATTTCCGCGAAGCCGATGCGGGACAGCTTGCCTATTTCGGTTTGCTGCCGGAATTCGTCGGCCGGCATTTCGGCTATTACTTCCTCTACCACGCGGTGATGAATGCCTGGGCGCACAACATCCCCAAGCTCAAGGTCAACACCTGCACACTCGATCATCCGCGCGCGCTGCCGCTCTACCAGCGGCTCGGTTTCGTGCCCTACGCACGCGAAGATCGCTATATCGAACTGCTCTAGACAATATCCGGCAAGGCGCCAGCCCTCCGCGCGATATATTCCGCTTCGCGAGGCATGCACAATTCGCAAGCCCTGTTTGCTTTAAGCGGAGGAATGGGCACACTCGCCGCGTACAAAAGCGGGAGGCGGGGGCATGGCGACAGGGGAAGCACAGGCGGATGCGACGCCGCAACTTTTCGGGCATCCCCGAGGGCTGACGTACCTGTTCACGACGGAAATGTGGGAGCGCTTCTCCTATTACGGGATGCGCGCCATTCTCGTTCTCTATCTCACCAACTTTCTGCTGCTGCAGCCGACAGTCGACCACGTGATCGGCTATCACGCGATCAAGCATCTGTTCGAGGTGGTGTTCAATGGCGGCAAGCCGCTTGCCATCCAGCCTTTCTCGTCGCTGATCTACGGCAACTACACGGCGTTCGTGTATCTCACGCCCTTCTTCGGCGGCATCATCGCCGACCGATGGCTCGGGCAACGTTACAGCGTGATCGTCGGCGGCATCATCATGGCGGCCGGCGAATTCATCCTCATGTTGCCGCAGGCGCTGTTCCTCGGCCTCGCCTGCCTCATCATAGGCAACGGGTTCTTCAAACCGAACATCTCCACGCAGGTCGGCGATCTCTACAAACCCGGCGACAGCCGTATCGACCGCGCGTTCTCGATCTTCTACGTGGGCATCAATGTCGGCGCGTTCTTTTCGCCGCTGGTGTGCGGCAGCCTCGGCGAGGATCCCGCGTTCGGCTATCACTGGGGATTCTTCGCCGCCGGCGTCGGCATGGTCGTCGGCCAGATCATCTATCTCTTCGCGCTGCGCACCCTGCCGCCGGACCGCATCGCGCGCGTGAAAACGGCTAAGGAAGAAAAGAAGAAGCCGCTCACGGCGCAGGACTGGAAAGCGGTGATCGCGCTGGTCCTTCTGTGCATTCCGGTCACCTTCTTCTGGGCAACCTATGAACAGCAGGGCAACACGATCAATCTGTGGGCGCAGAACTTCACCAACCGGCATCTGATCCCCGGCATCATTGACTGGGAGATCCCCGTTACGTGGTTCCAGGCATTCAATCCGTTCATGATCTTTGCGTTCACGCCGCTGGTGGTGAGCCTGTGGGCGCGCCAGGCGCCGCGCGGCAAGGAGCCGTCCACCGTCTCCAAGATGGCGATCGGCCTGTTCCTGCTGGCCGCATCCTATCTCGTCATGGCCCTGGGCGCTTATGTGACCGGCGAGCATGGCGAGGCGAGCTGGCTCTGGATGCTCGCCTTCTTCGCGCTCATCACCCTCGGCGAGCTCTATCTATCGCCGATCGGGTTGGCGCTCGTTGCGCGCGTGGCGCCTGCACAGATCCTATCTGCGATGATGGGATTGTGGTTCATCACCAGTTTCACCGGCAACATGCTGCAAGGTTATATCGGCAGTTTCTTCAGCCAGATGGACAAGGTGCACTTCTTCCTGCTCTGCGCCGCCATCGGCGCCGGCGCGGGGGTGATGACGTGGCTCTTCATTTTCCCGCTGCGGCCCATTCTGGAAGCCAAGCCCGCGCCACGGCCTAAAGAACTCGCCGAGCCGCAGGCTGATCCGCATCTGGAGCCGCCGCCGGTGCTTTGACTTGTCATCCGCGCGCGAGCGGCGATAGATGTTCGCTCCTTCCGGATGACATGATGTGAGCAGCGACAAAGACCTGAAGCCCGAAACCGTCGCCACCCATGCGGGACGCATGTCGGCCGAGCATTTCGGCGTGGTGAATACGCCGGTTTATCGCGCGTCAACCATCCTCTATCGAGATCTGGCATCGCTGGAATCCGGCGCCGTGCCCTATTTCTACGGCCGCCGCGGTACGCCGAGTTCCGACAGTTTCGAGAAAGCGGTGAACGCGCTCGAAGGTGGCGCACGGACAATCGTGGCGCCATCGGGTCTGGGCGCGATCGCGCTGGCGATCCAGGCGGTGTGCGGTGCGGGCGATCACCTGCTGATGGTCGACAGCTGCTATCACCCGACTCGGCTTCTTTGCGACCGGACGTTGAAGCGCTTCGGCATCGAGACGAGCTATTACGATCCGCTGGTCGGCAGCGACATCGAAACGCTGATGAAGCCGAACACCCGCGCGGTGTTCTGCGAAAGCCCAGGCTCGCTCACCTTCGAGGTGCAGGATGTACCGGCCATCGCCGCGGTGGCGCACAAGCATGGTGCTTCCGTCCTGCTCGACAATACATGGGCGACGCCACTGTTCTTCAATGCGTTCGAGCACGGCGTCGACCTCTCCATCCAGGCGGCGACGAAATACGTCGGCGGCCACGCCGATGTGATGATCGGCTATGTAACCGCGAATGAGGCTCATCGTGAGCGGCTCGAACATGCCCATGCCGATCTCGGTCTCTATGCAAGCGGCGATGACTGTTTCCTCGCGCTGCGCGGCCTTCGCACCATGCCCGTGCGGTTGGCCCGTCATCAGGAGACGGCGCTGAAGATCGCGCAGCGGCTTCAGAAACATCCAGCGGTGTTGCGCGTGCTGCATCCCGCGCTCGAAACCGATCCAGGCCACCAATTGTGGAAACGCGACTTCAAAGGCGCGTGCGGACTGTTCGTTGTCGTATTGAAGAACACGCCGCATGAACGCTTCGCCGCTTTCATGGACAGCCTGAAGCTATTCGGCATGGGATATTCCT
>JBQCFD010000079.1:0-7510 GCA_051959625.1 Rhizomicrobium sp.
AATCCACCTGCGCCAGTAGCGTTGTCGGCACTTGCGCGAAATCCACGCCGCGCTTGAGAATGCCGGCCGCGAAGCCCGCCAGATCGCCGATCACGCCGCCACCGAGCGCCACGATCAATCCCCCGCGGTCGATATTCGCGCGCAAAAGTTGCGTGATCAGTTTCTCAAGACCCGCAAAACTCTTTGTCCCTTCGCCGGGTTCCAGAACGATCGGGTGGCACTTGATGTTTGTCTTCGCCATCGATGCGAGAAACGGATCGAGATGGAGCTTGGCCACATTCGTATCCGTCACCACCGGAACGACGCCATGCGCGAAGGAATGGAGCAATCGCCCGGCATCGGACGAAATGCCAGCACCGATGTGAATTTCGTAACTGCGCCGATCGAGCCCGACCGTGACAATCTCGCTCATGCCGCCCGCTCCAGCAATTCGCGGTCTTTCAGCATCTGCACGATGCGTTCGACGGCTGCCTGATGCGGGCCATCCTCGCTGTTCACGGTGAGATCGGCTTGCGCGTAAAGCGGCTCGCGCGTCTTCAGGAGGCGCGCCATGATCTCGGCGGGATCCCCGTCCTTGAGCATGGGCCGGGTATCGCGGCGGCCCACGCGTTCGATCAAAACTTCGAGTGGAACATTGATCCAAACCGATACGGCGTCGCTCTTGATTCGGTCCCTGATGCTGTCGTCTGCGAAAGCGCCGCCGCCGGTGGCCAGAACGTGTGGGGATTCGCTCAGGAGACGCGCAATCACCTTGCGCTCCCCGTCACGGAACGCGGCTTCGCCAAATCTGGCGAATATTTCATTGATGGAGCAACCAGCCGCCTTCTCGATCTCGGAATCGGCATCGCGGAATTCGACGCCCAGACGCGCGGCAAGCCTGCGCCCCAGCGCGCTTTTGCCTGCGCCCATCATCCCGACCAGTGCTACCGTGCGTTTCAGGTTGCCCATATTCTCTCGATTACAACACTTGCGGGATCGGCGCCATTTCCTCCAAAAGAGGGTGGGGGGCGCTACGGAGGCCCGAGATGTCCGAACCCAACTGGATCGTCCGAATCGTCGCTCTGCTGATCGTCGTGCTGATCTTCGGAGCGCTCGTTGGCGGCTACATCGCCAGCAACCGGCCGCCACCGCAACAACACATCCACGAAGCCGTGCCGAATGACCGGCTCCCGGGCTAGCGCATCTTCCGCCACGCTGATCGAGAGCTTTCTCGATATGATGGGTGCCGAGCGCGGCGCCAGCCGCAACACGCTGGCAGCTTACGCTCGTGATCTTTCCGACTTCGCAGCCACAGCGGCAGCAAAAGGCGGCTCCATTCGCGATGCGGACCACGCGCAGGTGAAAAAATATTTGGCCGGCCTCTCGGCCAGCGGCCTGGCGGCATCGTCGCAGGCACGCAAACTGTCGGCGCTGAGACAATTCTATGCTTTTCTCTACGCGGAAGGCATTCGCGCCGACGATCCGACTAACGCCGTCGAAGCGCCCAAGCGCGGACGGGTGTTGCCGAAGATACTGTCCCAGGATGACGTCGAGACGCTGATCGAAACGGCGCGCGCCGGAACACGACAGGACAACCGCAGCGATGAGGCGATCCGCCTGCTGTGCATGGTCGAGCTTCTCTATGCTTCGGGACTTCGGGTGTCGGAACTAGTGACATTGCCGCTCGCGGCGGTGACGGGCCGGCAAGGTTACATCTATGTGCGCGGCAAGGGTGGCAAGGAGCGGATGGCGCCGCTCAATCCCTCCGCGCGCGAGGCGATCGGCGACTATCTGATGGTCCGCGAAAGGTTCGTGAAAGGCCAAAGCCGGTTCCTTTTTCCGTCGCGGGGCGCGGAAGGTCATCTGACGCGCCGGCGATGCCACCAGATGCTGAAGGCGCTTGCGGTCAGGGCCGGCATCGATCCGGATAAGCTGTCACCGCATGTGTTGCGGCACGCTTTTGCCACCCATCTGGTCGAAGGAGGCGCGGATCTGCGCAGCGTCCAGACCATGCTGGGACATGCCGACATCGCCACCACGCAAATCTACACCCATGTCGCGGGGGATCGCCTGAAGCAGACGGTGCAGTCGGCGCATCCGCTGGCACGGCGGAAACTGGACAAAACGCGCGGTTGACGCGCGCACCGGCGCAAGCGAGCCTCGCGGCAGAATGTTGGAGCAGATGCCGTGAGCTTTACGCCTGTCGAACGCCGCGTGCCGCCTCGTCTTTACCGGTCCAAGCTGTTCGTGCCCGGATCGCAGACCAAGTTTTTCGAGAAAGCAGCTGCAGGCCCCGCCGACGTTGTCTGCCTCGATCTCGAAGACGCAGTGGCGCCCGCTGACAAGGACAAGGCGCGCGACAATATCATCGCTGCGCTCAACGACGTGAAGTGGGGCAACAAGCTCGTCACGGTGCGGATCAACGGGCTCGACACCGATTTCTGCTATCGGGACGTAATCGCGCTGGTGGAGAAGGGCGGCGAGCGGCTGGATGCGATCATGGTACCCAAGGTCGGCAACGGATCGGATCTCTACGCGATCGACATGCTCATCACGCAAGCGTCGAGCTTCGCGAAACGCAAGAAGCATATCGGCCTGGAAGTCATCATCGAGACGACGTCCGGCCTGACCAATATCGACGAAATCTGCCGGGCATCGAAGCGGCTGGAGACGCTGCATTTCGGTGCGGCGGACTATGCAGCCTCACAAGGCATGCGCACCACCAACATCGGCGGCGGCAACGCGGATTATGTGATGCTGACCGATATCGCGCCTGACCGCGCACGCGAACGGCACTGGAACGATCTTTGGCATTATCCCTTGTTCCGCATGTGTCAGGCGGCGCGCGCGCACGGCATCGTTCCCATCGACGGGCCGTTCGGCGATTATTCGGATGCCGATGGATTCCGCGTGCAGGCCAATCGCACCGCCATTCTCGGCTGCGAAGGCAAATGGGCGATCCATCCCAGCCAGGTGACGCTCGCCAACGAGATCTACACCCCGCCGGAGAAGGAGGTGAAACGCGCCGAAGCCATTCTCGCTGCGATGAAAGAGTCGCATGAGAAGGGTTTGGGTGCCGTGTCGCTCAACGGCGTGCTGATTGACGCCGCTTCCATCCGTCAGGCTCAGAACATCGTCAAGCAGATGCAGATGATCCGGGAGCGTTCGCAGTAAGCGACGACAGCAGCCGGTTCAGCTTCTCGGGGTTGCGCAAGCCGTAGAGCGTCGTGATCTTTTCGCCGTCGGTTTCGATCGCGATAACCCCAAGCACCTCGTCGCCGTCGCGGATTATCAGTGCCGGCTGGCCGTTTATTTCAGTGAAGGCGGAATCCAGCACGACGCCGGCATAGAATTTCCTGCCCAGACCGGTGATGAATCGGGCGATCTTGTCGGCGCCGTAAATGGGATTGAGCGCCGCCGCCACGCGGCCGCCGCCGTCGGTGTAGGCGATCGCGTCAGGCGCCAACAGCGCCATCATCTCCTGCGGATCGGATGAACCGCTGGCCTTGGCAAAGCGCAGCAGAAGATCGTGATGCGCCTCTCTCGAAGCCACGTAGCGCGGCCGGTCCGCTTTGACCCGTTCGCGTGCGCGGCTGACAAGCTTGCGGCAGGCGACTTCGTTCTTGCCCAGCATTGCCGCGATCTCGGCGTAGTCGCAATCGAATGCGTCATGCAGGATCAGCGCTGCCCGTTCTTCGGGCGATAACCGCTCGAGGACGTGGAGCAGGGCGAGCGACAGATCCGAAGCCAGTTCCGCGCGCGCCGCCGGCGCGTCCGCAGCGAAGGCGCGTGTATCGTCCGGCGATAGTGGCTCGGGCAGCCACGGGCCGACATAGCTCTCCCGCCGCGCCCTCAGCTTGCGCAGTGCGTCCAGAGAAAGCCGGACCGTCACCGCCGACAGCCAAGCGCGCGCGTCGCGGATGTCTTCGCCGTCCGCGCGCTGCCAGCGGAGCCATGCCTCCTGAACCACATCTTCGGCCGCCGCCATCTCGCCCAGCATCCGATAGGCGATGTTCAGCAGGTGCGCGCGGTGACCCTGAAAGGTGGCGATGTCGTTCATGCGGCCTTCAGCACGGGATTTACGGCGACTTCGCTTCCCGCCACGCGCACGCGCTGGCACGTCTTCGCATGTCCCAGCGCGCGCTTGAGAACCGGATAGTTCCGCGTTGTCATGGCGTGCAAGCTTAGTGCGATCAACGCCTTCTTGCCCCATTTTTGTTCGATCGTCCCGCGCAGTTCATCGAGATTGGCGGAGCCGTTCAGGAGCGCACGGCCGTAGTCGAAGCCGAGTTGAGCGGTGGCATCCGTGGGCGAACCGGTTAGAAGCGCGCTGATGATATTGCCGTCCATACCGCCTTCCACCGCCATATCCGTACCGATCTGCACGCAAGGCCCGCAATCTTCCACGAGCGCGCCGGCAATCCCGGCAGCCCACCAGGCATTGGCGGGCGCGTCGCCTCGCCAGTTTCCGGCCATCTGCATCTTCATGTAGCGGCGAAAGCCGGTGAAGGTCGTATCCAAGAGTTCGTGCATATAGGTGCCATCATAGCTGTAACGAGCTTCCATCCTCCGGATGTAGCGGTGCATGAACCATTTGAGCATCACACGACTCCTTCCCGTTTTGCCCGCGTCCATGCGAGCGCCAAACCCACGAGGCCGATCGCGATCACGCCGATGGCGGTGGAGACGAGTTCCCGCGTGTCCTTGGGCAGGCCGTCCGAAATCCATTCCCAGATGTGGAAGAGGGCGTGCAGGGTGGGCCATGTGGCTCCGGCAAGCGCCAGCGTCGCCTGCCGAGCGCCGGTCGCGAAACCGGCAATCATGCCTGCGCCGCTGGCGGCAAACGCCAGGCCGATATCGACGATGAAATGAGGGTTTGCCGGTCCGGTGGCCACCACGCCCGGCACGGCCGCGTACCAGGCCTCAGGAGCCACAACCATCCAAATGCCGTTAACCAGATGAAACAGGCCAAAAAGACCTAAAAAGCCGCGTAGAATCATGGTCTGCCCTCTCTCCACCCTATTAAGACGCGCCAGCCCGGCACGCTGTGACACGCCAGGATTTGGGCGGGTTTTGTTGACAGGGACGAGGGTGCTTGCCACTTATCCCCAGGCAGCCTATGGGTCCGGCCCCCTTCGGAAACCCTCCTGAATGACCGTGCACGCATATCTGGAATTTGAGCGGCCTATCGCAGAGCTCGAGGGCAAGATCGTCGAGCTGCGCAAGCTGGCCGAGGCTGACCCCTCGATGGAGATCGAGGACGATGTCGCCCGCCTCCAGGCTCGTGCCGACCAGCTCATCGACGAAACCTATGCCAAGCTGACACCCTGGCAGAAGGCGCTGGTGGCCCGGCATCCGGCGCGGCCGCATTTCTCTGACTACGTCTCGCACCTCATCGATGAGTTCACACCTCTCGCGGGCGACCGGGTGTTCGGTGAGGACCGGGCGGTCGTCGCCGGCCTCGGCCGTTTCCGCGGCCGTGCCGTCGCTGTATTGGGGCACGAGAAGGGCAACGACACGAAAAGCCGCCTCAAGCACAATTTCGGCATGGCGATGCCCGAAGGCTATCGCAAGGCACAACGCATCTTCGAAATGGCGGACCGCTTCGGCCTGCCGGTAATTTCCTTTGCGGACACTCAGGGAGCATATCCCGGTGTGAGCGCGGAGGAACGCGGCCAAGCGGAAGCCATCGCGCGCACGACCCAGGCCAGCCTCAATCTGGGCGTTCCCTTTATCGCCACGGTGATCGGCGAGGGCATGTCCGGCGGCGCGCTCGGCATCGCGGTGGCCAACAAGGTGTTCATGCTGGAGCACTCGATCTACGCTGTGATTTCACCTGAAGGTTGCGCCTCAATCCTCTGGCGCAGTTCAGAAAAAGCGCAGGATGCAGCTGCCGCCATGCGCATCACGGCGCAGGACCTTCTCAATCTGAAGGTCATAGACGGCATTGTGCCCGAGCCTCCGGGCGGCGCACATCGCGGGCCCGAACATACGATCAATGCCGTGGGCGAAGAGATTGCCAGGGCGCTGGGCGAACTCAGCCAGCTCTCACCGGACGCCCTTCGCAAGCAGCGTCGTGAAAAATATCTCGCGATGGGCCGCAATCTCGGCGCCTAGAGCGTTCGCGCGAATTTCCGGATATCGCCCACCAGATCGTCGGGCCGTTCGAGCGCCGCGAAGTGTCCGCCTTCCTCGAAATCCGTCCAATGCGTCACGTTCATGTGGCGCTGCACAAGGCTTCGCGGGGGAAATGGAATAAGGTCAACGGGGAAGGCCGCGATGCCCGTCGGCTTTTCGATGCGCGCCTTGTCGGGCACGGGCGTTCCCGCGAGGTCTTCGACCAGCCCGCGATACATCCAAGTCGCCGTATTGAAGGTGCGCGTGACGAGATAGATCATCACATTGGTGAGCAACTGGTCTTTCGTATAGATCTTCTCGAAGCCTTTGCGCCGGTCCGACCATCCGTGGAATTTCTCCACAATCCAAGCGCAGGTGCCCACGGGGGAATCCATCATCGCGTAGGACAATGTCTGCGGTTTGGTGGTTTGTTCCCGGAAGTAGGCGCCCTCCATTTCGAACAACATGGCGGCGCGTTGGGCATAATCCTTCTCTTCCTGTGTTTCGGGGTGCACGCCGGGTGAGCGCCAGCCGAACATGTTGAGATGCACCGCGCGGCAGCCCCTGCCTTCATAACCCATCCAGCCGGACACAGCGCTACCCCAATCGCCGCCCTGGGCGATGTAGCCGTCGAGCTTCAGCACGTTGGTCATCAGTTTGTCGAAATATTTCGCCGTGGTGCGCGGGCCGATGGGCCGCTTCGGCTTGCCAGAGAGGCCATAACCGGGAAGTGAGGGCACGATCACCGTGAAGGCGTCCTTCACGTCGCCCCCGTGCCTTTCGGGGTGCGCAAGCTTGTCGATGATATGGATGAATTCGAACACCGAGCCCGGCCAGCCATGGCTCAGGATCAGCGGCTTGGGCGCATCGCCCGAACCGTTCTCCCGGATGAAATGGATGTCGAGGCCGTCGACGTCGGCCAGGAATTGCGGAAACTTGTTCAGCTCCGCCTGCTGCGTTTTCCAGTCGTACTTTTCGGCCCAATAGATGCAGAGCTGCTTCATGTAATCCAGGTTGGCGCCATAGGCCCAACTGTCCTCGAGGCCTTCGCCGCGCGGCATCTCGTGCCACGGATAGTCGAGCACGCGCTGGCGGATCGCGACGATTTCCTCGTCAGGCACGTCGAAGCGCGTCGGGCGTATCGCCATAGGTCACCCCCTTGAATTGAGGGGGAAGATTGCCGTGCAAAGCGCGCAAATGAAAAGGGGCCCCGAAGGGCCCCTTTTTTGGCTGTTGTCGGAATGGAACTACTTCGAGAGTTCCGTCGACAGTGACGAAATCCAGCCTGTGTTGCCGAGTTCGTCCTTTACCTGCCACCAGATCCCATCTTTCTCGCGGGTGGTAAAAAGCATCCTGCGGGTCGAAAGCGACCGCACGACATGCGCATGCTTCTCATTGCCCGGACGGTCATACA
>JBQCFD010000080.1:0-19682 GCA_051959625.1 Rhizomicrobium sp.
CAGCCAGCGAGCCGCCGCAGCCTTCTTAGCAATTTCTGCGCGCTTCTTGGCTGATAGCTTTTCAGCCCGCGCTTTCCCGCCCTTGAATCCGCCCTTGCGGTTCGCTTCTCTGCCGGGATCGCGCTTCGTATCCTCAACCTCGCCAGTCGCAATCCTGCCAATAAGCACGGCGTTGCCGATCACGTCGGCCTTGCGCTTCTGACCTTGGGGGCCTTTAGGCATGTCTCGCTTTCTTGCTGGGCGGCCACACTCCGGCGGCTTTAAGCTGCGCCTCTATGTAAGGATCGGGATTCTTGCCCCGCACAATCTGATCCTCCCGCCAAGCCTTATTCACATCGTCCAATAGATGGAACCAAGGCGGAAAAGATTCTAGCGGATCGTCACGGTCGCTCATCGGGCAGACTCTGGCCTACATGACGAATCTAAGAGCCATATCGGCAGGGGGCAACCGGGCCAGATTTCAAACTGAGACACTACCCGACCGAGTCGGTGGGGGTGTACGAAATTCCCAACTCTCGAATTGCGCCCTGTCCGAAGCCGTCGCCAAAAAGCGGCAGTTTTCTGCTTTTGGGCGCGCTTCCGATTGTCATCCCCCGGCCGAGCGAAGCGAGGGGAAGGGGGCCAGGTCTTTCCGTAGCAACTGTCTTTCCGATGAAGCCCGAACTTCGTCGGAGAAACCGGTTCTGGATTTCCCGCCTGGGTCCCCCTTCCCTCGTCGCTGCGCGCTCTCGCCCGGGATGACAGGTTTTGTTTTGGAGAAAGAAGAAAATGCACAAACAACTCTAGCTCAGCCCTCGCCCTGGCCGGGCGCGGCGCAGGGATGGATGTTTCCGGGGAAGCCGAGATCGCGCTTGAGCGGGTCGAGGACGCCGAACCGGAAAGCCGTCCATCACGACCGCCACGTTCAAGGCCGCGCCCGCATATTCGACCGATGACACATTCCGGCGACATGGCGTCAAAGGTGGGGGGACAATCGCCTATTTTTTAAAAACCGGAGTCGATCCACGGCAGAGCCATGTCCGCGCCGCTGTGAAATTTCGCGCTACTTCTGCTCCGGCATCACCACGCGCAGGTGCAGTTCTTTCAACTGCTTCGCGTTGGCCGGTGACGGCGCGTTCATCAGCAGGTCCTGCGCCGACTGGGTCATGGGGAACATCGTGACCTCGCGCAGATTCTCCTCGCCTGCCAGCAGCATCACGATGCGGTCGATGCCGGGCGCGGTGCCGCCATGCGGCGGAGCGCCATGGCGGAAGGCATTCAGCATGCCCCTGAACTTCTCCTCCGTCTCTTCGCGCGCGTAGCCGGCGATCTCGAACGCCTTGAGCATCACATCGGGATCGTGGTTGCGGATCGCGCCCGACGACAATTCTTAACCGTTGCAGACGATGTCGTACTGATAGGCCTTCAACCCCAGGATGGTGTCCTTGTCGTTCTTGTCGAGCGCCAGGAATTTCTCGCGGTCGTATTGCGGCATGGAGAAGGGATTGTGGGAGAAGTCGATCTTCTTCTCCTCCTCGTTCCACTCATACATGGGAAAGTCCACGATCCAGCAGAACTTGTATTCATCGTTCTTGATCAGTCCCAGTTCGTTGCCCAGCCGCGTGCGCGCGAGCCCCGCGATCTTCGCCGCGCGATCTTCCTTCGCATCGGCGGAGAAGAACAACGCGTCGCCCGCTTTCACGCCGCAACGCTTTGCGAGCTCGGTCAGCGCATCGGCCGGAATGAATTTCGCGATCGGACCTTTTCCGGCGATCGCACCGTTCTCTTCTTCGAAAATCACGTAGCCCAGGCCGGCGGCGCCTTCGCTGCGGGCCCAGTCGTTCAGCTTGTCGAAGAACGAACGTGGCTGTGGTCCCGCTCCCGGCCCGGGGATCGCCCGCACAGTCTTGTTCTTGAACGCTTTGAATTCGACATCGGCGCGGCCGAAGACGTCCGACACGTCCACGATCTCGATCGGGTTGCGCAGGTCGGGCTTGTCGGTGCCGTATTTCAGCATCGCCTCGGCGAAGGGAATGCGGATGAAGGGGGGCTTCGTCACCGTCTTTCCGTTCGCGAATTCCTCGAACACCCCGGCCAGCACCGGTTCGACCGCGGCAAAGACGTCGTCCTGCGTCACATAGCTCATCTCCAGGTCGAGCTGGTAAAACTCGCCGGGTGAGCGGTCGGCGCGGCCGTCTTCGTCGCGGAAGCAGGGCGCGATCTGGAAATAGCGGTCGAAGCCCGACACCATGATCAGCTGCTTGAACTGCTGCGGCGCTTGCGGCAGCGCGTAGAACTCACCCGGATAGCGCCGCGATGGCACGAGAAAGTCGCGCGCGCCTTCCGGCGAACTCGCGGTGAGGATCGGGGTCTGAAACTCGGTGAAACCCTGATCGATCATGCGGCGGCGGATCGACGTGATGATGTTGGCGCGCAGCATGATGTTCTTGTGCAGCCGCTCGCGGCGCAGGTCGAGAAAGCGGTATTTCAGGCGGATGTCTTCGGGATAATCCAGATCGCCGAAGACCGGCAGCGGCAATTCCTGCGCCTGGCTCTGCACCTTGAGGGTCGCGATGCGCACCTCGATCTCGCCGGTCGGCAAATCCTTGTTCACGGTTTCTGGCGCGCGCGCCACAACCTTGCCGGTGATCGTGACCACCCATTCCGAGCGCACCTTGTCCGTCTCGGCAAATGCCGGCTCATCCGGCTCGATCACCGCCTGGGTGATGCCGTAATGGTCGCGCAGGTCGAGAAAGATCAGCCCGCCATGGTCGCGACGGCGGTTCACCCAGCCCGAAATCGTCACCGTGCGGCCGACATCGGCGACGCGCAGCGACCCGCACGTATCCATGACGCCTTGGGCGTTGCGCGAACGGTAGGGATGGGCTTCGGACACCGGAGATTCCTCGAAAAACGGCCGGTATGTGGCGGGTTAGCCCCCTTGGGGTCAAGCCCGGTTTTCCCGCTTCAAATGTCGCAAACAACCCCTAGTGTAAGGGCCGTTTTCCGAGGGATTCCAACATGCGCCTTGCTCGTTTCGCCGCCGTCCTTGCGCTGGCCTGCGCCGCCGCCCTGCCCGCTCTGGCCCAGGACAAGCCGCACAACGTCCTGATCTTCGTGGCGGACGGCCTGCGCTATGTCAGCGTGACACCGCAGAGCGCGCCCACGCTGTGGAGGGTGAAGAAAGAAGGCGTGGACTTCACCGACAGCCACTCCCTCTACCCCACGATCACCACCGTCAACGCTTCAGCCATCGCAACCGGCCACTACATCGGAGACACCGGCAACTTCGGCAATGTGATCTACACCGGCTATCCGGTCGCCGGCGCGAACGGCGCTCCAATCACATTCCAGGAAGACGATGCGCTGCTCGGCGCGCTGGCTGAGCACTACAACGGCAACTATCTCAATGAGACCTCGTTCATCGCCGCCGCCCGCCAGGCGGGTTACGCCACCGCCGTCATGGGCAAGGTGGGACCCACAACGATCCAGGACATCACCCAGCGCGACGGCAGCGGCACGATCGTTATCGACGATGCGATGAACACGCCCAAGGGCATCGCTATCGCGCCCGCCATCGACGATGCCATCAAGGCCGCCGGTCTTCCGCCTACCGCGCCCAAGACGGCAGTGCCCAACAACGAGCAGCAGCGCTATCTGGCTGCCATCGCGACGAAAGTCGTGCTGCCGAAACTGGCCTCGTCGGGCCACCCATTCGCGATGCTTTACTGGTCGCGCGATCCCGATGCCTCGCAGCATGGCGAGAAGGACAGCCTCGGAAAGCTCAAACCCGGCATCAACGGTCCATCCGGCCGCGCCGGCATCAAGGATGCGGATGAAACGCTGGCGGCGCTTTTGGCGGCTCTGAAAGCACAAGGCCTGGACAAGACGACGGACGTTTTCGTCACCGCCGACCACGGCTTCTCGACGATCGACCGCCAAAGCAAGACCAGCGCGACGCACGGCATGACATTCGACAAGGTACCCACCGGCGAAACGCCTCCCGGCGTGGTTGCGATCGACGTGGCCGAAGCGCTGGGTCTGCCGATGTACGACCCGTTCAAGAACAACAGTCCGGTGGACTACAAATCGGGCACGCTGCCCTCCTTCGGCATCGCCGCGCTCGGAACCGACGCCGCAAACCCCAGTGTCTATGTGGTCGCGAACGGCGGATCGGATCACATCTATCTGCCCGGCCCCGATGCCAAGGATCTCGCGCCGCGCATCGTCGACGCGCTGTCGAAACAGGACTATGTCAGCGGCATCTTCGCGAACGATGCGCTCGGAAGTGTTCCCGGGGCACTGCCGATGAGCGCGATCAACCTCGTCGGATCCGCACTCACGCCGCAGCCGTCCATCATCGTGAGCTTCGCCTCGCACGCCATCCCCGGCTGCAAGCCGCTTCTGATGTGCGCAGCCGAGATGGCGGACACCACGCTCGACACCGGCCAGGGGATGCACGGAACCTTCAGCCGCGCCGACACCCGGAATTTCATGGCCGCAATCGGGCCGGATTTCAAAAGCCGTTTCGCGGACCCCGCGCCTGTAAGCAATGCGGACATCAACCCCACCCTCGCCCACATCCTCGGCCTGGATATCCCCGCCAAGGGAAACCTCCGCGGCCGTGTCGCGACGGAGGCCCTCAAGGGCGGCAAGCCGGTCACGGTTACGCATGGATGGACCGCCTCGAGGCCCGCCGCCAACGGCCGCAAGACGGTTCTGGAATATCAACGGGTGGGCGGCACCCGCTATTTCGATGCGGCGGGCTTCCCGGGACGGACGGTGGGACTTTCGCCGCACTAAAACCGGCATTTCGCGGGCGCGGCGTCGGCTCGAATCCGCTATAGCCTTTCCATGCGGATCGTCACCACCAACCCCGACCTGAAGGCTCTGATCGCCGAACTGGAGAGCGCGCCCTATATCGCGCTCGATACCGAGTTTCTGCGCGACCAAACCTATTGGCCGAAGCTGTGTCTCATCCAGGTTGCCGCGCCCGGCGTGGCGGCGATCATCGACCCGCTGGCGGACGGCATCGATCTAAAACCGTTCTACGAGCTGATGCGCAAGCCGGACATCGTGAAGGTGTTTCACGCCGCGCGTCAGGACATCGAGATATTCTTCCATCAGGGCAAGGTCATTCCCGACCCTTTGTTCGACAGCCAGGTGGCGGCGATGGTGGCCGGCTTCGGCGACGCGGCCTCCTACGAGACGCTGGCTCGCAAGATCGCGAACGTGGAGATCGACAAGTCCGCGCGATTCACCGACTGGAGCCGCAGGCCGCTCACGAACAAGCAGCTCGAATATGCCCAGGCCGACGTCACCCATTTGCGCAAGATCTATGAGACTCTGGATGCCGAACTCAAACGCACCAACCGCGAATCCTGGGTCGCGGAAGAGATCGAAGCGCTGAAGAGCGAAGATCTCTACGCGCTCGACCCTGCGAATGCCTGGCGCCGCCTCAAGCCGCGCACCACAAGCAAGCGTTTCCTTGCGATGCTCGCGACCCTCGCCGCCTGGCGCGAGCGCGAGGCACAGACGCGCGATATTCCGCGGGGGCGCGTGCTCAAGGACGAAGCGCTGCTGGAGATCGCGGCCCATCCCCCGGAGAACGCAGACTCGCTGGAGCGCATCCGCGCGATCCCGAAAGGCTTCGCCAATTCCCGTATGGGCAAGACGTTGATGGAGGCCGTCGAACAGGGCCGCCATGCCGATCCGCCGGAGGGATTTGATCCGGAGAAGGGCCGGCGCAAGCGCGAACCGTCACAGGCCGCCATCGATCTGCTCAAGACATTGCTGCGATTGAAGGCCGAAGAAGCGCATGTCGCGCCGCGGCTCATCGCCAACGCCGACGATATCGAATGCCTCGCCGCCTTCGAAGACGACGGAGTGGCGGCGCTGCATGGCTGGCGGGCGGACGTGTTCGGCAAAGACGCCATCGCGCTGCGCAACGGCGAACTCGCGATCGCGCTGCGCAAGGGCAGAGCCGTGGTGGTCAAAACCGGCCCCTAAGCGATTATTCGAGCGGCTCGGGCCCGCCCGTGGCGAGCTCGAGTTCGTCCTCGCCCTCGATATACGGATCCTCATCCGGGCCGAGCTGGTCGGAGGGATTGGGCACGTCGAAGCCGGACGGCGGAAGCGCTTCGAGAAAGCCCGCCGCCTTGAGTTCATCCGTGCCGGGCAGATGGCTCACGCTTTCCAGGCCGAACTGGACAAGGAAGGCTTCTGTCGTCCCGTAGGTCACCGGGCGGCCGGGCGTGCGCTTGCGGCCGCGGATTTTGACCCAGCCCACTTCCATCAGGGCATCGATCGTGCCCTTGGAGAGCATCACGCCGCGGATGTCTTCGATCTCGGCACGCGTGACCGGCTGGTGGTAGGCGATGATAGCCAGTGTCTCGATGGCCGCCCGCGACAACCGTTTCTGCTCGGGCTGCTCCTTGCGCAAGAGGAATGCCAGATCGGGCGCAGTACGGAACTGCCATTTTTCCGCGACACAGACGAGGGTTACGCCACGCTTCTCATAGATCGCCTGAAGCTCTTTCAGCAGCGCGGGAACGTCCGCGCCTTCAGGAAGCGAAGTGGCCAGCGCCTTGGTGTCGAGAGGCTCGCTTGACGCAAACAGAAGAGCTTCCGCCATGCGCAGATGTTCGGGATTCAAGCCGGCAGCCTCGCCGGGGGATTGGGAAACTTCCCTGTCAGGCACGATATCGATCTCTTCTTCTGCTTCTACCAAACGCACAACGCGATTCATGAAACGGCCTCCAGAGCCGGGGGAGCGGCCCTTTCCTTCACATAGACCTCGTCGAACGGCTTCAACTGACGGATTTCGAGGCGGCCATCGCGCGCCAGTTCTAGGCAGGCAAGCAGGGTGCTCGCAAGCGCCGAGCGCCGCCTTTCGCCGCCGGACCATTCGAATGGCAAAAGCTTGCTTAATCCGCTCCAGTCGCTGATGCGGCCGAGCATTCGTTCCAGCCGCTCGCGCGCCTCTTCGATCAGGAGCACGGGCGCATGCTTGGGCTGGTAGGCCTTGCCGCCCAGCGTTTTCACCCGCTGTGTGGAGTAGGCCGTCAGCAGGTCGTAGAGCGAATCCTTGTAGGTTCTGAGCTTGACGACGTTGACCGGTTCCGGCGCACCGCGCTGAAACACCTCGCGCCCCAACCGGTCGCGCGCCATGAGACGTGCCGCCGCTTCGCGCATGACGTTGAGCCGCTGCAGGCGCCAGCGCAGACGCGCCGCCATTTCGTCGGCGGTCGGTTCGCCTTCCGGCGTCTGCGCCTGCGGCAGGATCAGTTTCGATTTGAGATAGGCGAGCCAGGCCGCCATCACGAGATAGTCGGCCGCCAGCTCGAGGTTGATCCGCCGGGCCTGTTCGATGAATTCGAGATATTGCTCGGCCAGCCGCAGGACTGAGATCTTGGCCAGATCGACCTTCTGGTCGCGCGCCAGCGAAAGGAGCAGATCAAGCGGACCTTCAAAACCGTCAACGGCCACCATCAGCGCCTCGTCGGGCGCTGCCAATGGTTCGATCGCTTCGAAATTGTCTTCGGTCTCGTCTGTCACGCGCTCGTTCCCAGCAAGGCCGAAACACGGGCCTCGGCTGCTTCGATATCAAATTCCTCCGGCATGCTCAGATGCGCAAGCGCGGCCTCGGCCCTTTTCAGGTGGATATCTTCCAGAGGCTTCAATTCGGTCGCGATTTCGCGCATTTCCGCAATATCGCCGTTGCAGTGGAGCACCACATCGCAGCCCGCGAACAGCGACGATTTGGCCCGATAGTCCAACGATCCCGAAAGGGCCTTCATCGACAGATCATCGGACATCAGGAGGCCCTCGAATCCGATCTCTCCGCGAATCACGTCTCGGATGAGTTTCGGGCTCGTCGTGGCAGGTCGCTGCGCGTCGATAGCCTCGTAGACCACATGCGCCGTCATCGCCAGCGGGCAATGATTGAGACTGCGGAAGGTCACGAAATCCGACGCGCTGAGATCCTCCGATGTAGCGGTCACCCGCGGCAGCGCCAGATGGCTGTCGGCGCCAGCGCGGCCATGGCCCGGTATATGTTTCATGACCGGCAGCACCCCGCCCTCGATCATGCCTTCGATGACCCTGCGCCCCAGGTCGATGATCACCGAAGGATCGCGGCCATAGGCTCGGTCGCCGATGATGTCGTGTGCGCCTTCCGCCGGCACGTCCAGGACCGGAAGGCAGTCCACGTTGACCCCCAGATCCGCAAGATCGTGCGCGATCAGACGGGAGTTGAGATACGCCGCTTCGCGCGCGGATTCGGGTGCGCTGGCGTGCAGATCGGCGAAGCGCTGCGCCGCGGGCCTCGCGCGCCACCGCGGCGGGCCGAGACGGGCGACCCGTCCGCCTTCCTGATCGATGAGGACAGGAGCCTTCGGATCTCCGACTGTTTCGCGCAGGGACGTCACCAGCGAACGCAGCTGCGCATGGTCCGTGATGTTCCGCCCGAACACGATAAAGCCCCACGGCCGGACTTCGCGGAAGAAATCGCGCTCCTCAGCGGAAAGCTGAAGACCTTGGCAACCGAAGATCGCGCGCGAGCGCGGCTTGCTCATGGACTATTTCGCAATGAGACAGCTTCCGCCATCCGCCTTGAGCTTGTCGCAGAATGCCGAAGCTGCCGCCTTGTCTGCGAAGGAACCGATGCGCAGGCGATACCAGACGCCCTTGTCTCCAAGATCGGCGCGGCGCACGTCCTCGGAATAGCCGCCGGCGACCGGATGCTTCGCCTTGAAGGTCTTCCAAGCCGTATCCGCTTCGGCTTGCGATTTATAGGCACCGATCTGCAGCACATAGGCACCGCCTGCAGCGGTCGCCGGCGCCGCGGCGCTCGGAGCGGCATTGGCGACAGGCGGCAGAGCGGCGGTCTCGACGGGTTTCGCCACGATCGACGATTTGGCTTCGGCGGGCTTTGCCGCGGCAGGTTTGGCTTGCGCAGCCTTCGGCGCGACGGTTTCCGGTTTCGCCGCTGCAATGACCGTCTCGTGCGCGGTAGCAGGCTTGGGTGCGGCCGAAACCGTCTTCGCCGGCGTCGGCTTGGCTTCAGGCTTTGCCGCTATGGTTGCCGGCTTGATTTCGGGCTTCGCAACCATCGGTGCGGGCTTCGCGGTCTCGGCTGGCGGTGGCGGGGCCGTATCCGCGTCGGCAGCTTCATCATCGCTGGGTGCGGGCTGCTGATAGATCTTCAGCGCATGCGTCGTGTCGGACGCATCGGCTGCGGCTTCCTTCACCGGGCCCGGAGCGGCGACGATCATGCGCGGCGCATCGGAACGGCCGCGCTGGACACCCTGGTTGTAGGCCAGCCACACTACGCCCCCGAACGCCGCGAGCACCAGAAGCGCGATCACGATCAGAAGTGGAAGGCGGGAGCCCTCTTCGTCGATGTCCTGCTCGTCCTCGTCAAAGACGCGGATGTCATCCGATTTGGGTTCGTAAACACCACGCTCGAAGCTGGGCATGAATTCCTCGGCGAATCTGAGGGTTTGAATCTAGCACCCGATCGGAATCGAATCACGATGCCCCGAGGCGCTAAAGGGAGACCTGCTTGTGGAAGACGCGGCCATATTCCTGCAAGGCAAAATTGTCCGTCATGCCGGCGATATAGTCGCGCACCGCCGAAACCGTGGGCGCATCGCCGGGCCCACCGCACAATCGCGCCCAATCCGGCGGCAGCTTGGCGGGGTTCTGGCTGAATGCCTCGAACAGCTCCGTCACAACGTCCTTTGCCTTGTTCATCGAGCCCATGACGTGCGGGTGACGGTACATCCTGGTGAAAAGGAAATCCTTGAGCGATCGCGCCTCTACCGCCAGTCCGGCGGAACACGCGACAACAACCTGCCCGAGCGCACGGACCGACGCCGCGGATTGCGGTGACGCCGCCGCGAGCCTGCGGCGCGTCTCCGCTATGAGGTCGACGATAAGCGCGCTCATCAGTACACGGACGATTTCGCCGATCAACCGCCCGAGTTCCAGTTCACCATAGCGCGCGAGGATATCGGCGACTTGCGGCCCCACCAGCGGCGCCTCGCGAAGGTCGACGGCGGTGAACAATCCGGCACGCAGGCCGTCATCGATATCGTGATTGATATAGGCGATGTCATCCGCCATCGCCGCCACTTGGGCTTCTAGGCCCGGCCATGTCGTCAGGTCGAGTGGCCATTTTGCGTTGAACGACGCGATTGGGCCCGGCACGGGAGGCTTGATGGGGCCGTTGTGTTTCACCATGCCCTCGAGGGTTTCCCAAGTCAGGTTCAGCCCATCGAACGCGGCATAACGGTGCTCGATCTGCGTTACCAGCTTGAGCGCGTGGGCGTTGTGATCGAAACCGCCAAACGAGGCCGTCGCCGCGTTCAGGGCTTCCTCGCCGGCATGGCCGAACGGCGTGTGACCGAGATCGTGCGCTAGCGCCACGGTCTCCGCGAGGTCTTCATCGAGCGCCAGAACCCGCGCCACCGAGCGCGCGATCTGGGCGACTTCGAGCGAATGAGTCAGCCGGGTCCGATAATAGTCGCCCTCGTGCTGCACGAAGACCTGGGTCTTATGCTTCAGCCTGCGGAATGCCGTGGAATGGATAATCCTGTCGCGGTCGCGGCTATAACAGGTCCGCGTCGCGCTCTCGGGTTCCTCAAAATAGCGTCCGCGGCTGTCGCGAGGTTGCGTCGCGTAGGGCGCGCGCTCGGCCGGAGGATCGAAAAGTGGTGGCAGAAGCCTGCCCAAGGGCATGCTGGAAACCTCGATTCAACACGACTACATATAGGCCATGACCGTGGAAACCGCTCCCCCCGTGACCGTTTCGGCAAGCGCCGCGAAGCGCATTGCCGAGATCCTGAAGGCCGAGTCGGCGCCGGCCATGCTCCGGGTCGCCGTGACCGGCGGAGGCTGCTCGGGCTTCCAGTACAACTTCACCATCGACGACACCAAGATGGACGACGATCTGGTGGTCGCGCGCGACGGCGCCACCATCCTCATCGATCCCATGTCGCTGGACTTCCTGAAGGGTGCCGAAATCGATTTCGTGAACGATCTGATCGGCGCCTCTTTCAAGATCAACAATCCGAACGCCACTTCGTCCTGCGGCTGCGGGACGAGCTTCTCCGTCTGAACGCATGAAAATCGCAACCTGGAACGTGAACTCGATCCGCATCCGCGTGGATGCCGCCACGGCGTGGCTCAAGGAGGCCCAGCCGGACATTGTGGCGTTGCAGGAGCTCAAATGCACGGACGATCAATTTCCGAAGGAACCGTTCGAGGCCCTGGGCTACAATTGCGCCGTACACGGACAAAAGACCTATAACGGCGTTGCCATCCTGTCCAAGCGTCCGATGGAAGATGTCACGCCGCGCCTGCCCGGCGGTGACGGCGACGACCATGCCCGCTATCTCGAAGCGATCGTTCCCGGCCAAAAGGGAATCGTTCGCATAGCCTCCATCTACGCCCCCAACGGCAATCCGATCGGAACGGAGAAGTTCACCTACAAGCTCGGCTGGCTCGAGCGTCTTCGCCAGCGGGCGGCGGACATCCTGGCACTCGAAGAGCCGGCGGCGCTTATGGGCGACTACAACGTCATCCCGACGCCGGACGATGTGTACGATCCCAAGGCGTGGCTGAAGGATGCGCTGTATCAGCCGGAGTCGCGCTCCGCCCTGCGGCGCGTCGAGAACCTGGGATACACCGATACGATCCGCGCCTGCCACCCGGAGCCCAATCTCTACACCTTCTGGGACTACCAGTCCGGTTCCTGGCAGAAGGATCACGGTATCCGCATCGACCACATCATGCTGTCGCCGCAAGCGGCCGATCACCTGAAAGCCAGCGGCATCGACAAGCATGTGCGCGGGCGTGAAAAACCTTCCGACCACGTGCCTGTGTGGTGCGAACTCGATATCTAGCGAAGTTCTTCCGTGGCGTTGCGCTCGAACAGGGCTTCGAGACTCGTCAGGTTCATGCCGTGCTTGAGCCAATTATAGGGCGTCAGGTTCACGGATTTGATCATCGTCCGCAAAACCTCGCCATCCGGCCGCATGTCGAAATCCATGACATTGATGCAGCCTGTATCCTGCTCGAACGCGCCGGTCGCATTCACGCCTGCGCCGCAGGCCCAACTCAGAATCAGCCGGTTGATGCCTTCATGGGCGACGACAAGAGCGATGTGCCAGTCGGGTTCGCGCAAAAGACGCCGTATCGATTTCACGGCGCGTGCTTGCGCATCCTCGGCAGGTTCGGCGCCCTCGATCGCGCGGTCGCCCGGCTGTGTGACGCCAGCCTCCGTGAATTGGCCGCGCATCACGTCGATAAGTTCTTCGCGGCTGTTGACCTTGGGCAGCTTCCCGTTGCCGCGTTCGACAAGACCCTCGTCGATCTCCAAAGATGGCGGGTCCTTCTGCGCTGCGAGGACATAGGACGCTGTCTGATGCGTGCGGGGATAACCGGAACACACCGCACGATCGAACCGGACATGCGCCAACGCCGCCCCCGCCGCTTCCGCCTGCAATCGGCCGCGGTTGGTCAACGGAACGATGTTGATGCCGCCCGTCGCAACGACATGTTTCGCGAGATAGTCGACATGGCCAGGGCGCATTAAATAGATGCGGCGGCGCGAACTTGTACCGGGCAGTGCGTTCATGTCCTAAAATGCACTCGCTTTCTGCAATGCTTCGATATCACCTCTGGAAAAGCCCCATGATGCCAGCGAACCGGCATTGTCCACCGGCTTCACGGGCGTCACTTCGGGGGCGGTGCGCGAGAAGCGAGGCGCTGGCGCCGGCTGCGTGACGCCCCCTACCTCCACGAAGGTCTGGCGCGCGACATTGTGCGGATGCTTGGGCGCTTCGGCGAGCGACAATACCGGTGCATAGCAGACGTCGCTGCCCAGCATGATCGCGTCCCATTCGTCGCGCGTCTTGCTTTTGATGACGGCGGCGAGCTTCTCCTTCAGTGCCGGCCACGCGTTGCGGTCCATCTGTGCGGTAAATGCAGGATCGGTGATACCCGTCTTTTCCATCAGCTCTTTATAGAACTGCGGTTCGATGGAGCCGAGGGCGACAAACTTGCCATCCTTGGTTTCATAGGTGTCGTAAAAATGCGTGCCGGAATCCAGCATGTTCACGCCGCGCTTGTCCTGCCAGAAGCCCGACGCCGACATGCCGTAGAACATGGTCATGAGCGAAGCGGCGCCATCGGTCATCGCGGCATCGACCACCTGCCCCTTGCCGGAACGCTTGGCCTCGATGATCCCGCAGGCGATACCGAAAGCGAGATAGAGCGCGCCGCCGCCGAAGTCGCCGACGAGGTTGAGCGGCGGAACCGGTTTCGGCCCGTTGTTGCCGATGGCGTGCAGCGCGCCACTCAACGCGATGTAGTTGATGTCGTGGCCGGCGGCGCTTGCAAGCGGCCCCGTCTGGCCCCAGCCCGTCATCCGGCCATAAACGAGTTTCGGATTTCGTTTGAGGCAAATGTCCGGCCCAAGACCGAGGCGTTCCATCACTCCCGGGCGGAAACCTTCGATCAGCGCATCGGCCTTTTCGATCAGCTTCAGCGACGCTTCGACGGCTTCCGGTTTCTTCAGGTCCAGGGCAACCGTCTTGCGACCGCGCAGGTAGATCTCCGTCTGCGATGGCGCGCGCCCGCCTTTGCGATCGATGCGGATCACGTCCGCACCCATGTCCGCGAACAGCATGGCGGCAAAGGGGCCCGGCCCAATGCCTGCAAATTCCACGATGCGAATGCCTTCCAGCGGACCCATCTCGCGCCTCATCTAAATTGTGCCGCAATTCCCTCTTAGCTGGCGCTCAAGGGCGGGTAAACAGAGAGAAACAATGCTGCGGGCGGCTTCTGCGATTTTGATCCTGTGCGCGAGTTTCACGATTGCCGACGCGGGCTTTGCCGCTGCGGCAACTCAGAAGCTGATCTACAAGGTGGACAGTGTCGCCGCTTCAATCCATGGCCGGAAACTCACCATCATCGCCGCAGGCGCGGTATCCAGCGGCGGATGGACCAAGGCCAAGCTCCGTCTCAAGGGCCGTCACAAGCCCGAGGAAAGCACGCTGGAATACGAGTTCGTCGCCACACCGCCGGCGCCCAACGCGGCCGTCATCCAGGCACTGGTTCCCGTCGGCATAACCTTCGTCACCCGGTTGCCGCCCTATGGCGTAACGGCGATCAAGATCGACGCGGAAACCGATAGCGCCAGCGCCGACATCAGCACCAACTAGAGAGATTGCGCTTCATCCACGTTCAACAGCGCGCCCGTGATGGCTTTCGATGTGTCTGAGGCCAGCAGCAACAGCATTCCGTCCAGGTCTTCCGCCTGCTGCAGCTTGCGCTTCGGGAACGAATGGATATGCGCCTTGCCCTTCTCGGTTTCGAACCAGGCTCTGTTCAGTTCTGTCTCGATGAAACCCGGGCAGATGGCGTTCACATTGATGCCATGGCGCGCCCACTCCCGTGCCATGCATTGGGTCATCATCGCAACGCCCGCCTTCGAGATGCAGTAAGGCGCGGAACCGGGCAACACGCGGAACGCCGTGATGGATGCGATGTTGATGATGCGGCCGCCTTTGCCCCGCGCGATCATGCGACGTCCCATCTCCTGCGCCAACAAAAAGGGCGCGCGCAGATTGGTGGACAGGACCGCGTCGAAATCCGCCACGCCGATATCTGCAACCGGTCCGTTCACGCTCATGCCCGCATTGTTGACCAGCAAGGTCACGTGACCGAGCGCGCTTTCCGCCTTGTCGAGCGCCGGTGCGATCTGCGCCGCGTCCGTCACGTCCAGCGCCACGTCCACGCATTTTCCGCCCGCCCCTTCAAGTTCCTTGCGGACAGCACCGAGCCGGTCCGTGCGACGGCCGGAAATTGCGACTGCGGCGCCTGCGCCCGACAAAACCTTCGCAAAATGCCGCCCAAGACCACTTGTGGCTCCGGTCACGAAGGCAACTTGACCGCGCAGATCGAATTCCATTCCAAAATTCCTGTATTTTCGGCGCTGCAATCGTGAGCGTTGGCGCGATTGCGTCAAGCGATTTCGGGCAATAGCCTCACGCCATGCAGATCGACATCGTCTCCGATACCGTGTGCCCCTGGTGTTTCATCGGCAAGCGCCGGCTCGAAAAGGCGCTCGCGCTGAGGCCGGACATCGAGTTCGATGTCCGCTGGCGCGCTTACCAGCTCGATCCCACCATCCCGGCTGAGGGAGTGGACCGCAAACAATACATGCAGGCGAAGTTCGGCGACAATCCGAACCGTCAGGCCATGCAGGACGCCCTGAAACAGGCCGGTGCGAGCGAGGACATCGAATTCGCGTTCGACCGGATCGCGCGTTCGCCGAACACCTTGGATTCTCATCGGCTCATCCGCTGGGCGGCCACCGCGGGCGTCCAGAACGAGATCGTCGAACGGCTGTTCGAAGCCTATTTCGAGCAAGGCCGCGATATTGGAAATCGCGACGTCCTCACGGAGATAGCCGCCGATGCGGGCATGGATTCCGCGACCGTCGCCGATCTCCTCGAACAGGGCGCCGACCGCGAACTCATCCAGAATGAAGTCGCGCTCGCGCACCGGCTGGGCATTTCCGGCGTGCCGACCTTCATTTTTCAGAACAAGTATCTCGTCTCGGGCGCGCACGATCCGGACGCACTGGTGCGCGTGATCGACACGGTGGCGCGCGAAATGGAAGAACGCGGGGAAGAAGAAGAGCCTTCCGACCCGGACTAGGCCGCGGCCTTGATGACGCGGTTGCGGCCTTCGCGCTTGGCGCGATAGAGCGCCTGGTCGGCGCGGTGCAGGAGCTTCTCGGCGTTGTCACCCTCGCCTTGCGATGCGGCGATTCCGATGCTGATGGTGACGTTCAGCTTGCCGGGAGCACGGCTGATATCGATGGGCGTTGTTTCGACGCTTTTGCGCAGGCGCTCGGCGATGGTGTAGGCGAAGTCCACGTCCGTATCCGGCATGACCACGACGAACTCTTCGCCGCCATAACGGCAAGCCAGATCGATGCCGCGCACATTGGCGGAGATGCGGTTCGCGAATTCGCGCAGCACCTCGTCGCCGATGTCGTGACCACAGGTGTCGTTGACGGACTTGAAGTGGTCGATGTCCATGATCAGGAACGCGAGCGGACGGTTCGTCTTCTGGGCGTTGCCGATCAGATTGTCGAGATGCCGGGCCATATAACGGCGATTGTGCAGCCCAGTGAGCTGATCGGTGATCGCCATCTCCAGGCTGAGCTGCACGTTGTGGCGCAGCCGGTCCTGATAGAATTTCTTGCGCAGCTGTGTGCGCACGCGCGCGATCAGCTCGTTCTTGTCCACCGGGCGCGTCAGATAGTCGTTCACGCCCATTTCGAGCGCCTGAGTCAGCTTGCGGCGGTCGCCGTCGCTGACCAGCACCAGGATCGGGACGTTGCGGCCTTCCGGCAGCGAGCGGAGCTGGGAGCAAAGCCGCAATCCGTCGAAGCCGCGAAGCCCCAGACTCACCACGATGAGATCGAAATCGCCGCCGCGCACGCGCACCAGCGCTTCCTCGAAACTGTCGGCGGCGGAGACTTCGTTCGCCGGCGACAGCGCGTTCGTGAACCATGCCACGGACTCGGGCCTGTCCTCGATCACCAGGATGCGGCCCGAGGGCGCATTGTCGATCAGCGTCTGCGCCGGATCCGCGAGGCCCATGCTCTGGCCCGTGGACTCGCGCATCCGCAATTCGTCCGTCATCAATTTCAGGCGGACGAGGCTGCGCACGCGCGCGAACAGCGCGGCGTCGTCGACCGGCTTGGTCAGGAAATCATCGGCACCCGCATCCAGTCCGGCGACGCGGTCGCTGGGTTGATCGAGCGCGGTGACCATCACGACCGGCACATGCGCCGTCTTCGGGTTGCTCTTGATGCGGCGCGCAACTTCGAAGCCGTCCATGCCGGGCATCATCACGTCGAGCAGGATGATGTCGGGATCGCACTCCTCGACCTTGGCGAGAGCTTCCACGCCATTGAAGGCGGTCACGACCTCGAAATATTCGGCCGTCAGCTTGGCCTCGAGCAGCTTCACGTTCGAGAGGATATCATCGACGACGAGAACGCGAGCTGTCATGGCGTTCTCTTACCCGATGAAGCGGCGCACGGTGTCCAGGAAGCTCACGACCGAGATCGGCTTGGAGATGTAGGCCTCGCAGCCGCCCTGACGGATGACCTCTTCGTCCCCCTTCATCGCAAACGCGGTGACGGCGACGACGGGAATCTGCTTCAGGGAGTCGTCTTCCTTGAGCCACTTGGTGACTTCGAGGCCGGAGACTTCCGGAAGCTGGATGTCCATCAGGATCAGGTCCGGATGGTGCTCGCGCGCGATGTCGAGCGCCTCCATGCCGTCCTTGGTCTGGAGGATGTTGTAACCGTTGGCATCCAGAAGGTCGTGGAAGAGCTTCATGTTGAGCTCGTTGTCCTCCACGATCAGGACCGTTTTTGCTTTGGCATCCATCTTTGACTCTCCGCGGCCCCGACGCTGAACCGGCGCTTGCCGGACGAATTTTTCCGGCCCGCTCTATCCGGCACTTGGCTTCCGCTAGTATTAGGGCGGATGTCTTAACGCTCCCTTGACGATGCGATCCCAAATGACCCCGGATGCCGCCCAGACTCTCGCCCTCAAGGGTTTGGCCTTTCTGGTTAATTCGGAAGGCCCGATGGACCGTTTCATGGCCCTTTCAGGGGTCGGTCCCGGCGATCTTCGCGCGCGTGCCGGCGAGCCGGAATTCCTAGCCGCGGTGATGGATTTTCTCTTGTCGGATGAAGTCCTTCTGACCGGATTCTGCGATGACGCTTCAATCGACCCCAAAGCGCTTCAGATCGCGCGGCAGGCGCTTCCCGGCGCATGACCGACTTGTTCCACACCCATCCGGCGACCGTGCCACTGGACGCGGCAAAGCCCCTGCTGGTCACCGATGCCGATGAAGTGATTCTCAGATTCGCGGAAGGTTTCGACCGGTTCCTGTCCGAACGCGGGCTGTTTCTGGACCTCACCACCTACCGGTTGCACGGGAATGTAAAGCGCAAGGATGACGGCACCAAGATCCTGGATGTCGAATGCACCGCGCTGCTGGACGAATTCCGTGCCGATCTCGACTGGCTCGATACGGTTCAGGAGGCGGACAGCGTCCTGCGCGCTCTGGCGCCGTCCATGAACATCGTCGTCCTTTCCAACGTGACCGAATTGCAGGCGCCCGCGCGGGTGCGCAACTTCGAGAAACTCGGCCTCTCCTTTCCGCTGCTCGCAAACAGCGGATGGAAGGGCCCCGCCGTGAAGGCTCTGGCGGCGCGCGCAAAGCAGCCAACTTTCTTCATCGATGATGTTCCGCAACATCACGCCTCCGTGGCCGAACTCGCACCGGACGTCTTCCGCATCCATCTGATCGGCGACGAGCGATTGAAGCCGCTCCTGCCGCAGGCCGAGCATGCGCATCTCAGGGCCGACAACTGGCGCGACGCGGAGACGTTCATCCGCACCAAACTGAAGGAGCCCGTCTGATGCGCTTCGGCGTCGATCTTGGCGGCACCAAAATCGAAGTCGCGGCGCTATCGCCTGAAGGCGAGATCCTGTTGCGTGAGCGCACGCCGACGCCACGCAACGATTATGACGCAACGGTCCGCGCGATCACCGGCCTCGTACTCAGTGCGGAGCAAAAGCTCGGCACAATCGGCACGGTGGGCGTCGCTATCCCCGGCACGATCAGCCCGAGGACAGGCCTCGTGAAGACCGCGAATTCGACCAGGCTCATCGGCCATCCCCTCGACAAGGATCTCTCGGTGGCGCTCGGACGCGATGTGCGTCTGGCCAACGTTGCGACCTGCGTCGCGCTGTCGGAAGCCTCCGACGGCGCCGCGGAGGATGCCGCCGTCGTGTTCGGCATCATCGCGGGCACCGGCGTCGGCGGCGGCGTGGTCGTCAACAAGCAGATCATCGCGGGTGCGCATTTCATCGCCGGCGAGTGGGGGCACAATCCCCTGCCAGGCGCGCGGCCCGACGAGATTCCGGGCCCACAATGCTACTGCGGCAAACGAGGTTGCATCGAGGCCTGGTGCGCGGGGCCGTTCCTTGAAGCCCAATATGAAACGGCGGCGGGCCGCAAGCTCTCGGCGCGCGAGATCGCAGCGGCGGCAGAAGATGGCGAGGCGCAAGCGGCGGCGGCTCTCGACCGATGGCTCGACCGCTTCGCGCGCAGCATCGCCACGCTCGTCAACATTCTCGATCCCGACGCCATCGTGATGGGCGGCGGGCTCTCCAACATCGACGCGCTTTATCGCGAATTGCCGGCTCGCGTGGAACGCTACGCCTTCACCCCGGAAGGCCCCACCTGCATCGTCAGAAACAAGCATGGCGATTCCAGCGGCGTGCGCGGCGCGGCCTGGCTGTGGCACGAGGGCGAGACGGGAGGCCTGCCGCGGTGAGCACCTTTTGCCGCGACTGCCTCGCCGACGCGGCCGACAATGCGAAGCGCTGCAAAACCTGCGGCGGACACCGTCTGCTTTCCCATCCCGAGCTTGCCGCGCTCTCCATCGCGCACATGGACTGCGACGCTTTCTACGCGGCGATCGAAAAGCGCGACGACCCCGCGCTGCTCGACAAACCGCTGATCGTGGGCGGCGGCAAGCGCGGCGTGGTTTCGACCTGTTGCTATGTCGCGCGCCAATATGGCGTGCGTTC
>JBQCFD010000081.1:0-28566 GCA_051959625.1 Rhizomicrobium sp.
GGCCGTGACGCTGCAACTCGACATAGAGGCGGTTCGGAAAGATCGCCGCCAGACGCTTCAGCAATTCATCGGCGGCTTCGGGCTGGCCATTCACGATCAGCGCGTTGAGCGGGCCGCCCGGGCCGCCGGTCAGCGCGATCAGGCCTCCGGAATGCGCGGCAAGCTGGGCCGGCTTCACATGCGGCCAGTCTCCGGGTTCGGCACCCAGATAGGCCTGGCTCAGGAGCTTGGAGAGGTTGCGATAGCCCTCCTCGTTCTGGACCAGCACAGGAAGTTGTGTGGGCTTCTTGCGCGACCCGACCGCGGCGGTCTGCGGCGCCTCGTCAAGATCGACAGAGAGAAGGCAGCCAACGATGGGCTGCACTCCTTTCTTCGCCAAAGTCTCCGTGATGTCAAAAACGCCGAAGAGATTGTTCGTGTCGGTGACGGCGACGGCGGGCATGGCGCGCGCGTGTGCCAGCTCGGCGAGGTCTTTGGGGCGGATTGCGCCTTCGAGAAGCGAATAGGCGCTCTTCACCCGCAAATGCACGAAATTGGCTGCCATCGCCGGACTGATTCTCCATTGTCGGATATCCGATCATCGCCGGGCGCCGTGCAAAGCGCGACGCGGGCTATTGTCCATCCACAGACCGTTTGGAGATCAGACGCCGACGAAGGCCTGCGCAACCGTCGCCAGCGCGAAGGAGCACGCTACAAAGGCCAGAAGGCCCGCACCCGCCATGATGTCTTTCGCCCAGATCATTTCCGCCTCCGTTCTTATTGGGGACGGATGTTCCCTTCTTGTTCTTGTGAAGTCAAGAACAAAACGTGATCATTCCATGCGTGTCCGTAAGGCATTGAAGTTGTGAAGTATTTCATGGCTGCGCGAGCCATAAAGACGTCGCCCCGCGGATTTCGACAAGCACCCGCGGGCCTCGTCTGGTCGATCAACCCTTGGCGCCGAGCTTGCGGCCGTCGATCAGCCGGCCTTCATGGAGCAGATACACACGGTCCATCTTGGCCGCCAGATCGAGGTTGTGCGTCGCGATCAGCGCCGCCAACCCTTCGGCGCGAACCAGCGCGACGAGTGAATCGAACACCCCCCCGGATGTGCGCGGATCGAGATTGCCGGTGGGCTCGTCCGCGAGAAGAATATCCGGATCGTGGGCGAGCGCGCGTGCGACCGCCACGCGTTGCTGTTCGCCGCCTGAGAGTTGCGACGGACGGTGCATCAGCCGCGCGCCCAGCCCCAATTGCTCGAGCAGGCGCTTTGCGTTGGCTTCGGCTTCCGCTCGCGGCTTGCCGGCGATGCGCTGCGGCAACACCACGTTTTCGAGCGCGGTAAATTCCGGCAGCAGATGATGGGCTTGATACACAAAACCGATTTTGTCGCGGCGGATGCGCGTGCGCTGTGCATCGTCCAGTTTCGATGCCGCAGCACCGCCGACGTAGATCTCGCCTGCCGTGGGTGCTTCCAAAAGGCCCGCCATGTGCAGAAGCGAGGATTTGCCGGCGCCCGAAGGCCCGACAAGCGCAACAACCTCGCCGGGGCGAAGCATCAATTCCAGATCGTGAAACACGTCGAGCGTGCTCTCGCCCTGGGCATAGGCACGAGCGACGTTTTCCAGACGCAACGCTGCGGCGGCGAAGCTATTCATAGCGCAGCGCCTCCACCGGATCGAGGCGAGCCGCGCGCCAGGCGGGATAGAGCGTCGCGAGGAACGATAGAACCAGCGCCATTACGACGACGGCGATCACCTCCTGCGGATCCATCTCCGCGGGCATGCGGGAGAGGAAATATATCTCGGGATTGAACAGCGTCGTGCCGGTCAGCGACTGCAGAAACTGGCGGATGGATTCGATGTTGGCGCAGAACAGCGCGCCGACGACAAAGCCGATCACCGTGCCACTCACGCCGATACTCGCCCCTGCTATGAAGAAGATGCGCATGATCGCACCGCGCGTCGCCCCCATCGTGCGCAGGATGGCGATGTCCGCCGACTTGTCCTTCACCAACATCACAAGGCCGGAGATGATGTTGAGCGCCGCCACAAGGATGATGAGCGAAAGGATCAGGAACATCACATTCTTCTCGACCTCCACCGCGCCGAACAGGCTGGAGTTCATATCCTGCCACGTGATGACGCGCGTGTAGCTGCCGGCCGCATGCCCGATAGGGGCGACCATCGCCTTCACGTCGTCCGGATTGCGGATCATGATTTCAAGGCCGCTCACCGTATTGTCCTGGTTGAAGAACAGTTGCGCCTGGGCGAGGGGCATGAAGACGAAGGTGGAATCGTATTCGCTCATGCCGATGTTGAACGTCCCGGCCACGCGATAGGTCTTAATGCGCGGCGTGGTGCCGAACGGCGTCACGTCGCCATGGGGTGCGATCAATGTGATGGACGCACCGGGGACGATCCGCATCTTGTCGGCAAGGCGCTGGCCGATGATCACCTCGTCGCCGCCTTCGAAATGCGCCAAAGCCCCTTCGGACAGCGACTTGGAAACCATCGTCAGCGATTTCAGGTCCGCCTGACGCATGCCGCGCACGAGCACGCCGGAATTGACGCCATTGGCGGACGCCATCACCTGCCCGTCCACAATCGGGGCAACGCGCACCACACCGGGCACTTTGCGCACACGCGCGGCGATCTGATCGAAATTGGGAAGATCGCCGCCATAGTTCTGAACGATGACATGCCCGTTGAGGCCCAGGATGCGCGACAGCAATTCATGGCGGAAGCCGTTCATCACCGCCATGACGATGATGAGTGCCGCCACGCCGAGCGCGATACCGATGAGCGACAGAATGGAGATGATCGAAATGTAGCCATCCGCACGCTTGGGGCGCAGGTAGCGCGTGGCGATCATCCATTCGAATGCCGCGAAGGGGCGAGTGGCGGAGGCGGGTTTTTCGGGGCGCGGCGGTCGTTGTGCCGCGGTGCTGCGCGGCTGACCGTCCGCGAAAGGCGGCGGTTCGACGCCCTTGCCGATGCGATTTCCGAAGGTGCTGCGTGGCTCGGCCATCCGGCTTTTTACTGCGGTTTCGCGGCAAAACGGTTAAGCACGGCGTCCAATGAAAGCTCTTCCTTGGCGCCCGTGCCACGGTTCTTCACCTCGACCACGCCCTTTTCAAGGCCACGCGGGCCGACGATTACCTGCCAGGGAATGCCAATCAGGTCGACGGTGGCGAATTTGGCGCCCGGACGTTCGTCGCGGTCATCATAGAGGACGTCGCGCCCCGCCTTGCCAAACTTGGCATAGAACTCTTCGCAAGCCGCATCGGTCTTCGCGTCGCCGGAGTTTAAATTGATGACCGCGACATCGAACGGCGCGACCGGCTACGGCCAGAGGATGCCCGCCTCGTCGTGGCTCGCCTCGATGATGGCGCCCAGCAAGCGCGACACGCCGACACCATAGGAGCCGCCGTGGATGGGAACATCTTTTCCGTCAGGACCGGTAACGACGGCCTTCATCGGCACCGAATATTTTGTCCCGAAATAGAAGATCTGCCCCACTTTGATGCCGCGCGCCGACATGCGCTTGTCTTCGGGCACTTCCGCTTCGAAACGCGCCTGCTCATGCACATCCTCCGTCGCCGCATAGAGCGCGGTCCGCTGGCGGACGATGGGTTCCAGGTCGCCGTCGAAATCCACGTCTTCGCCCGGCACCGGCATGTCGAGCAGATCCTTGTGACAATAGACCTGGCTCTCGCCGGTTTCCGCCAGAACGATGAACTCGTGCGAAAGATCGCCGCCAATGGGCCCGGTCTCGGCGCGCATCGGGATCGTCGTCAGCCCCATGCGCCGGAACGTGCGCAGGTAGGCGACATACATCCTGTTATAGCTTTTGCGGGCGGCATCCATGTCGATGTCGAACGAATAGGCGTCTTTCATCAGGAATTCGCGGCCGCGCATCACGCCGAAACGGGGGCGCACCTCGTCGCGGAACTTCCATTGCACGTGGTAAAGGTTCAACGGCAGCGCCTTGTAGGACTTCACATAGGCGCGGAAAATCTCCGTGATCATGTCTTCATTGGTGGGACCGTAGAGCATCTCACGCTCATGACGGTCCTTGATGCGCAGCATCTCCGGGCCGTAGGCATCGTAACGGCCGGTTTCTTTCCAGAGTTCCGATGGCTGCAAGGTCGGCATCAGCATCTCGATGGCGCCCGCGCGATTCATCTCCTCGCGCACGATCTGTTCAATCTTCTGCAGCACGCGAAATCCAAGCGGCAGCCACGCATAGATGCCGGCAGCTTCCTGACGGATCATGCCGGCGCGCAGCATCAGGCGATGCGAGATAATCTGCGCCTCGGAAGGGGTCTCCTTGAGCACGGGCAGGAAGTAGCGGCTGAGACGCATGACGAAGGGCTGTTCCGGGCTGATTTGCTGCGGTGCACCTTCATACGGAATGCCCGGGACAAGGGCAAATACCCTTGATCGGGCAGGGCCGCAGCCCCATCTGGCCCATGTGTTCGTGGGGTAGAGGGCAAATGACAGGCACGCGCCGCATCCAAGCCGTCGTCGGTCTTCTGATCGCGCTGGCCTTGCCGTTCTGTCATCTGGGCGATTTGGGGAAAGCCTATAGCGGACTCGGACCGCTTTTCGGCAGCGAGGTTCTGTGGTGGGGCCTGTTCGTCCTGATCCTCGCTTATACGCTCGCCGTAGAACGGAAACCGCTTTCTTCCATTGGATTTCGCACGCCCCGCACCATGGATATCGTCGCGGCGGTTATCTTCGCCGTCGCGGCCATCTTCGGAATGGGCTTCATCTTCAGCGTGGTGTTGCCGGCACTGCACCTGTCCGTGGCAGAGAAGATCAGCGGGCTCTATCTGGCGCCGTTCTGGTTCCGGGTGCTTCTGGTGACCAGAGCGGCTTTCGTCGAAGAAACGGCATTCCGCGGCTATGGCTTCGAGCGCATCACCGAGTTGACCGGCAGCAAAATGCTGGCGGCGCTGGTGACCTTTGCGCTGTTTACCGCCGCGCATTATTCGGGCGGCGGTCTAGGCCAAGTGATCATCGCGGCCTGGGGCGGACTGGTTTTGACGGCGCTGTATGTCTGGCGCCGCAATCTTTGGGCGAACATCCTGTGCCATTGGCTGACGGACGCTGCCGGCTTCCTGCTCATGCCGCTGGCCTCAGGCCACCACTAGCGGCCCACCACCGCCATTCCTGCGAACGGCACCCGGTCGCCCATCGACTGGATCAGCGCCCTCACATTGACCGGGGGCGGCGCGTCGATGCCGCTGTTTTTGACCTGGGCATCCAGCTCCGAAACGCTAAAGCCCATCTGTGCGTCATAGGTCCGCGCGGACTGGTTGCGCAGGCGCTGTTCAGCCTCATACCAGCGCTGTTTTTCCCGCCCGTCCGGGCAGCTCGCGCGTTCATCGCCCTGCGCGCCCCAGCGGAGCTCGATGCAGTTATAGGGATCGAACGACATGGCGTAGAGACGATGCATCATGTCGTCATAGTTCATGGTCACCGGCCGCTTGTCGGACGCGATATAGGTGATCTTGCAGGCGTTCGATTTCTCGTCATAGGCCGCCAGAAGATCCTGTTTCAGGAAGCTGCCGTCATAAACGATGCGTGGAGCGCGATCGATCCACAGGCCGATCATCTCCTTCATGTCCTTGTAGAACTGCTCCGCCGCGGCGCGCAGGCGTGCATCGCGCGAAGGCGTGGAGTAGGTTTCCCACTCCACATTGTCGGAACCGTAGATGTTCTCCGGTAGCCGCGACGGGTGTGGCTTCACCGATATGCCATCCGAGGTCGCCTGATTGACGAATTGCGCACGGTCATTGAGATCGTTGCACATGGTCTGCATTGTCTCTCGCAGCTCGTAGATGGGGTTGTAGTCCATCTTGCCGCCGGAGATCGCCACGCGCGCATATTCGTAGAAGCCGAGCTTGATGCCGTTGTAGCTGTAGCGCGCCTTGTTCACGTCGCCCGAAGGGTTGGGCGCGGTGCCGACGTACTGAACGAGCGAATAATCGGGAATCTGGTCGTTTTCCGCGAACGCCATATGGCCGCCGAGGAGATGGCCGGCGGCATCGCGATGCGCGCCGACAAGCTTCAACGGGCGCCAGTTCTTGAAGCCGCCGCCCAGACGCGCCGGGCTGCGGCCGAACTGTGCGCCATAGACGCTGCGGCTGATGGTGAAATCCGGATGGGCATCCATGTAATAGACCCGCCCATCCGCATCGACCTTGTAGACGATGCCGACATGGCCGTTCACGTCGTAGACGATGGTGCCGGGATGGATGGAGCCCGGCTGCAGGGCGGGCGAGTAGAAATCCGACAGCACGCCATGCGATTCCTTCGCGTCGGTGCGGTAGGTGCCTGAGAAAACCGTCGACAGCATGGCGCGGATCTCTTCCGGCCCGTTGATGCCGTTACCGCGGTCGATCATATCGTGGCGAGAGGTTGCGCGATTGGCGGTCTTGGTGAAGCGCAAGTCGCCGCCTTCACCCGACACGCCGTTCACGAAGCTGAAGGGAAGTCCGTTCTTCCACGCGTAGTAGGCGCGCAGCAGATAGGGCAGCTTGGCGCAATCGACATCGATGTCGACGAAGGCCTGATCGGTGTTGCGATAAGGGTTCGCCTTGTCGCGCAAACAGCTTTCGGAGGAAGAACAATTGGACTCGCCGACGGCCTGCACGAACTGGCCGAACCCCTCTTCGTCGGTTTGCGTCCAGTGATCTTTGATGATGCGCCACGCGCCATGCGCATCGGCTGGCGCGGCGAGGACGAGCAGCAGCAATGCCGCCAGAAGAATCTTACCCATCACCCCCACCCATTCATTTTTGTTTTTGCTGTTTTGCCGGCAGCGTCGGAGTTCGGGCGGCGTCAAGTCAAGGAGAAGCCCTCGCCTTGCTTACTCTGTTGGAGCAATAAAATTGCGCTAAAAAGGCTTCATGTGCCGGAAATGTTGCAAGACCCCCGGAATCCATCTAGTAAAAAGGGACATAAGAGCCGGACGGCCGGAACGGCCAAGTTCGGGGAGGATCGCGAAGGCTGGGAGAACCCCAGCCTTTCGTTTTTTGGAGACCTCTATAGGTCCAGGATTTTGAACGCGATCAGGAGATAAAAACCGATCGAAAGAACGCAGGCGATGCCGAGGGCGATAAGGGCTTTCTTGCCCAGCTGCGGGCTTTTCGGCGCGCCGGTTTCCGGATCGACCTCGCCCAGTCCGACAGGGATCAGGCAGAGCAGCGAGAGAAAAAAGAAACCCAGGAAAGCGCTGAGGAGAACAGCGCCATGGATTGCGCTGTTGATCACGCCTGTTCCAACTCCACCAGCGTACCGACGAAGTCCTTGGGGTGCAGGAAGATTACCGGCTTGCCGTGCGCGCCGATACGCGGTTCGCCCGTTCCGGTAATGGTAGCGCCCATCTTCTTCATCTGATCGCGCGCGGCATAGATATCGTCGACTTCGTAGCAGACATGATGCATTCCGCCGCTCGGATTCTTCTCCAGGAACTTCGCGATCGGGGAATTGTCGCCCAGCGGCTCCATCAATTCGATCTTGGTATTGCCGAGATCCACGAACACCGTCGTCACGCCGTGATCAGGTTGCGGCACTTCGCCGGACACGTTAGCGCCGAGCGTGTCGCGATAGACGGCTGCCGCCTTTTTGATGTCCTTCGTCGCGATGGCGACATGGTTGAGACGCCCGATCATTGTCTTCTCCGACAGTTGTCTGCTCGCATTTTCACGAAGCGGTCCGCGGGCGTCAAACCCACATAATCTCCACCCGCGTGACTGGCTTTTTGCCCCAGGCGTCTGTCGCGGCCCGGCGGCCCGCGCGGCGTACCTGCTCCTTCAGGTCTTCCTCGTCCGCCCGCTTCGGATTGTAGCGTCGCAGCGTCTCCGCGACAGCGTCACGCACCGGCGTCTGCACCGGTTCTGGCACGCCTTCAAAGAAAAATGCCGGTTCGCTCGCGATGCGCCCTTTCTGATCCAGCGGCAGCGTGATACCGATGAAGCCGGCGAATGCCATGGCGCGGCGATGGCGCGTGTGCCCGTCGCCGGACTCCGTCATGACCGTGCCGTCCATGTAGACGCGGCCCGACGGCACCTCGTCGATCACCTGTGCACGGCCCGGGGCCAGCCGCAGCATGTCGCCGTTCTGGATCACCACCGCCTGCGGCACCTGAAGCGTGCGTGCGAGCCGCGCATGTTCGGACATGTGGCGCAGTTCGCCATGCACGGGCACCGCGACCTGAGGCCGGATCAGACGATACATCTGGGAAAGTTCTTCCCGCGCCGGATGGCCGGAGACATGGACGAAGTGATCCTCGACCGTCAGCACTTCCACGCCAAGCGCCGACAGCTGGTTGTGCAGCTCGTGGATCGCGATGTCGTTGCCGGGAATGATGCGCGAGGAGAAGATCACGGCATCGCCCTCGCCCAGTTGCACGCTGGGATGATCGCCGCGGGCAATGCGCGCAAGCGCGGCGCGCGGCTCGCCCTGGCTGCCGGTGCAGAGATAAAGCACACGATCGGACGGAAGCTGCGCGGCCTCCTCTTCGTCGATCAGGCGAGGGAATTCCTTCAGATAGCCGGTCTCGCGCGCCGCCTGCGTGATCCGGTGCATCGAACGCCCGACCAGCGCCACTTCGCGACCATGCGCCTGTGCCGCCTGCGCCACGCTCTGCAGTCGCGCCAGATTCGAGGCAAATCCCGTCACCGCCACTTTGCCCTTCAGCGTGCCGATAAGATCGGTAAGGCCCTTCTTCACATCGGCTTCAGATCCGGAGTGGCCTTGCACCAGTGCGTTGGTCGAGTCGCACACCATTGCAAGAACGCCTTCGTCGCCGATGCGGCGGAATTCCGCTTCGTCCGTTGCCGCGCCGATGAGCGGCTGGGGATCGAGTTTCCAGTCGCCAGTGTGCATCACCGTCCCGAGAGCCGTGCGGATGACGAGCGCATTGGGCTCGGGGATCGAATGCGTGATGGAATGGAACTCGATTTCGTATGGACCGAGCTTGATCCGTCCTCCCAGCTTCACAATGCGCGGGCGCACATGATCCTGAAGGCCGGCTTCCGCCAGCTTGTCCTCGATCAGCCTGGCGGTGAATGGCGTCGCATAGAGCGGGCACATGAGCTTCGGCCAGAGATGCCCGATGGCCCCGATGTGATCCTCGTGCGCATGGGTCAGCACGATGGCCAGCACGTCCTGCCGCCGTTCTTCGAGATAGCGGATATCGGGTAGGATCACATCCACGCCGGGCGTGTCCGTCTCGCGGCCGAACAGCACGCCGCAATCCACGACGACCCATTTGCGGGCATCGGCCGGGCCGAAGCCATAGGCGTTGAAATTCATGCCGATCTCGCCCGCGCCGCCAAGCGGCAGCAGCACAAGCTCGTCATCTTGGATGCGTGATCCCATCAGGCCTTCAACGCACGCGGCGTCTTGGCGTTGCGCGCGTGGATCTGGATCAGCCCGCGGATGGTGAGGTCCGGGTCGAGATGGTCGATCATCTGCGTCTGGCGATGGAACGGCGTGGCAAGGCCGCCGGTACCGATCACCGTCATGGGCTTGCCGTACTCTTCCTTGATGCGCGTGATCAGGCCCTCGATCAGCCCGACATAGCCCCAGAACAAACCGGATTGCATCGCCGGCACAGTGTCCTTGCCGATGACATTCTGTGTGCGGCCGACGGCCACGCGCGGCAGCATGGCGGCAGCCTGATGTAGCGCTTCCGCAGACACGTTGACGCCGGGCGCGATCACCCCGCCCTCGTAGTTTCCATTCTCGTCTACGATGTCGAACGTCGTCGCCGTCCCGAAGTCCACCACGATCAGCGCGCCATTGTAGCGCTCATGGGCAGCGACCGAATTGACGAGGCGATCCGCGCCCACCGCCGTGGGGCGATCGGTGTGCACCTCGATACCCAGATCGACGTCGGCGTCGCCCACGACAAGCGCCTCGCATTTGAGGTAGCGCCGGCAGAACAGGCGCAAATCGAACAGCGCCTGCGGCACCACCGTCGCGATGATCGCGGCGTCGAAATCGGAAAAGCTCAGTCCCTGAAGCTGTAGCAAAGGATTGAGCAGGACCGCATATTCGTCGGCGGTGCGGGTGGTCTCCGTCACTGCGCGCCATTCCGCGCGAATCTCCTTACCGTCATGGACGGCGAAGACGATATTTGTATTGCCGGCGTCGATGGCGAGCAGCATCAGAAGAACACCTCTCCGGCGGCGATGGTGCGAACGCGGCCCTGCCCTTCGCGGAGGATGAGCGCACCCGTCTCGTCTATGCCTTCGAATACGCCGGATGTTTCCTCATGCGTCAGACGCGCGCGGATGCGCGTGCCCAGCCCTGCGGCGCGGGCGAGCCACGCGTCCTGGATGGGCGTGAAACCACTCGTCATCCATATTTCATACCATTTCGCGAAGTGCGCGGCGAGTTGGGTGAGCGCCTCCGAAGCTGACGGCACGGAAACGCCGAGCGCTGCCAGAGATGTTACGGGATAACCGATGTCGGGCGGGAAATAGGCGATATTCATCCCCACGCCGATGGCGAGATAGGCGACCGCCGCGTCCTTGCCGCTCGCGGATTCCAGAAGGATGCCGACGAACTTCTTGCCGTCCGCCAGGATGTCGTTCGGCCATTTCACCTTGATGCTGGCGGAAGGCGCGAAGCTCGCCGCCGCATCCGCCGCGGCGATGGCCGTGACGAATGAAAGCTGCGCACATTCGGATGCCGGCTTGTCGGGCGCAATCAAGAGCGTCGCGGCCAGATTGCCCGCGGGCGACTCCCATGAGCGCCCGCGTCGTCCGCGCCCCGCGGTCTGGCGGTCCGCCCTCAGCCAGACGGGCCCGCGCTCGCCTTTCATGGCACGCCGGCGCGCTTCCTCGGTGGTGGAGTCGATCTCCGCCCACTCGCGCAACGCATAGCCTTGCGGCCACGCGAGCGTGCTCACGGCAGAAGCGCGTGCGCGGCGCTGGTGGCGGCGGCAACGAGCGGGGCGGCGCAGACGACGAAGAACACCGTGAAGACGCCAGATCCCACGAGGATCGTGCCAAGCCGCGCGCCCAACGCGCCATCAAAAGACGGCGCGGGCTCGTCGAAATACATGATCTTCACGATGCGCAGATAGTAATAGGCGCCCACAACGCTCGCGAGCACACCGAGCACGGCCGGGATGTAAAGATGCGCATCGATCGCGGCCATGAAGACGTAGAATTTCGCAAAGAATCCGGCCAGCGGTGGAATCCCCGCGAGGCTGAACATCAATGCGGAGAAGACGAAAGCAAGCCGGGGCTGTGTGCGTGCCAATCCGGCGAGATCCGCGATCGTCTCCACCTGCTCTCCGCCGCGACGCATCGCGAGGATGCACACGAAAACACCGGCATTGGTGATGAGGTATATCAGCATGTAGATCAGCACGCCCTCGACGCCCTGCGTGGTGCCTGCCGCGAGGCCAAGCAGCGCGTAGCCCATGTGGCCGATGGAGCTGTAGGCCATCAGGCGCTTGATGTTCGCCTGTCCGATCGCGGCGAAGGAGCCAAGCGCCATCGAGAGGACGGAGATGAGGATAACTATCTGCTGCCATTGATGAATGGCCTCAGGGAAAGGCCCCAGCATGGCGCGCAGGAACAGGATCATTGCCGCCACCTTGGGCGACATGGAGAAGAAAGCGGTGATCGGCGTCGGCGCACCCTCATAGACGTCCGGCGTCCACATGTGGAACGGCACCGCCGACACCTTGAATGCGAGACCGGAGATCAGGAACACGATGCCGAAGATGAGACCGACACCGATATGGCCCGCCGTCGCCACATGGGCGATAGCCGCGAATTCCGTGGTGCCAGCGAAGCCATAAATCAGCGAAATGCCGTAGAGCATCATTCCGGACGACAGCGCGCCCAGCACGAAATATTTTAGGCCCGCCTCGGTGGAACGCAGGGAGTCGCGATGGAACGCGGCCAGCACGTAGAGTGCCAGGCTCTGCAACTCAAGCCCCATGTAGAGCGCGATGAAGCTGGAGGCAGAGACCATCAGCATCATGCCGGTGGTCGCGAGCAGCACCAGTACCGGAAACTCGAACTTCGCGATGCGCTGGGCAACGAGAAACTCCTGCGCCATCAGGAGCGTGACCGCCGACCCCAGCAGGATCAGTATCTTCGCAAATCGCGCGAAGTCATCGACCACGAACGCGCCACCGAACGCGCGCGGATCGTGCGACACCGGCACCACGACGAACCATGCCGCGACCGCCATCAGGATGATCGCCAGCGTGGAAACAAGATTGCTGCCCCGCTCACCGCGCACGGCGCCGAACAGGAGCAACGCCATGGCGCCGAGCGCCACGATCAGTTCCGGCACGAGGACCGCGAGGTTTGCGGAAATATTCATGGCGTGGCCTTCGCTATGGAGGCGAGTTTGGGCGCGTGGTCGAGCGCGATGGCCATCTTGTTCTGGTCGAGCAGATGCTCGACGGAGACACTGGTCACCTTAAACACGAAGTTCGGATAGACACCCATGATGATGGTGGCCGCCACCAGCGGCACCAGGATGGCAATCTCGCGCAATGTGAGGTCCTGGATGGCCTGCAGGCTGGGCTTCACCAGCTTGCCGAAGATCACCCGCCAGTAGAGATAGAGCATGTAAGCCGCCGACAGGATCACGCCCGTGGCCGCGAAGATTGCGACCCAGGTGTTGACGCGGAAGGCACCCAGCATGGTGAGGAACTCGCCCACGAAGCCGCCCGTGCCCGGCAGGCCCACATTGGCCAGCGTGAACACCATGAAGCAGGCCGCGTAGATCGGCATGCGGGCCACGAGGCCGCCATAAGCGGAAATCTCGCGAGTATGCATCCGGTCATAGATAACGCCCACGCAAAGGAAGAGCGCGCCGGACACGATGCCATGGGAGAGCATCTGGTAGATGCCGCCCTCCACGCCCACATGGGTGACCGTGAAGATCCCCATGGTCACGAAGCCCATATGCGCGACCGAGGAGTAAGCAATCAGCTTCTTCACATCCTCCTGCGCCAGGGCGACAAGCGAGGTGTATATGATCGCAACGATGGAGAGCACGAAGATGAACGGCGCGAAGGTGGCCGAAGCGCTCGCGAACATCGGCAGCGAGAAGCGCAGGAAACCGTAGCCGCCCATCTTCAAAAGAATGCCCGCGAGGATGACCGACCCGGCTGTCGGCGCTTCGACATGCGCGTCCGGCAGCCATGTGTGCACCGGCCACATGGGCATCTTCACCGCGAAGCTCGCGAAGAAGGCGAACCAGAGGAAGGCCTGCATGCCCACCGGGAAATGCGCCGAGTTCAGCAGCGTCACGATATCTGTGGTGCCGGCGTAGAGATACATCCACAGGATCGCCAGCAACATCAGCACCGAGCCGAGCAGCGTGTAGAGGAAGAACTTGAAGCTGGCATAGACCCGCCGCTTGCCGCCCCAGATGCCGATGATCAGGAACATCGGGATCAAGCCGCCCTCGAAGAACACATAGAAGAGGACGAGATCGAGGGCACAGAACACGCCGATCATCAGCGTTTCCAGCGCCAGGAACGCGATCATGTATTCCGGCACTCTGCTCTCGATCGATTTCCAGCTCGCCAGGACGCAGAACGGCATCAAGATCGCCGTCAGCACCACGAACAGCACGGAAATGCCGTCTACGCCCATGTGATAGGTGATGTTGCCGCCCAGCCATTGGGCCTGCTCGACGAACTGGAACTTGGCAGTCGAGCCGTCGAACGCCGCCCAGATGTAGATCGAGACGGCCAGGTTCAGGAGCGTAAAGATCAGTGCCACCCAGCGCGCGGTGCTGGCGCGGGTTTGCTGGTTGCCGCCGGCGACGAGAATGAACAGGGCGCCAAGAAGAGGCAGGAAGGTGACGATGGACAGGATGGGAAGATGGCTCACAGCACACCTCCCATCACGACAACGAACCAGGTGATAAGCACCAGCGCACCGGCCAGCATCGCCAGCGCGTAGTGATACACATAGCCGGACTGGATGCGCACCGTCTCGCGCGTTACATCGAGCACGCGCGCGGCGACGCCATCGGGCCCCAGTCCATCGATGATCTTGCCGTCACCGATCTTCCAGAGCGTGCGGCCGATCCACATCGCGGGGCGCACGAACAGGAAGTCATAGAGCTCGTCGAAGTACCACTTGTTGTAGAGGAAGTTGTAGAGCGGACCGTTTTTCGCGGCCATCTTCGGCGGCACGTCGGGGTGCAGGACGTAGTAGTAGAACGCGATGGCGAAGCCGATGATTGTGAGCACGATCGGCGCGAGTTCCACCCACAGCGGCACTTCCGCATCCGCCGCATGATGACCGGCGACCGCGCCGATGGACGTGCGCCAGAAGCCGCCTGCATCCACGCCGACGAACACATGATCGAACACCCCGCCAGCAAACAGGGCGCCGGCTGCAAGCACCGCCAGCGGGATCAGCATCACCAGCGGTGACTCGTGAACCTCCGAAAGCTTTACCGGGCCGTGGTGGCCGTGATCGTCGCCATCGATCGGCTCGTCATGTGCATGCGCGCCATGATCGGCGTGGGACAGATGCTGCTGCTGCGCGCCACGATAGGGGCCGTGGAAAGTCATGAGGAACTGGCGCCAGGAATAGAACGCGGTCATGCCGGCCGCGATCAGCGTCAGCCAGAAGGCGTAAGTACCCATCGGCGTGCCGGAGAGGAAGGCCGCATTGATGATGCCGTCCTTGGAATAGAAGCCGGACGTACCGATACCGAGCACCGGAACGCCCACGCCTGTGAGCGCCAGATTGCCGATCAGCATCATCGCCCAGGTGAACGGGAGATATTTCGCCAGCCCGCCCATCTTCCGCATGTCCTGCTCGTGGTGCATCGAGTGGATCACCGCGCCCGCCGAGAGGAAGAGCAGCGCCTTGAAGAATGCGTGCGTGAACAGATGAAACATCGCGCCGCCGTACGCGGACACGCCTGCGGCCGCGAACATGTAGCCGAGCTGCGAACAGGTCGAGTAGGCAATGACGCGTTTGATGTCGTTCTGAAACAAGCCGACAGAAGCGGCGAAGAACGCTGTCGTCGCGCCGATGAAGGTCACGAATTCGAGCGCCTTGGGCGCATATTCGAACATCGGCGAGCAACGGCAGACCAGGAACACACCCGCCGTCACCATGGTGGCCGCATGGATCAGCGCGGAGACCGGCGTGGGGCCTTCCATCGCGTCCGGCAGCCAGGTGTGAAGTCCGATCTGCGCGGACTTGCCCATCGCGCCCACGAACAGCAGCAGGCAGAGCGTGGTCAGCGTGTCCACCTGCCAGCTTCCGAACTGGAAGGTGTGGCCGACCATCGCGGGCGCGGCGCGGAACACAGTGTCGAAACCCAGGCTGTGGAAGATGAAAAACACGCCGAAGATGCCCAGCGCGAAACCGAAATCGCCCACGCGGTTCACGACGAAGGCTTTGAGCGCGGCGGCGTTGGCGGACGGACGCTCATACCAGAAGCCGATGAGCAAATAGGACGCCAAGCCGACGCCTTCCCAGCCGAAGAACATCTGCAGGAAGTTGTTGCTGGTGACCAGCATCAGCATCATGAACGTGAACAGGGAGAGATACGCGAAAAACCGTGGGCGGCTCGGGTCTTCGTGCATGTAGCCGATCGAGTATAGGTGGACGAGCGACGAAACGCCCGTCACCACCACCAGCATCACGGCGGTCAGCGTATCGACGCGGATCATCCAGTCCGCGTTGAAATCGCCGGAGGTGATCCACGGCATGATCTGGACGATGGCGCCATGCCCCATCACCGCCACGTCATAGAAGACGTAGCAGGACAGCGCGGCCGATACGAACAGCAGAACCGTGGTGACAAGCTCGCTCGGGCGCGCGCCGATGAGGCGGCCGAACAAGCCTGCGATAGCTGCACCCAGAAGCGGAAGGAAGACGATCGCTGCGTACACGTCTCAGCCTTTCATGACGTTGACGTCTTCCACGGCGATGGAGCCGCGGTTGCGGAAATAGATGACAAGGATGGCAAGCCCGATGGCTGCTTCGGCAGCAGCGACCGTCAGCACGAAGAGTGCGAACACCTGCCCGACCAGATCGTGGAGGAACGCGGAGAACGCCACGAAGTTGATGTTGACAGCGAGCAGGATCAGTTCGATCGACATCAGGATGATGATGACGTTCTTGCGGTTCAGGAAGATGCCGAACACCCCGATGGTGAACAGGATCGCCGCAAGCGCGAGATAGTTTCCGAGACCCACCGCCATTTACGCCCCCTGCCCCGGCTTCACGTCCACCAGCTGCATCGCCGCTTCGCGCGTGCGTGCATTTTGTACGGGGACCGACTGGCGGCGAACCCCGGGGCGTGCGCGAAGCGTCAGCACGATGGCGCCGATCATGGCCACCAGCAGCACAAGACCCGCAATCTGGAAGTAATAGACATAGTCCGTATAGATGATCCGCCCGAGCGCCTCGGTGTTGGTCATCCCCGCGGGTGTCGCCGATGCGCGCGCGACCGAAGCAGCCGGCGCGAATTTCCACACCAGCCCCACCATGATCAATTCGGCCGCCATGCCAAGACCGATAAGTCCGCCGATGGGCAGATATTGCAGCGCGCCCTTCTTCAACTCCGCGAAGTCGATGTCGAGCATCATCACGACGAAGAGAAAAAGCACCGCGACCGCGCCGACATAGACGACCACCAGGATCATCGCCAGGAACTCCGCGCCCAGAAGCACAAACAATCCGGCAGCATTGAAGAAGGCGAATATCAGGAAGAGGACGGAGTGGACCGGATTGCGCGCCGATACCACCGCCAGCGCCGATACAATCAGGACGAACGAGAACACATAGAAGGCGATGGATTGCAGCAGCATCAGTGCATCCGCAATTCTGCAGCCGTCTCTTCGTCGAGATAGCGGCCGCGTTCGAGAATTTCCAAAACATATCGCCGGTAGGTCACGCCGAGCGCCTCCGCCTTGCGGGCGCGGCGAACCCCGATCTCCTGCGTCGGCGGCGCCCAGGCTTTCGCATGGGCCTTCTTCCAGCAGTATTCGATGAACCGCTCGTATTCGAACCAGTCCGGCCCATTGTTGTGGCCGAGCCACTCCGACAGCGGAACGACGAAGCCCTCCGCTTTCAGGTCCGCGAGCTTGCGCGCCTTGTCGGCAGCGGCGAAATAGGACTGCCGCGAACGCGACGCCCCCTGCCCCGCCTTGGCGCGCGCACGCGCCTGGATGTCCGCGAATGACATCAGACGGCCCCTTTCGCGGACGTGGTGCAGACACTCATCATCGATAGGGCGCATCCAGTTCGAGGTTGCGCGCGATCTCGCGCTCCCAGCGGTCGCCATTCGCGAGCAGCCGGTTCTTGTCGTAGTACAATTCTTCCCGCGTCTCGGTGGCGAACTCGAAGTTCGGGCCCTCCACGATGGCATCCACCGGGCAGGCTTCCTGGCACAATCCGCAGTAGATGCATTTCACCATGTCGATGTCGTAACGCGTGGTGCGGCGCGAACCGTCGGCGCGCGGCTCGGCTTCGATGGTGATCGCCTGCGCGGGGCAAATCGCTTCGCACAGCTTGCAGGCGATACAGCGCTCTTCGCCGTTCGGATAGCGGCGCAACGCATGCTCGCCGCGGAAGCGGGGCGACAGCGGGCCTTTCTCATATGGATAGTTCAGCGTCGCCTTGGGCGAGAAGAAGTAGCGCATGCCGAGGAAAAACGCCTTCACGAATTCCCACAGGAAGATATTGCGCGCGGCGCGATCGAGCGAAGCCATCAGAAGCCTCCCGAGCGGTATACGACCCAGCCCGCGGTGATCACGACCCAGACAAGCGACGTCGGCAGGAACACCTTCCAGCCGAGACGCATGAGCTGGTCATAGCGGTAGCGCGGCACGATCGCCTTCACCATCGCCATCAGGAAGAAGAGGAAGAACGCCTTGGCGATGAACCAGACGATTCCGGGAATGGCATTGAGCGGCCAGACATTCCACACGGGCAGCCATCCTCCCAGGAACAGCGTCGTCATCAGGCCGCAGAGCAGCATGACGTTCACATATTCGCCGAGGAAGATGAGAAGGAACGGCGTAGCCGAATATTCCGTCATGAAGCCCGCGACCAGCTCGGACTCCGCCTCAAGCAGATCGAAAGGCGGACGTTGCGTTTCCGCCAAAGACGAGACGAAGAAAATCACGAACATCGGAAACAGCATCGTGAACGCGAACCAGCCATGCCGCTGCGCTTCGACGATGGCCGACAGGTTCAGCGATCCCGCGAACAACAGCACAGTTATCATCACGAAACCGATGGAAACCTCGTAGGACACCATCTGCGCGGCCACCCGCAGCGCCGCCAGGAACGGATATTTCGAGTTCGACGCCCAGCCCGCGATGATGGCGCCGTAAACACCGAGCGATGAAATCGCGAAGAGATAGAGGATGCCGACATTGATGTTGGAGACGACCCATCCCGCGCTCAACGGCATCACCGCCCACCCGGCCAGCGCCAGTGTGGCCGTGATGAGCGGCGCGAGCAGGAACAGGACCTTGTTCGCGCCTGCGGGGATGATCACTTCCTTGAACAGGAACTTTATCGCGTCGGCGAAGGTCTGGAACAGGCCGAAGGGTCCGACCACGTTCGGGCCGCGGCGCATCTGCACTGCCGCCCAGATCTTGCGGTCGGCCAGAAGCACGATGGCGACGGACACGATCAGCAGGAACTCAAACACGACGGACGTGATGCCGTAGCCCAGCGTCCACGCCCAGCCGTAGGGCAGGCCTTGATTGTGCAGGAAACCGACCAGCGCCATCGCCCTACTCCGCCGCCATGGCTTCGCTGCCGCCCACGAAGATGCGGCTGCATTCCGCCATCGTCTCGCTCGCGCGCGCGATAGCGTTGGTGAGATAGAAATCGCGGATGGCGCATTCGAGCGGAGCCTTCGCGTCGATCGCGCCCTGTTTCCCGATGGCATTCCAGATCGCGGGGTCCGCACCCAGGTGCGGTGGCACTTCGTGCATATCCTTGAAGTGCAGCGCGTCCTTATACATCGCTTCGTGCAGCTGATCGCGGTCGTCGTAAGGCAGCCGCTTTCCCAGCACATCGGACAGCGCGCGCAGGATCGCCCAATCCTCCTTTGCATCGCCGGGCGGGAACACGGCGCGCTTGGTGCGCTGCACCCGGCCTTCGAAGTTCACATAAATGCCGTCCTTCTCGGTGTACGCGGCGCCGGGAAGGATCACGTCCGCGCGATGCGCGCCGGCGTCGCCATGCGTGCCCTGATAGACGACGAAGGCATTGCCGAGCTTCGAGGTGTCGAACTCGTCCGCGCCGAGCAGGTAGACGAAATCGATCTCACCCTTGCCCGCGCCTTCGATAATGCCCGCCATATCGCGGCCCTTCACGAAACCGAGATCGAGGGCAGCCACGCGCGACGCCGCTGTGTGCAGCACGTTGAATCCAACCCAGCCGCCTTCCGCCGGCGTGCCCGCAGGGCCGATCGCGCCCGTGTCGCCGGCGATCTTCGCCGCGAGATGCAGGATCGCCGCGCCATCCCCGCGAGCGAGCGCCCCGGAGCCGACGATGATCATCGGGCGCTTGGAATCTTTCAGCACCTTCGCGAAAGCGTGGCTGCCGTCGGCGATGGCGTTCAGCACGTCCGCTCCGCCGAGCTGTTCCACTGGATAGGTGAGATCAGCCGGCGTGCCGATATTGGCGATCTTCACCGGACCGTTCGTCCACGCCTTGCGGATGCGCGCGTTCAGAACTGGCGCCTCCCAGCGCGGGTTGGCGCCGATGAAGAGGATCGCATCCGCGCTGTCGACCCCCGCGATGCTGGAATTGAACAGCCAGGACTGCCGCGGACCGGCTCCTACTTTCGCGCCGTCCTGACGGCATTCGAGATTGGCCGCACCCAGCGCGCTCATCAGATCCTTCAGCGCCTTGATCTCTTCGGCGGCCGCGAGATCGCCGACGATGGCAGCCATCTTCTCCGGCCTGGTCTGCGCAACGCGCGCGGCGATGGCGGCAAAGGCCTCGCTCCACGTCACCGGCACGAGCTTGCCGTTCTTCTTAACATAAGGTTTGTCGAGACGCTGGCGAACAAGCCCGTCACAAGCGTGACGCGACTTGTCGGATATCCATTCCTCGTTCACGTCCTCATTCAGGCGCGGTAGCACGCGCAGCACCTGCGGTCCGCGCGCGTCAACGCGAATATTGCAACCTTGTGCATCCATCACGTCGATGGACTCGGTCTTGCGCAATTCCCAGGGCCGCGCATTGAAAGCGTATGGCTTGGACGTCAGCGCGCCCACCGGGCACAGGTCGACCACATTGCCGGACAATTCCGAAGAGAAAGCCTTCTCCAGATAGGTCGTTATCTCCATGTCCTCGCCGCGGCCGGTGGCGCCCAGATCCGGAACGCCCGCGACTTCGGTCGCGAACCGCACGCAGCGCGTGCACTGGATGCAGCGGGTCATGATCGTCTTGATCAGCGGGCCCATGTATTTGTCTTCGACGGCGCGCTTGTTCTCGTTGAACCGGTGGAACGCGGCGCGGCCATAGCCCATGGCCTGATCCTGCAGATCGCACTCACCGCCCTGATCGCAGATCGGGCAATCCAGCGGATGGTTGATAAGCAGGAATTCCATCACGCCCTCGCGCGCCTTGCGGGCGTAAGGAGACTTCGTGTTGATCTTGGCGGGCGTGCCATCCTTGTTCGGGAAGACGTCCTTAACCTGAAGCGCGCAGGACGCTTGCGGCTTCGGCGCGCCGACCCATTCCACCAGACACATGCGGCAATTGCCGGCGACCGACAGGCGTTCGTGATAACAGAAGCGCGGGATTTCAGCGCCCGCCTGCTCGCATGCCTGCAGCAGCGTGATGTTGTCGTCCGCCTCGATTTCCTTGCCGTCGATGACGAGCTTGCGGGATGCCATCGCGCCTACTCCGCAGCCTGTTTGCGCGCGGCCATGCGGCGCTCGAGTTCGGGACGGAAATGGCGGATCAGCCCCTGGATCGGCCAAGCCGCCGCGTCGCCAAGCGCGCAGATCGTGTGGCCTTCCACTTCCTTCGTCACTTCCTGAAGCAGATCGATCTCTTCGGGGCGCGAGTCGCCGACCGTCATGCGCTTCATCACGCGCCACATCCAGCCCGTGCCTTCGCGGCATGGCGTGCACTGGCCGCAGCTCTCATGCTTGTAGAAATAGGCGAGCCGCGTGATCGCCTTCACGATATCGGTGGACTTGTCCATGACGATGACGGCAGCGGTGCCCAGACCCGACTGGACGTTCTTCAGCGAGTCGAAATCCATCAGCACGGTGTCGCAGATGGACTTCGGAATGAGCGGCACCGAAGCGCCGCCCGGAATAATCGCCAGCAGATTGTCCCAGCCGCCGCGCACGCCGCCGGCATGCTTCTCGATGAGATCCTTTAGCGGAATGCCCATCTCTTCTTCGACATTGCACGGCTTGTTCACATGGCCCGAGATACAGAACACTTTGGTCCCGGTGTTGTTCGGACGGCCGATGCCCGCGAACCAGCCGGAGCCGCGGCGCAGGATCGTGGGCGCGACCGCGATGCTCTCCACATTGTTCACGGTCGTGGGGCAGCCCCACACGCCGGAATTCGCCGGGAACGGAGGCTTCAGGCGCGGGTGGCCTTTTTTGCCTTCAAGGCTTTCGAGCAGCGCGGTTTCCTCGCCGCAGATATAGGCGCCCGCGCCATGGTGCACATACAGATCAAAAGGATAGCCGTGGATGTTGTCCTTGCCGATGAGCTTCGCGGCATAAGCCTCGTCCACCGCGCGCTGCAGCGCCTCGCGCTCGCGGATGAATTCACCGCGCACATAAATATAAGCGGCATGCGCGCGCATCGCGAAGCTGGCGATCAGGCAGCCTTCCACCAGCGTGTGCGGGTCATTGCGCATGATGTCCCGGTCCTTGCAGGTCCCGGGCTCGGACTCGTCGGCATTCACAACGAGATAATGCGGGCGCTCTTTCACTTCCTTAGGCATGAAGGACCATTTCAAGCCCGTCGGGAAACCTGCGCCGCCGCGGCCGCGCAGACCCGATTTCTTCATCTCGTCGATGATCTTGTCGATCCCCATTTCGAGGATCTGTTTGGTGCCATCCCACGCGCCGCGCGCCATCGCGCCTTTGAGGCCTGGATCCTCGAAGCCGTAGAGATTGGTGAAGATGCGGTCTTTGTCGGCGAGCATTATGTGGCCGCTCCCGGCGGTTTCTGGAGGGGCGCCTCACGCTGCTCAACGCCCGGCGTGACTTTCTTTGCGTTCGAAGCGTCCTCTTTCGCCAATCCGCCCGCGCCGCCGTGGCTATATCCGCCATTGTAAAGTTGCGGATCCTTCAACGTCAGCGCGCCGCCGGCGGGCTCCGACGAGACGCGGCCGTAGTTCTGCGGGCCCGGTTTGGGTGTATCGCCGCGTCGGAAAGCCTCGAGGATTCGCTCGGTCGTGGGACCATCGAGATCTTCATAGAAGTCCTTGCCGATCTGAACCATCGGCGCGTTCACGCAGGCGCCGAGGCATTCGACTTCCATCCAAGAGAACTTGCCGTCGGTCGAGACGGTGTGCGGCGTGGGCGCAATGTGCTTCTTGCATGCTGCGACGACATCGTCGGAGCCGCGCAGCCAGCACGGCGTGGTCGTACAGACCTGGACGAGGTGGTCGCCGACCGGCTCCAGATTGAACATTGTGTAGAAAGTCGCGACCTCCAGCACGCGGATGTAAGGCATCGACAGGAGCCGCGCGACTTCTTCGATCATGGGTTTGGTCACCCAGCCTTCCTGCTCCTGGCCGATCCACAGCGCCGCGATCACCGCGGATGCCTGGCGGCCTTGCGGATATTTCGCGATCCACTTGTCGACTTCCGCCTTGCTCTCGCGCGAAAACGCGAAGCTTGCCGGCTGCTCGGAAGAAAGTCTGCGCAGGCTCACCGGTCCACCTCTCCGAACACCACGTCGAGCGAACCCAGCACGGCGGAAATATCGGCCAGCATGTGGCCGCGGCACATGAAATCCATTGCCTGCAGATGCGCATATGACGGTGCGCGCAGCTTGCACTTGTAGGGTTTGTTCGATCCGTCGGCGACGAGATAGACGCCGAACTCGCCCTTTGGCGCCTCGACGCCCGCATACACTTCACCGGCTGGAACGTGGAAACCTTCGGTATAGAGCTTGAAGTGATGGATGAGCGCTTCCATCGAACGCTTCATCTCGCCGCGGCGTGGCGGCACGACCTTGTGGTTCGGCGCGACGACCGGGCCAGCAGGCATCTTCTCGATGCATTGACGCATGATCTTCGTCGCCTGGCGCATTTCCTCGATGCGCTGGTGATAGCGGTCGTAGTTGTCGCCGTTCTTGCCGACCGGAATCTGGAAGTCGAGCTCGTTATAAATTTCGTAGGGCTGCGCGCGGCGCAAGTCCCAGGCTGCGCCCGTGGAGCGGAGCATCACGCCGGACATGCCCCACGCCTCGGCATCGGCACGGCTGATCTTGCCGATGTCGACATTGCGCTGCTTGAAGATGCGGTTGTCGCTGAGCAGCACCTCGATGTCGTCCAAGACCTTCGGGAAATGATTTGTCCACTCGTAGATGTCGGCCACCAGTTCCGGCGGCAGGTCCTGATGCACCCCGCCGGGGCGGAAATACTTCGCGTGCATGCGCGCGCCCGACGCGCGCTCGTAGAACACCATCAGCTTCTCGCGCTCCTCAAAACCCCAGAGCGGCGGGGTCAGAGCGCCGACGTCCATCGCCTGCGTGGTGACCTGCAGGAGGTGGTTCAGGATGCGGCCGATCTCGCAATAAAGAACGCGGATGAATTGTCCGCGGCGCGGCACTTCCACCCCCGTCAGCCTTTCGATCGCAAGGCAGAAGGCGTGTTCCTGATTCATCGGTGCGACGTAGTCGAGCCGGTCGAAATAGCCGATGGCCTGAAGATAGGTCTTGTGCTCGATCAGCTTCTCGGTGCCGCGATGCAGCAGGCCGATATGCGGGTCGACGCGGGTGACGATCTCGCCGTCGAGATCCAGCACCAGGCGCAACACGCCGTGCGCGGCGGGATGTTGCGGGCCGAAATTGATGGTGACCTGCGGGTTCTCTTCCCCGGTATCGACCTTGATGTCCGGAACCGCGTTCATGACTGTTTCCCCGGATTGCCCGAATCCGTATTCGCCATCGACGCTTTCTCGTCACCGGGAAGCACATAGGGCGCGCCTTCCCACGGCGACATGAAATCGAAGTCGCGGAATTCCTGCACCAGCTTCACGGGGCGATAGACGACGCGCTTCTGCTCGTCGTCATAGCGGAGCTCCACGAAACCGGTGAGCGGAAAGTCCTTGCGCAGCGGGTAGCCGCTGAAGCCGTAATCCGTCAGCAGCCGGCGCAAATCCGGATGATCCGCGAAGGTCACGCCATACATGTCGAACGTCTCGCGCTCGAACCAGTTTGCGGCCGGATACACCGGCACGATGGTCGGAACGGACGTGTTCTCGTCGACTTCCGCCTTCACGCGGACGCGCACGTTGTTGCGCGTCGAAAGCAGATGGTAGACCACATCAAAACGCTTCGCGCGCTGGGGCCAATCCACGGCGGTGATGTCGATCAGGATCGTAAAGCCGAATGCGTCGCGCAGCGTTTTCATCACGCGCACGATTTCCTGCGCTTCGGCGACGAGCGTGAGTTCGCCGAAGGCGACGCTGTCCGCGACACCAGGCAGCGCGGCCGAGATTTTCTTGCCAAGCTCGTTCAGGTCCGCCATCCCCGCCTCAACGATCGATATTGCCGGTGCGGCGGATCTTCCGCTGCAAAAGCATGATGCCGTAGACCAGCGCTTCCGCGGTTGGCGGGCAGCCGGGCACATAAATGTCCACCGGCACGATGCGGTCGCAACCGCGCACCACCGAGTAGGAATAATGATAGTAGCCGCCGCCGTTCGCGCACGACCCCATCGAGATCACGTAACGCGGCTCCGGCATCTGGTCATAGACCTTGCGCAGCGCGGGTGCCATCTTGTTGCAGAGCGTTCCAGCGACGATCATCACGTCCGCTTGGCGCGGAGAGGCGCGCGGCGCGACTCCGAAGCGTTCCAGATCGTAACGCGGCATGGATGCCTGCATCATCTCGACCGCGCAGCAGGCGAGACCAAAAGTCATCCACATCAGCGAACCGGTGCGCGCCCAGTTGATGAGCGCGTCGGCGGAGGCCACGAGAAAACCCTTCTCGTGCATCTCCGCCTGCATCTGCTTGAAATAGGGATCGTTGTCGGTGATGGCCGGATTGCCGCCTTCGACTCCGGCGCGGCCGCCCTGCCCTGCGGGAAGGATCACTCCCATTCCAGCGCGCCTTTCTTCCATTCGTAGATGAAGCCTACGGTCAGCACGCCCAGGAACACCATCATCGACCAGAAAGCGAAGGCACCCGTCTTGGTCAGGGTAATGGCCCAGGGAAACAGGAACGCCACTTCCAGATCGAAGATGATGAAAAGAAGCGACACCAGATAGAAGCGCACGTCGAATTTCATGCGCGCATCGCCAAAGGCGTTGAAGCCGCATTCATAGGCGGAGAGTTTTTCCGGATCGGGCTTGGAGGGCGCGATGACGAAAGGAATAAGCATCAAGGCGAGGCTCAATCCCCCGGCGATCCCGATGAACAGCAGGATCGGCAGATACTCCATCAGCAGGCCTTGCATGACTCAGGTCCTGACTGGTCCTGCCGCCTCGCGGGCGAGCCGTTTGCGCGGCAAAACCGTTTCATTTCGCGGGTGCGATATCAGAAATTATCGCCCGCTGGCAACGCGGGTTTAGAGCAAGATTCGCCATGGGAAAACAGGATTTTTCCGCGACTTTTCGAACCTAAGTTGCGAGTCGTTCGCGACTAAGAGCGCATATCCGGTTTTGGAGAAAATGGCGGGAGCGACGGGGCTCGAACCCGCGACCTACGGCGTGACAGGCCGTCACTCTAACCAACTGAGCTACGCCCCCGCGGGCGTTCGACGGGCGAGCCGTCGAAGGAGCGCCGATGTAGGGCGCAGGCCAACCCAAGTCAAGCCGCGAGAAACGCTGCGCTAATCGCCGCCGCCAAGCCGATGGTGTTCCTGCTGCGACGTGTCCTGCGGGCTGTCTTTTTTGGGTGCGGGTTGCCAGGGATGGAGTTCCTGGGCGGTCAGGATGCCGTTGTTGTCGCGGTCAAGCGCGTCGAACAGGGAGCGCGGCGTGTTGGCGAACTGGTCGAAATCGATGCAACCCTTGCCGGTGAAATCCACGAGCGGCGACGCGGTAGACTGATCCTCGGCAAGCCGTTGCTCGTTGATGGCGCGAGTCTCGTCCGTGTTGAGGCAGCCGGTGTGGTCCGCATCGGCGGCGTCGAAGTCCTTGCGCAGGCCCGCCTCCATCTGCGCGCGCGTAAGGCTTCCGTCCTTGGCGGTCACATATTTTTGAAGCATCTGCGTGGCCGGATGCCACGGCGCTTCCGGCGGCTTGCGATGCTCCTGATCGCCGCCGGCACAAGCCGAAAGGGCGACGGCGGCGATGCAGAGAAGAAGTGGCGTCCTGATCATCACCCGACTTCGCCATCCGGTTGCGGGGCCGTCAATGCGCGCGGCGTTAATAAAGCCCCACCTGCCCCTTCATCGCGTCGAAAATGGCGTTGCTGTCGTAACCGATGCCCTTCTTGAACACGAAGGGCATCCGCTCGATGACGGCTGCGTTCTTCATCGGATCGCCCTGGACAAGAGCGATATCCGCGCGCTTGCCCACCGCGAGCGAGCCGACGTCGCGGCTGCGGCCCAGATAGGTGGCGCCGTTCAGCGTGGCGATCTTGAGGGCCTGCGGGAACGGGAATCCGGCTTCGACGAGAAGCTCCACCTCGCGCTTGCCGGAGAAGCCGGGGATCACGCCCCCATAGCCGGTGGGGTCGGTGCCCGCGAGCAGCGTGCCGCCGGCATCCACGAACATCTTCTCCAGTGTCATCAGCTTGGGAAAGATCACCGCATAGGGCTTGAACCGCTTGTCCTCGGCCGTCTTCTTCCACTGGGTTTCATAGGCCGCGCGCAGCTCGGGGATCAGCATGTCGAGCGCGCGGGCCGGCGCTTCGGGGCGGCCGGGCGTGAACGTCTCGAACACCGTCAGCGTGGACGTGAGCGCGACATGCCTGGCGATCAGGTAATCCATGAGCGACTTCACGCCTTCGCTGTTCACATCCAGATCCGCCAGGGCTTGCTGCGACCCGTCGGGGCAGAGATCGGGCTGCTTGTTCTTGTTGAAATCCGTCATCACCGCGAAGCCATGCTCGAGATTGTCGATCCCGAGTTCGGCGGCCTCGCGATAGGTGATGGAGCACAGATGCCCCGTGACCTTGAGGCCCCGGGCATGGGCCGCATCGATCGCGGCCTTGGCTTCGGCGCGGGTGATGTTGGTGTAGAGCTTGAACGACGTGGCGCCTTCGTCGGCCCAGTAATTGACGGTCTTCGCGGCGTCGTCCGGTCCCGTCAGCGTGTGCATCTTCAGGATCGGCAGCGGGCCGTTGAGATAGGGACCGGTGACATCGAGATCCGGGCCGATCATCTCGCCCTTCTCGATGGTCTGCTTCAGCTTGATATCGCCATAGGGCGTCATGGAGCCGCCGGTGCGCGCCGTGGTCGTCCCGCCCGCGAGATAGAGGCGCGGAAACGTTTCCAGCATGGAGGCGTAATTGTGCTTGCCCATGATGTAGAAGAGATGCTCGTGCACCATCACGAAGCCGGGCAGAAGCGTCTCGCCCCTTGCATCGATCACCTTCGCGCCGGCCGGGACCGGAACATGCGATCCCAGCGCAGCGATGCGGCCATCCTTCACGACCAGCGTCTGATCGTATTTCGGCGCAGCGCCCGTGCCGTCCACGATCTCGGCATGGGTGAAGGCGATGACGGGCTGGCTGTAGGCGACGAACTTCGCGTCTTCGTTCTGCTGCTTGGGCGGCGGCGGCACCTCGTCCATGTCCTGGGCGGACGCCGACAGAGAAAGCGCCGCCAACGCCGCGGCGCAAAGCAACATCGAGATCGAACGCATGAATCCCCCAACGCGAAGAGGAGGCTAGATCATCATTTCAATCGTTTGTTGGCAAATGCACGTCCGGATGCCGTTTTGAGGTAGCGCTCAAAATCGACCGCAGTCTTTTCTCGAGAAAACGCGAAGTAGCTCACGATCTTCCAGGGGCGATATTTAGACGTATGAGGGGAACCGCCGGAATTGTGCTTCTTCAGCCTCTCCCGAAGGTCATCGGCCAAACCGATATAGCTTTGGGTCGGGTCGACGACGCTCTCCAGCAGATAGACATATTTCATGCGTGTTCGCTTTTGCTCGCGAGATTCTTAGCTCATATCTTTTCAGATCAAAGAGATGGCTTGCCAGTCGTAGCTCGCGGCAACCAACCCAGGCTTCGCCCTTCGGGCTACGCCGGGCAGTCTTCGCTCCGCTTCGCGAGCGAAGACTGGTGGGCGGTGACGGGCTCGAACCGCCGACCCTATCGGTGTAAACGATATGCTCTACCAACTGAGCTAACCGCCCGTCCAAACCGGCTATGCGCGCGCGCTTATAGAGCGCGCGGCGGCGCGGCTCAAATCGAAGCCT
>JBQCFD010000082.1:0-13487 GCA_051959625.1 Rhizomicrobium sp.
TCAGCTTCGCAAGCTGATCCGGGTGGGTGAGGAACAGCCACACCGCGTTGCCGATCAGATCGGTCGTGGTGAGGTTGCCGCCGATCAGAAGCCCCTGCAGGTTGTTGGAGATCTCGCCATCGGAAAGCGTTTCGCCTTCCGCCTGCAACTGCACCATGTCGCTGACGAGATCGTCCTGCGGCTCCTTGCGCCGCGCGTTCATCAGCTCTCGCATATAGGCCGATAGGGCGTTGCGCGACTTCACATAGAATTCCGTCTGGTCCGGCGTGCGGAACGGGTTCAACCCGAGGATCGAGCCCTCGCTCCATTCGCGGAATTCCTTGAGCCGCGCATTGTCTACGCCCAGCAATCGCGCGATCACGTCCACCGGAACGCGCAGCGCGAACTTGTCCATCACGTCGAAGGTCTTGGCGGTGCCGATTCCGTCCAGCCATTCGTTGACCACCTGCTGGACCTTTTCCTTCGAACGCGCCACGCGCTTGTAGAGCGCTTTCGCGAACGGCCCACGGATGCGCATATGGTCCGGCTCGTCCATCAGAAGAATGCCCGAGCGCTCTTCCTCTTCGTCGACCTTCAAGCCCTCCGGCCGCGACTGCAGGATCGCGCGCGTCACCACCGCTTCTTCTTCCGCGCGTTCGGGCGAGCGCCACATGGACGTGTCGGAAAGGACGCCGCGCACATCGGCGTGCCTGGTCAGAACGAACACGCCGGCCCCCTTGTCGCGATAGACAGGGCATTGCTCGCGCAGCGCATCGAGCAGGGCATGCGGGTTCTCGTTGAATTCGGGATTGAGCGGCGTCAGGTCCAGAATGCCCGGCAGATTGTCTTCGGCCATGTGCCTCTCCCAGATGACAATTTGTCAGTGACGCAAGGTTAGCGGGATGCGGCGGCCCGCGCAAACGAAAAGGCTCGCGGCGCAAGGGGCACGCCCGCCCTTGCGTCGCATTTGAATCGAATGCGGCGGAAGTTCTTCATCAGGTCCTAGCGGGAACCGTTGTTCCATTGGCCCATGCTCGACGTCCTTTCCATTGCCGCGTCCGGTGCGCAGGTTGCCTCGCTGCAGGCGGAGGCCGCTGCCTCCAACATCGCCAACGCGCAGACGCCGAACTATCGCCCGGTGGCGGTTGCGCAGCAGACGCGCGCCGATGGCGGGGTCAGCGGCCGTATCGTTCCCGCCGCGCAAACCGATCTCGCCACCCAGCTCGTGAGCCAGCAGGAAGCATCTTTCACCGAGCGGGCGAACCTCGCGGTGTTCGGCGCCGCCGGCCGCGCCTACCAGTCGCTGCTCGGCCTTCTGCGCTGATGCGCGATCGCGCATTTCTTCTGTGGCTTGCGGCCGCGATCGTCATCCCGTTCCTGATTGTTCTGGCGCCGATCGCTGCGCCCGCGCTTTCCGACCCGCCGTCCGTACACCGCGGAACCATCTCCACGGCGGAAGCAGGCAGCTATGTCGGCAGCTACAAAACCGTCGAGGGCCTTGCGGAAGATGTTCACGTCGCACGAAGCGGGTCTGCGACCTTCATCGACCTCGACGGGCAATATCCGCTTCAGCCCTTTACGGCGGTCATTTTCGATCAATCGCGCGTCGGCGATGTCAGCGATCTCGAAGGCAGGATTATCGATGTGTCAGGAACAATCCGCTTTTATCACGATCATCCTGAAATCATTGTTGAATCGCGTTCCCAGATCGTGGCGCGCCGATAATCGATGACACCCGGTTCCCTTTTCCGGCATGAACATCGGGTGTAACGTCCGTGGATCGCCGGCCCGAAAACGAGCGCCGGCGCTTGAGAGACCTCTGAGGCATCCGTCAGAACGATGTCCGCACTCCCGCTCAGAAAGCCGGGGTAGCACATGACCACGCAATCCACACAGTCTCCATCTCGCGAACGCTTTTCGACGCCTATCATCTGTCCCAGTTGCGGGCAATCGGGCGCCGTGTTGTGGGAGGAAAGCGTCGGCCGCGTGCGGCCTCGCGGCCCTGAACGCAAACTCATCCTGTTGTCGCAAGGTTTCGGAGAATCCCGCGGCAAGACGCAATCCGGCGATCCACAAATCGTCTGCGATCTGTGCGGCGGTATCGTCGCGGACTGATCCGCGCCTGGTTCAGACACTGCGCAATTTGAATTGCCGCCGGAGTTTCACCCGCCGCTCGCGCAGCCTGGCTTCCTCGCGCTCGATGTCTTCGAGCTCCTTCTTCGCGGCCCGTTCTTTTCGCGCTTGCGCGGCGCTTGCCGCTTTCGCCTTGCGCGCCTCCGCCGCGTTCCGCTTCCTCGCGTTGCGGAGATGCGCTGCCTTCTGCTTCTTCGTGAGTTTCGGCGCCTTCGGAAGCTCGGGCTCGGTCTTGAAATCGCCCGCGCTTCCGAAAGGCCGCCTGAGCACCATGCCGGGTTGCGCGAGCGCGGCCTTCACGGCGGCAGGGTCCTTTGTCTCGGCGGCAAATCCCTGGCTGAAGAGCGTAGGCTTCGCGCCCCAGGCCGCGAGCGCTTTCTTCTGCGACGTCGCGGCGACGATGCTGTCGTAGAAGCCCTGATGCGCGCGGAACACCTTCAACCGCGGCATGCGTTCTACCGGCTGTGGCGCACCGCGGCATCGCAAGCCGCGCGGCTTGGGCCGTGCTCGCGAATGATGTCGCGCGCTTTCTCCATGGAAATGCCGTGCTTGCTGGCGAAGTACTGCACCTCGTATGGCTCCTCTCCGGAGACGCGCGCGCGGTCCTGCGCGCCCTGCAGATTCTTATTGTCGGTCATTGGCATTCCTCCATGCAATGCCCCTTCTTGATAACGCTGATCCTGCCGTTCGCTTCCAGATAGAGCGCTTTCGTCTGCTCGATGCCCTCCACGCCCTTGGCGCGCAAGGCCTGTTCGAGATCTTCGCGCGAGATGAGATGTCCGCGCCGCTTCGCGCTGTCGAGTTCTCCATCGCTCGCAAGCTTCTCCGACCGGCCCTCGATCAGGCGCGACATCGCCGCGCTGTGCGCCACGAGGTAACAAAGACTGAGGTGCAGCAGCACCAGCGCGGCGACGGCTGCCAATGTTCCCGCGAGCGGCGCGTTTCCGCTCATCGCGCGGCTGAGACTGGAGCCCACGATGATGGAGATGGCGACATCGATGGCCGACCAGCGCGCAAAGGTCCGCCGGCCGCTGACCCGAAGGACCACGAGGCCATAGAAGAAGATCAACACCGCCCGGGCGCATTCCTGCGCGACGTTCAGATGGTGCAACGTGCCGAAAATCGTATCCACGCCCATTGCAACGCCACGCAGGTTGCGTGGTTCCGCGCGTCAGCCGTAGCGCGGCTCGCGTTTCTCCAGGAAGGCGGCGACGCCTTCGCGGAAATCCTCGCCCTGCGCGCAGAGGATCTGGTTTCTATCCTCCATCGCGATGGCGGCTTCGAGCGAGCCCGCATCGATGGCGTGATTGAGCGCTTCCTTGGTGAGGCGCAGGCCCAAGGGCGTTGCATGCAGCATGTCCTTCACGAAGCCGCGCGCTTCATCCTCCAGCTTATCCTCGCTCACCACTTTCGCGATGAGGCCGAGCTTCTCGCCCCGGCCTGCATCGATGAAACGGCCCGTGAGCATGAATTCGCTGGCCGCGCTCGCGCCGATCATGCGCGGCAGGAAATAGGAAACGCCGATATCGCAGGCGGAAAGCCCGATGCGGATGAAGGCCGCGTTCATGCGGCAGGATGGCGTGGCGATCCGCACGTCGCTCGCCAGCGCCAGCGCGAAGCCCCCGCCGGAGGCCGGCCCGTTCACCATGGCGATGATGGGCTGCGGACACCTGCGCATCGCGATCACGATCTCGCTGATCTGTCTTTGACCCACGAGGCTGCCGCTCACATCCGAACGCGTGTTGGAATTGTCGCGCTCCTTAAGATCGAAGCCTGCGCAGAAGCCGCGGCCGGCGCCCGTCAGCACGACGACGCGCTTGTCATGCCGCCAGTAGAGACCCACGAAGAAATCGCGCAGCTCTTCCACCAGGCGGCGGTTCAGCGCGTTCAGCCGCTCCGGCCGGTTCATCGTCACCCACATGGTGGGACCATCTTCGCGGACGATGAGATGCTCATACTCCATGCGCGTCGCTCCAGAGCTTGCACGCGGGAGTATGCCGTGAAGGCTTTATGGGTGGGAGTCGCGCGCGGTGCGGGTTGCCGCAGCGTCGGTCTTCTTTTTGAACCGGCCGGAGACGCCAACGTAAAAGCTGATCGCCATCAATCCGTAAAGCAGCCAGTTCACCTCGTCGTTCACCGAGTCCGGAAGTTCGAACGAGGCGATGCCGAAACAGAGCGAAGCCATGAACGAAAGCTGTCGCCAGGGGATCTTGTAACTGCGCCCGGCTTTCCACTGGCGCAATTCGTCCTCGACGGAAACTGTCGGCGAGTCTGCCGTTGGCGGCGGCGAAGTCATGGCTACCGGCGCATCGGCCATGACAGGTTCGTGGACATGGCCAGTCGCAACCGGCTGGGCGCGGCTGCGTGACGGGGCGGCGGATGCGCGCCGGCCGAACGTCTGGGCGTTCGCCATCGGAATTCCCCTCAAGGCGGCAGCCGAAGCTTCGCTGTTGCGGGTTAGAGCGAGCTTAAAATGCGCCGCGCCATTGTGCGCAAATCCTTGTAGGTCATGAGTTTTGCCAATGAGATTATTAGCTTGACACTAGGAAATAATAGTTGGAAACTGGCTTCAGTCCCGGCATGAACTGGCATGCCGGTGAGGTCAGAAGAGAACAAATAATGAACAAAGAAGCAAGACCGTCGGAAATACAAGATGTGCGCAAGGCCGGGTTCGCGGTGAGTTATGGCGAAATGGAACGCGAAGGACGGCGCGTCCTGAGGCGCCTTTCGGATTCCCGTCTCTTTCTTGCGCCCGAAACGAGCGGGCATTTCGCCCTGGCGGGCTCGCGCCGCGCCGGGCGCATCATGCGGGTCTCATCGGTTGTGGTTTCGGAATTCCGCGCGCGCGGGTGGATCGGTCCGCGCGGCACGATGCCGGAGACTTTCGCTCTCACCCCCGCAGGCGCCGCATGGCTCGCACAGAGCGGCGTGCCGCTCGATCCGTTCACCGCATCAAAGCAATTTCTGTCGCAGCGCCGGATGATGACGCCCGAAGGCGAGCGCATGGTGGTCGTGAACGAGATGGAGTCGCCGCTGGCGCGGCTGCGCCTGCGTGGACATATCACGCCCGCGCAGTTCGAGGCGGGCGAGCGCCTGCGGCAGGATTTCACCTTCGGCGGACTTTCGCCGCGCGTGTGCGCCGATCTCACGGCTCCGATCTCCAACACGGTGCGCGGCGCCAGGTCCGTGTCCATGACCGAGACGCTGATCGCCGCGCGGCAACGCTTTCGCCGCGCGATGGCGAGCGTGGGTCCGGGGCTTTCGGATCTGCTCTTCGACGTGTGCTGTCATCTGAAGGGGCTTGAAAGCGTGGAGGCCAGCTATGCGTGGCCCACGCGCTCGGCCAAGGTGGTGCTGCAGATCGCGCTCGACCGCCTCGCCGCGCACTACGGGATCGCGGTGCGATCGGGCAAGGCCCGCATGCGCACCTGGCATGCCGACGTCAGCGCTTCAGTCTGAGGAGATATTTGTGGGTGCCCTCGAGCACGAGCTCGGATTTCTGATTGTGCACGGTGGCCCGCATGATGACGAGCCCTGTCGTGCGCTGCGGCACCAGCTCGACGATCTCCAGCGCCGGATAGAGCGTGTCGCTCGGATAGACGGCTTTCAGGAATTTCGCGCTGACCTCGACGAAGCCGATCAGGCTCTCGCCGATGACATGCGGAAACAGACCCGCGCCCGCCGCCGTGAAGCTCAGGACCTGAAGTCCGTGCGCGAGCGGCGCGGGATGGCCGAGCCGCCTGCAATATTCGACGTCGTAGTGGATAGGATGGTTGTCGAGGCTGACGGCCTGGAAGGCGGCGAAATTGGCATCGCCCACGGTGCGCGACGGGTTGCGGAAGATCTCACCCACGCGCAGCTCCTCGAAGCCGCGCAGGGCCATGACGCGATGGTCTTGGGGTTCAAATGCGCTCATGAGATGCCTCCGCCCTCCATTGGGACGGAGGCCGACGGCGGGTGTCAATCAGCCGTTGTGGCGGGCGGCGCGTTCGCGCCTGGCTTCGTCGAATTCGGCCTTCACTTCGGCGAGGCCGCGGGTCGTGATGTCCGGGATATCGGCGCGCGCGCTGTTCGCGGCCACGCAGGCGACAGGATCGCTGCCGCAGGTCTTGGCGCCGGGCGCGAAAAGGCTTTCAAAGCGCGAGAGCAAAAGGGACGGTGCGCTGGCATCCGGGCGGCCGAGGCCGAGGTCGGGCTCGCGGGGCATCAGCACCGCAACCACCGCAATCCAGAAAATCGCCCGCAAGATCATCGCTCACCCTCGTGCTCCCAACGCGGGAGATCATGATTGGTGCCATGCTGCCGGGTGCTGAAATCAATTCATAAAGTTTAATCTAACCCGAGTGTTGTGCGGCACAGGCATAAGCAGGGGTTTTCCTGTCCGCCGCTTCTTGAATCAAAACAGATTTGAATTTTCCGTGTCTTCGATTCAACTTTTAACGAATGTGAACGGCCGCGGAGGCTAGGCGGCGGGCAATTCCACCGTCGCGGTGAAGCCTTCGCCCGGAACGCTGGCGATAGTCAGCTTTCCGCCATGAAGCTCCGCCAGGCCCTGCACCAGCGGCAGGCCGAGGCCCGCGCCATGGGTATGATCGGCCGTGCCGCGGCCCGCCTGTTCGAAGGGCTGCTGGATGCGGGCGAGATCCTGCGGCGCCACCCCGGGTCCGTCATCCGCAACCACGAAGCGAATGAGGCGCCCGTTGCGCTGGGCGGTGACGTGAATGTGGCCGCCGGCTTGCGTGAAAGTAACGGCATTGTCGATCAACTGGCCGAGCATCGTGGCGAGCGCGCTTTCGTCGGCATCCACAAGCAGATCCGTCTCGCAATCGGCGAAATCGATGGCGATGGATTTCTCCGCCGCGCGGCAGGATTGCGCGTCGACCGCCGCCCACAGCGAAGAGCCCGCGGGAAGCGCGCGGCGGCGCATCGGATAACGCCCCGCCGCGATCTTGGTCAGATCGAGGATCTGGTTGATGAGCTTGAGCAGATTGCCGCCCGCATTGTGGATCAGCCCGGCATATTCGGAAATCTGCTGGGGCTCGAAACGGTCCGGCGCCATGCGCAGGAGATCGGCGAAACCGAGAATGGCATTGAGAGGCGTCTTGAGCTCGTGGCTCATGGTGCGCAGCAGGGTCGTCTTGGCGGTGTCGGCTTCGGCTTCGGCCGCGCCCAGCCGGCGCGTGAGATCGGCCAGGTAACTCGCCTGGTGATGCGCCTCCACTTTCGACTTCGCCAGATCGTTGCGTGCGCGGTTCAGCGAGGCCGTCTGCTCCGCAAGCGCAGCCTCGGCGCGGTGCCGTTCCGTGATGTCGGTGAACACGGTGGCGCGGCCGCCGTCCCGCGTGGCGCGGTCGCGCACCAGATAGGCATTGCCCGAATGGGTCTCTAGCGTCAGCGCGCCTGCAGGCGAGCGGTGCGTGTCGATGCGGCGGTCGATCCATTCTTCCGTGTTGTCGCCGGTGACGAAGCGGTCGCGGCGGATGGCCGTGACGAGAACGTCCTTGAACGCAATGCCCGTCATCTGTTCCGGCGACGCATAGCCGTGCAGTTCGGCGAAGAGATGGTTGCAAAGTACGAGCCGGTCGCCTGAATCCCAGAAGGAGAATGCGTCGGCCGAAAGCTCCACCGCGGTTTCGAGCCGGCGCAACAGATGGCGGGCATGGGTGGCGTCGCTCCACAGGACGATCCAGCCGCCTTCCGTCGTCTGACGCGCCTTCAGTTCGACGATGCGCCCATCCGCCAGCTCCACGTCTCGCGGCGCGTATTCGCCGGCGCGCAGTTGCGCGCGGCGGTGGACGATGTAGGCCTCGACGTCGCCGGCGAAGGCTTCACCCGATACCTCGCCACAGGCGAGTTCCAGGCGAATCAGCTCGTCGTAGCTCTTGCCGATGAGCGATTCGCGTTCGGGCAGGCCGGGGAAGATGTAGTTGAAATGGCGGCTGCAATAGGTGAGGCGCTCCTGCGCGTCGAACAGGGTGAGCGCCACGCGCAGGCAGTCCAACGCCGGAAGGAGTTCCGGCGACAAATCTGTCCGTTCTTCGACCGCGTTTTGCGCGCGCGCCGCGAGAATCACGCTCGTCCCCACCTTTGTTGCGGAAAGTCTGGCAAAGCGGGCTTGCGGATTCCTTGCACCAATAGGAGAGCGGCCGGAATCGCGCCATCATCCTTAAAAAGGTGTGAATTCCCGGATCCCGAATTATTGAGATTGAACCAACGAAGTTCCCGGGGATTCAAGGTTCGTTAAGTTTGACGGCCCAGATTTCGACCCGGAATCGCACATTTGGAAGAGCGCGAGGTTAATGGCCATTTACGAGACGATGGTGGCGATGGGGGAGGCCGAGCTGGCCGCCCAGCGCCGTCGATTCGTCATCGTGCAGGCGGCGAAAGCAGGCGTGGGCGTAGGCCTGGCGATTCTCTTCATCGCTGTTGTCGGCAGACCCGATGTCACCGAGTGGATGGCCGTGTTCGGCCTCGCGTTCCCGGGCGTGCTGGCGCTGCTCGGCCTTACGCGGCTGAAACTCGACTGGCTGGAGTCGCTGGCTCTCGCGAGTTTCGCTGCTCTGGTCGGTTATCTCGTCGGCCTGACAGGAGGCATGGCTTCGCCTCTGATCGTCTGGTTCGTGCTGGTGCCGGCGGAAGCCGCGCTCGCGGGCGGACGCCGCACCGTCTGGCAGGCCGGTGGCGCCGCCGCCGTCGCGCTGGTCATGGTCGCGCTGCTGCAGGCTCTCAACGAGTTGCCGGAATCGCGCCTGCTGGCGCCGGCCTGGGATTTTTATGCGATCTCGGTCCTGGCCGCTGTCGGACAGTCGGCCGTGGTGGCCATCGCCACGCAGGACCGGCAGCGCGCCGCCGATAATGCCGCCGCGCGCGGCGCTGCAATGTATCGCTTCCTCGCGGACAACGCGATGGATCTCATCACGCTGCATTCTCCGGACGGGCGTATCCGTTTCGCGAGCCCGGCGGCACAGACGATCCTGGGCCGTGCGCCCGAGTCCCTGATCGGCATCGTGCCCTCCACGCTCGTGCATCCGCAGGATTTGAGCGCGATGCAGTCCGCGCTGGTGGAGGCGAGCTATTTCGGCCGTTCGGCGATCGCGGAAGCCCGCCTGAAGAAAGACGACGGCACCTATATCTGGGTCGAAATGCGCTGCCGTCCCGCCGCGCTGGTGAACGGCAACGCCGCCGACATGGTGGCGGTGACGCGCGACATCACCGAGCGCAAAAACCACGAGCGCGCGCTCATCGACGCGCGCGATCAGGCGGAAGAAGCGAACCGCGCCAAGTCGCGCTTCCTCGCGAATATGAGCCACGAGCTGCGCACGCCGCTCAACGCCATCATCGGATTCTCCGAAGTGATGACGCACGAGATGTTCGGGCCGGTGGGTTCACCCCGCTATCTGGAATATGCGCGCCTGATCAACGAATCCGGCGGGCATCTGCTGGGTCTCATCAACGGCATCCTGGACATGTCGAAGATCGAAGCCGGCAAGTTCGAGCTGACCGAAGAGATGTTCGACCTCTATGACGTCGCCGACCAGGCTGCGCGCTTCGTCAAGCTGCAGGCCGACCGCAAGGGCGTGGTGCTGAAGATCGGCATCGCCAAGGACGCGCGCACCATCTTCGCGGATCAACGCGCGGTGAAGCAGATCATCGTCAACCTCATCTCCAACGGCGTGAAATTCACGCCGCGCGGCGGCGAGGTGCGCGTACTGGCCATGCGCAACGCGAGCGGCATCGAGATCGCCGTCACCGATACCGGCATGGGAATCTCGCCGGAAGACGTGAAGCGCCTGGGCCAGCCTTTCGAACAGGTGGAAGGCGCGCACACCCGCACGCAGGAAGGCACGGGCCTCGGCCTCGCGCTGGTGAAGGCGTTGACCGCCATGCACGGCGGCGAGGCGAAAATCGAATCCAAGCTCGGGGAGGGCACAACGGTTCGCGTGACCTTTCCCCACGCGGCGGTGAACGAGGCCGGCGAACGCGTCGCGCCGCAACCGCCCGTCTTGCTGGACGCCGAACGCAAGGCCCGCAACGCCGCGGCGTGACGGGAGAACGGGATGGCATTGGCGCCGCGTCCCTGTAGTCTGCGCGCATGGTTCCCCGCCTCAAAGCCGGCCTCTTCGTTCGCGCGCTGATCCGTCGCGCGGAGGTGGCCGGCGCCTCGGCTTATGTTCTGCGCAAGGGCGTGGAAGAATCCGGCGCAATCATCCTCAAGCTCGCGCGGCCGGATGGCACGTCGATGGTTCTGTCGCAGGCCCGGCGCGGCGCGGAAGGCGAGCTTGTCTGGGTGAAACCGCTGGGCGACGCGGTGGACGACGAGAAGGCGAGCGCCTGGTTCGACAAGCAGGCGAAATTCGATCCCGACCTCTGGATCGTGGAGATCGAAGACCGGCAAGGCCGCAGCTTCGTGGATGAACCGGTGGTGTGACGGTTGCGGTTGCGGGCCGCCCCTGCTACCCACCCGCCGCCATGTCCCAGACCCCTGCCAGCGAAGCCGCGAAACGGCGGACATTCGCGATCATTTCGCATCCCGACGCCGGCAAGACGACGCTGACGGAGCACTTGCTTCTCCTTGGCGGCGCGATCCGCGCGGCCGGCGCGGTGAAGGCGCGCGGCGAGGCGCGGCGCGCGAAATCGGACTGGATGAAGATCGAACAGGAGCGCGGCATCTCCGTTACCTCGGCGGTGATGACGTTCGAATATGGCGGCGCGGTGTTCAACCTGCTCGACACGCCGGGCCACGAAGACTTTTCGGAAGATACTTATCGCACGCTCACCGCCGCCGACAGCGCGGTGATGGTGATCGACGCGGCGAAGGGCATCGAAGCGCAGACGCGCAAACTGTTTGAAGTGTGCCGGTTGCGCGACATCCCGATCATGACCTTCATCAACAAGATGGACCGCGAAGCGCGCGACCCGCTGGAGCTCTTGGACGAGATCGCGGATCAGCTGCAGCTGGAATGCGCGCCGGTCAACTGGCCGGCGGGCATGGGCCTCAACTTCAAGGGCACCTACGACTTTTATTCCGACGATTTTTCGGTGTTCGGCAGGGACGAGCGCGTCGGCGCCGATGCGATGCTGGCACTGATCCCGGACGACATTCGCCCAAAGTTCGAAGAGGAAGTCGAGCTGGCCCGTGCCGGGCTGCCGCGGTTCGACACCGCCACCTATCACGAGGGCCATCTGACGCCCGTCTATTTCGGATCGGCGCTGAAGAATTTCGGCGTGAAAGACCTCATCAAGGGCCTGGCCGAGAACGCGCCGTCGCCGCGTCCGCAAACCGCGAAGGGCAAGGAAATCAAACCGGGCGACAGCGAAGTCACCGGCTTCGTGTTCAAGGTTCAGGCGAACATGGACCCGAACCACCGCGACCGCGTGGCGTTCCTGCGGCTTGCGTCCGGAAAATTCCGCCGCGGCATGAAGTTGAAGCAATCCGGCACCGGCAAGGCCATCGGCATTCACAACCCGATCCTGTTCTTCGCGCAGGAGCGCGAGACGGTGGACGAGGCATGGCCCGGCGACATCATCGGCATTCCCAACCATGGCGTGCTGCGCGTGGGCGATACGCTCTCCGAAAGCGGCGATGTGCTGTTCACCGGCATTCCCAACTTCGCGCCGGAAATCCTGCGCCGCGTGCGGCTGGGCGATCCCATGAAGCAGAAGCATCTGACGCGCGCGCTGGAGAGTCTGGCGGAGGAGGGCGTGACGCAGGTGTTCAAGCCGATGCTCGGCGCGCAATGGATCATCGGCGTGGTGGGACAGCTTCAGCTGGAAGTGCTCAAGTCGCGCCTCGCCGCCGAATACGATCTCGACGTCGATCTGGAAGCCTCGCCTTATGACACCGCGCGCTGGGTGACGGGCGATGCGGCGGAACTGGAAAAGCTCACCGCCACCTACCGCAACCAGATGGCCACGGACCGCGACGGCGCGCCGGTGTTCCTGGCGAAGAGCGCGTGGGAATTGGGCTATGTCTCCGAAAAACTCACCAAGCTCAAATTCGCCAAGACGCGCGAACGCGCCGACGTGCACGCAAAAGGCTGAGCGCGCCGGTTATTGGTGCGTCACCGGCGGCGGCAGGATCATGCCTTCGTAGAGATAAAGCGAGGGCCGGCCCGGCGACCCCGGCTTGATGCGCGTCAGGCTATGCGGGGACAGCGAAACCTTCTTCGGTGGTGCGAACCGTGTGTTCGGAATCGCGCCGATGGCTTCCGCGACCGGGCGTCCATTCTCCTCGATCAGCCGCGCGGTCGCATAGGTGACCTGATTGTCGAGCGTCGGCAGCGGAATGACCACCAGGTCTTCGCCGGTCATGAGAAATCCCCGCATTTTTCGCGGGAAGTGTGGCTTAGGCCGCGCGGCTGCGCCAGTAGTCGAGGAGGCGTTCGGCGCCCGTCAGCGGCACCGAGTCGAAGCTCGACAGGCGTTCGCGCGTTTCGTCGGGCGCGGCATTCGTCTCGGTGAGCAGCGTCAGCGCGGAAAACGCGGCGCGGGTCATGTGCGCGCCCTTGCAGGCGATCGCCAGCGCGCGGCCGGAACGGTCGTGCAGGATGTTCTGCGCCACCACCGGCTCGATGCCGAGCAGTTGCGCGAAAGACTCGGAGAACTTGCCGTTCGCGGTTTTGCGCGCGGCGGCGACGATCTGCGTTTCGTCGGCGCCCGCCACTTCGTGCGACTTGCCGTCTTCGAGCAGCGCATTGCGCAGCACGATGGCGTCGCGCGTATCCGGCGCGGCATCGAAATAGAATTCGTTCAGCACCGGCAGCGGCACGCCTTCGCGCGCGCCGATCCGCTCGGCGAGCGCTCGCCGGGTGTCGGCGTCGATGGAGCGGACGGTTTTTTCCAGCAGCGCCTCAAACGGCTCGCGCATCTGCGCCGGATAATGCGATGGCCAGTCGAGCAGCAGATCGCACAACTCGGTGGCGAGCAGGCGGCGGTTTTCCGGCGCGTCCTTCGTCGCCAGCTCGATCAGGTGGGTCAGGCGTTCTTTCGCGGCCGTCATCGGTCCGGATTCAACGCCCAAGCCGTTAAGTTTTTATTTGCCGAAACAGGCGCTTAAAAAATATCTTCCTGAATTAGGACTAATTGCTTGACGAGCGAGTCGGTGGGGGTGTACAAATCTCCCAACTCTCGAACTGCGCCCAAATCTGTCATCCCGGCCAGCGACGCATCGCAAAGCCGGGAACCCATGGTGCCGTCTGCATCATGGACCCCACGCAGGATGAGAACTCCATTTGCGGAAACACGAAAATGCACAAACAACCCTAGCTCAGCCCTCGCCCTGGCCGGGCGTGGCGCAGGGATGGATGTTTCCGGGGAAGCCGAGATCGCGCTTGAGCGGGTCGAGGACGCCGAACCGGAAAACCGTCCATCACGAC
>JBQCFD010000083.1:0-11334 GCA_051959625.1 Rhizomicrobium sp.
CAATTTCGAGGACCCGGAGAAAATCAAGCACAAGGTCCATTTCGACAACCTGACGCCGCTCTATCCGACGCGCTGGCTCAACATGGAGCTGAAGGACCCGACGATCAAAGACAAGACCGGCCGCGTCATCGACATCGTCGCGCCGCAGGGCATGGGCCAGCGCTGTCTTATCGTGGCGCCGCCACGCGTCGGCAAGACGATCATGATGCAGAACATCGCCAAGGCGATCTCGGCCAACCATCCGGAGTGCTACCTGATCGTGCTTCTGATCGACGAACGTCCGGAAGAAGTGACGGACATGCAGCGCACGGTGAACGGCGAAGTGATTTCTTCGACCTTTGACGAACCGGCGACGCGCCACGTTCAGGTCGCCGAAATGGTGATCGAGAAGGCCAAGCGCCTCGTCGAGCACAAGCGCGACGTGATCATCCTGCTCGACAACATCACGCGTCTCGGCCGTGCCTACAACACCGTCGTTCCCTCCTCTGGCAAGGTGCTGACCGGCGGCGTCGACGCGAACGCATTGCAGCGCCCCAAGCGCTTCTTCGGTGCGGCGCGCAACATCGAGGAAGGCGGATCGCTGACCATCATCTCAACCGCCTTGATCGACACCGGCAGCCGCATGGACGAAGTGATCTTCGAAGAGTTCAAGGGCACGGGTAACTCCGAAATCATCCTGGACCGCAAAGTCGCGGACAAGCGCGTGTTCCCGGCCATCGACATCCTCAAATCCGGTACCCGGAAGGACGAGCTTCTGCTCGCCAAAGGCGTGCTTGCGAAAACGCACGTTCTGCGCCGCATCCTGGCGCCGATGGGCACGACGGACGCCATCGAGTTCCTGCTCGACAAGCTGCGCTCCACGAAGAACAACGACGAGTTCTTCGACAGCATGAACACCTGATGAGGCATGGGCTGTGAAGCTGGTTTTGCTGCACAGCTCGCTCACAGGTCCCGCCACGTGGCGACGGCTCACGCCTGTATTGCAGGCGAAGGGCCATGATGTTGTCGTGCCCGACTACCGTTTTGCGCTGACGCAAGCACCACCCCATTACGATAGGATCGCACGCGAGATTGCCCGTCAGGCGAATGCGCCATCCATTCTGATCGTTCATAGTGGTGCCGGCGTGCTGGCTCCTATGCTGGCAGGCGTAATGGCGTTACGCGGCGCGGTTTTCGTGGACGCGCTTCTGCCGCATCCCGGAAAGAGTTGGTTCGACACGACGCCGCATTCTCTGGCCGCGCGATTGCGCAGCACGGCAAGGGACGGGCGGCTTCCGCCGTGGGATCGCTGGTGGCCGGAGGCTGTGTTGGAGGCGATGCTTCCGGATGCTGCCATGCGGTGCGATTTCATCGCGGAGCTTCCATCGCTTCCGCTCGCCTATTGCGAGGAGCGCGCGCCGGACATTTCCCTGCCGGAGAAATTCCCCTGCGCATATCTGCAACTAAGTTCGGGATATGACAGGGAAGTCCACGAGGCCGAAAATCACGGCTGGCCCACGCGACGCCTTCCGTTGCACCATCTGGCGATGCTCACGCATCCGGACAACGTCGCAGATGGACTTTGTGGCCTTGCGCAGGCAATCGCCTGAACTCAGGCCAGCTTCAATCCGCAATGCTTCGCAAAATGACGAAAGCCGCCATCGCGCTCGATCAGCGCGACATCGTGATCGATGCAAGACTGCGCGATCAACGTATCCGGCAGCTTTGGTCTTAGCTTGAGGGAAATCAGCTTGGCGCGCGTTCGCGCCGCGCGCAGCCAATATCCCTCGCCGATTGCGAGTTGACGCCAGTCGGCTATGGCTTTTTCAAGCGCCTCGCTCGTTTGCGGGTCACTGAGCAATTCCGTGAATACGACGGGTGGAAGGCGAAGTTCTCCCGCGCTGAGTGCTTTGCGCACCGCTTCGACGTCTGCTCCCTCTTGCCCGCCGAAGAACGCGATGAGGCTGCTGGTGTCGGCAGCGATCAAAGTCAGTCTTCCAGCTTGCGAAGGGCCATGAGATCGACGCCGAACTTGATCTTGCCGCGTAGCGCAAGTGCCTTTTTCTGAGCCTGCTTGGACGCATAATCGAGAAGCGCTTCGCGAATGACTTCGCTGACGCCGGCGCCCGTGGCTTCCTGTGCCACGGCGAGGGTATGTTCCGGCACCTCGACCGTTATCTTGCGCATTTCGCTCATGCCAGTATTCATGCCATAATTAATGCTGGTATTCAAGCTGGTGTTATAAATGGCGGAAAATCAAGGACTTGTCCTTATCCTCACCGGCCCGCCGGGCGCTGGAAAGTCGACTGTGGCGGATATTCTCGCGCGGCGGAGCGAGCAGCCCGCGGTGCATCTGCACAGCGATGATTTCTACGACCGCTATATCAAGAGCGGCTTTATCAAACCGTGGCTCAAGGAAGCGCAGGCACAGAACGAGGCCGTGACGGGCGCGCTTGTTGCCGCCGCCTTTGCCTATGCGCGCGGCGGCTTTTCAACCTTTGTCGACGGCATTGTGGGCCCCTGGTTTCTGGAGCCATACAGAAAAGCGTCGCGCGAAAGCGGAATCGCGCTCCACTACGTAGTTCTGCGTCCGGTCGATCCGGCGATCAGCGTGGGGCGCGTTCAGAATCGCACCGAACAGGGTCTCAAGGATGAGACCGTCATTCGCGATCTGTATCAGCAGTTCTCCAACCTCGGCGTGCTGGAGCGGAACGTGTTCGACCCGGGCGCGGCAAGTCCCCAGGATATCGCAACGGCGTTGAAAGCGAAGATCGCGGCTGGCGCGTTCCGGCTTGCCTGACTACTCGTGCTCCCCGTGATGGAGCACGCCGCGCTCGCCCAGCCAGTCCATGAAGGCGAGCATCACACCCGAAACGAGGAAGGTGACGTGGATGCCGATGAGCCATTGCAGATCGGCTTTGTTCACGGTGTTGATAGCCATGAAGGCCTTCAGAAGATGGATCACGGAAATGGCGATGATGGAGGCCACCAGCTTCAGCTTCATGTTCGAGAAGTCGACGCGGCCGAGCCATGTCGGCTTGTCCGGATTGTGCTCGAGGTCGAGCTTGGACACGAAGTTCTCGTAGCCCGCGAACATCACCATCAGGGTGAGGTTGGCGGCGAGCGACATGTCGATCAGCGACAGCACCCAGACGACCACCGCCGTTTCGTCGAGATGGGCGAGGTTGGCCGTTTCCGCGACCACCTCCTTGGCGAAGGTGATCATCAGGACGATAAGCGCAATGGCGAGGCCTGCGTAAAAAGGCGCCATGAACCAACGGCTTGCGAACAGCGCGGTCTCGAAGCCCTCTTCCAGCTTTTGCCTGAGTGACACGACGGCCCCCTGATTCGTGACCCGCCGATTAGACCATGCTAGGCTTCCCGCAGCGATATTGGAGAAAGCCCATGACCGAACACCCCGCAGACCGCGCCCAATTCCACGCCATGGCGGACGGCACGCAGGAGGATTGGAACAAGATTGCGATAGCGGCGGCCGGGTTCAACCGTGACCTGCCGAATCGGGTGATCGCGCATCTGAAGATGCTGGAAGGCGATTGCGGCGGCTTTGCCGTGGACCGGCTGGAACATTCGCTGCAATCGGCCACCCTCGCCCATCGCGACGGGATGGATGAGGAATATGTCGTCTGCGCGCTGCTGCACGACATGGGCGATATCCTGGCGTCGTCCAATCACGCGGAGCTTGGCGCGACGGTGCTGAAGCCATTCGTGTCCGAGGAAAACCACTGGATGCTGCATCACCACGGCATTTTCCAGGGCTATTACTTCTTCCACTATCTGGGCCTGGACCGGAACATGCGCGACCAGTTCCGCGGCCATCCCTGTTTCGAGAAGACGGCGATGTTCTGCGCGCGGCACGACCAGAACGCGTTCGACCCGAATTACGATACCATGCCGCTGGAGGCCTTCGTGCCGATGGTGCAGCGCGTGATGGCGCGGCCGAAGCGTTCGATCTATCTGCGCGACGAAAACAAGATCGCGGCGGAATAGTTCGCTTCCAATCCCAATGACGGTCTGGGCAGGAATGCCGGGGCACTAGGGCAGCAAGACCGTTGCACCTGTCGTCTGGCGGGATTCCAGCGCCTGATGTGCTTTGGCCGCGTCGGCCAGCCTGAAGCGCTGGTTGATCTCGATCTTCACCGCGCCCGATGCGATGACGGCGAAGAGGTCGTCTGCGGTTTCCTGCAGCTCCTGCGCGTTGCGCGTATAGCTCGCGAGCGTCGGTCTCGTGACGTAAAGCGATCCCTTGGTGGAGAGAATGCCCGGCGCGAAAGGCGGAACGGGGCCGGATGCATTTCCGAAACTCACCATCATGCCGCGCACGGCGAGGCAATCGAGCGAACCCTCCCATGTCGCCTTGACGACGCCGTCATAAACCACCGGAACACCTTCGCCATTCGTGAGCGCGCGCACGCGCTTCACCCAATCGTCTTTCGACAGATTGAGCACGTGGTCATAACCGTGGGATTTGGCGAGCGCGATCTTCTCGTCGGAGCCTACGGTGCCGATAACCGTCGCCTCCAGATGTTTCGCCCATTGACCGAAGATCAGTCCCACGCCGCCGGCGGCAGCATGGAACAGGACCGTCTCGCCTGGGTTCACCGTATAGGTGCGCGTCAGCAGATATTGCACCGTCATGCCTTTAAGCAGGGACGCCGCGGCGGCCTCATCGGAAACACCTTCGGGCAGCTTCACCAGCTTGTCGGCCGCGACATTGTTTGCCTCGGCATAGGCGCCGATCGCGCCCGCATAGGCGACGCGATCGCCCTTCTTCAGTGTCGCCACGCCGTCGCCCAGCGCTTCGACGATGCCTGCAGCTTCGCCGCCGATGCCGGTGGGCAATGGCAGCTTGTAGAGGCCGGAGCGGTGATAGGTGTCGATGAAGTTGAGGCCGATGGCCGTGTGGCGCACGCGCACCTGGCCGGAAGCGGGCGGAGGCAGCTCGATATCCTCATAACGCAGGACCTCGGGGCCGCCGGTTTCGTGGATTCGGATCGCCTTCATCGATGCCTCCATGCGAAAGCGCGATCCTACTTCAGCGTGACCGTCGTTGTCGCGACGGGCTGCTTCGCCATTTCCACATGGAACGGGATGCGCCCGATGATGCGGCCGTCGGCATTGTCGACATCCACGCGCCAGTCCCCGTCCCAGATCTTGTGCTGGATGGAGTAGCCGCGATAGCCGCCGTCTCGTCCGCCGTTGATGCGGAAGGAGACGCGGCTGATGGTCTGCCATTTGTGCCGGATGCGGTTATAGTGCTGCCAGCGATGGGTAATCGTCGTCGAAAGCTCGATCGGCGCGAACACGGCGCTGTAGACATAAACAGGCTCGCCGGGCGCGATGTGGAGCACCGGGGTTTTCCAGAAGCGGCCGAGCCAGGATTGCAGTTCGCCCTGCGCCTCATAGACATCGCCCGTTTTCTTCACGAAATGGAAGACGCCCTTGTCGGCCAGCGCCAGCGGAAGCGGTGGCAACGTTCCGGTGAAGTAGAAGGCCGTCAGCGTGGCATAGACGACGGCCGCGCCGCCCGCGATCTGCCAGCGCGCGCTCCTCCATTGCTCCTTGCCGGCCCATTGCACGATGCGCAGGAAGATCAGGAAAACGGCAAACGCCGAAAGTCCGCTGATGAGGAAGGTGAAAGGCCCTACGGTGTGGGTGAAGATCGGAACGGTGACGATGGCGTAGGAGAACAGCGCGAAGGAATAGAGGATCGCGGTGAAGACGAGCTGCGAATGGTATTTCTTGAACACCTCGTTGCCGAGGAAGATCGCCACCAGCACCAGAAGATAGGGCCAGGATTCCTCCAGCACTGCGCCGCGCGAATAGAAGACGAGGAATCCGCTCCACAGCGCACCCAGCGTGAACTGCGCCGCCATGGGGAGCACCGAGTGCCAGCGCGGCAGCGGCCTTCCCTCCGCCGCCCGCCGCGCGAACAGGTGCAGAAGGATGATCGAAATCCCCGCCACCGTGAGATAGCCGATGAAGAGCGCTTGCGTATTCGGCAGGTCGATCCGGCGATAGGCGTAATTGTCGAACGCGAAACCGCCGATCATGGAGGCGGCGGAGAGCGTGCTTTCGTTGCGCGATATCCAGCCGAAGATGGTGCGGCGCAAGGCGATCGCGCCATTCTTGATCTTGTAGCCGGTGGCGACGCGGGCGGCCTCTATCCGCTCCTCGGCCACCTGTTCGGGCAGTTGAGGGTCGACGAATCCCGGTTCGATACGTTCGCTCAACACGCAGCCCGCCGCGAGGTCCGGCGCCCTTTGAAGCCAAACACCGTGGTCAAATTATGGAGCGCCTTCTAACGCGCGCTTAATGGATCGCGCTGCCCCTCCAGGCCGAACCGCTCGACAATGCGCTGCGCGGCTTCGGCGGGGGGCATGTTTGTCGTGTCGAGCGCAAGATCGGAAGGCGGAATGACGCCAAAGCCTTTGGCTTCGGTATCGATCTGCCGCAGGGTTTCCCGCGAAGCCAGCTTCTTGAACTGCTTCCGGTCGGGGTTCTCGATGCGCCGTGCCTGCTCCTCGGGCGAGCAGGCAAGCGAGACGAAATGCACCATGCCGCCGTTCTCCACTATCGTCCGGGCGGTTTCGGGCACGAAGCTCTCCGGCACGCTGCGCTCCGGCGCAAAGGTGAAGATGAGTGAACGGCCTTGCCGGGCCGCTTCGGCGAATGTCTTCAGCCAGAACTCGTGGCGCAGACGCACGAAGGCATCGCTGCCGAACGGGAAAACCGCAAGCAGCGAATCCACGATCAGGTGATTGTGAAAAAGGGCAAAGCCGGTTTGCGCCGACAAAGCCTTCGCCACGGTCAGCTTCCCGACAGCCGCGCGGCCGTGCAGGAAAATCATTTTCATGGATTCAACTCAGGTGCTGCCGGAAGAACGTGGCGGTGCGGCCGTTGGCGAGCTCGGCATTGGCATGGTCGTAATGCGCCCCGCCCACGCGCGCGAAGGCATGATCCATCTGCGGATAGCTGTGAAGCGTCACCTGCGGATTGCTCTTGAGCCCCTCGACGATCTGCTTCTGCGCTTCCGGCGGAACGAACTGATCCTTGCCCGCGATGTGCAGCATCAAGGGCTTCTTGATGTTCTTGGCTTCGCCCAGAAGGTTCTGCAGGTTCACGCCGTAATAGCCCACCGAGGCGTCGATATCGGTGCGCGCGGCGGTGAGATAGGCAAGTTGACCGCCCAGGCAATAGCCGACGGCGCCGACCTTTCCGGTGCAGCCATCCAAGCCGCGCAAGGCATCGATGGAGGCCTGGATGTCGTCGACGCCCTTCTTCGAATCGAACCTGTTCATCAGGTCGAATGCCTGCTTCCACTCCGCATCGGTCTTGTCGCTGAGCTGCACGCCCGGCTGCATGCGCCAGAAGAGATCCGGGCAAAGCGCGAAATAACCGCGCGCGGCGAAGCCGTCCGCCAGATCACGCATCACCTTGTTGACGCCGAAGATCTCCTGGATGACGACGAGCCCTGGCCCGCGGCCCGAGGCGGGCTTGGCCAGATAGCCGCCCATCGCGCCATCAGCCGTCCTGATCGTGATGTCCTCACCCGCCATGATGCGCTCCTCTCTTCGGATTTTCCTGAAGAGAAGTTAGCGGTTCGGCGCCTGCCGGGTCTATGCCCGGCCAGCCGGCTGCTGCTGCGCAGGCGCGATACGCACCGGCGGCTCGAGCGCCTGCGACAATGTCACCGGGTTGGTGATCGGTTGCGTGCAGACCATGCGGTAACAGAAATAAGCGGTGGGAACGCCGCCTTGCATATCCTTGCCGTGGGCGGGATGGCCCTGCGGCAATTCGGTTCCCGGTTCGACCAGCAGGATTGTCGCCGTCGGCAGGCAGCGGCCGAGCGCCGCGCGCAGCAGGTCGTGGGTCTTGGGATTGGTGAGCGGCCCCACGATGATGACCTGCATGAAGTTGAGCACCGTATCCAGGCTGTTCATGTAGGTCGGCATGGAGATCGAGATGCGCTGCACTTCGCCGGAGAATGCATCGAGCACTGCATTGCTGCGATCGCGGTAGCTCTGATCCATCGTGATGGCATAGAGCTTGGTCAGTACGGCCGGCATCAGGCCGTTGGCGCAGGGCGCGGCGTTGTCGAAGACCGGACGCGGACGCACGAAAAGCGGATCGGCTTCGTCGGATGTGCTGAAATAGCCGCCGTTCTGCGCATCCCAGAAATGCTCGTTGAGCATGTGAACCCAGGCTTGGGCGCGCTGGAGATAGCGCTTGTCGTTGGTGGCTTCGAACAATGCCAGCGCCGCGTTCGCCATATGCGCATAATCGTCGGAAAAGCTCGACTTGCCGCGCCGGCCGTTACGCCAGGAATGATAGAGCCGGTCGCCATCGCCGAGCGCCTTCTCCACGAAATCGAACGCGCGCATGGCGGCGGTGAGCCATGCCGTACGCCGGAACACAGCGCCGGCGCGCGCCAGCGCCGCGATGGTCATGCCGTTGGCATCGGCGAGAACCTTGTCGTCGCGAACCGGCGCGTTGCGCTTGTTGCGCACGTCGAGCAGCAAGCGGCGCTGCTTGGCGAACAGCGCTTCGTCGGCCTCGTTCAGCAGAAACGCCGATTGGTTGCCGATGCGGTTCAGGATGGTGCGGCCGTTGAAATTGCCCGTGGGCGTGACGTTGTAGACGGTCTTGAACTTCTGCGTGAAGGTGCCGACGAGCGCGGCGTCGATCTCCGCTTCCGTCCACAGATAGTAGGCGCCTTCTTCGCCGTCCGAATCGGCGTCGAGGCTGGTGGCGAAGCCGTCTTCCACCTTCATGTCGCGCATGATCCAGTCGATGGTTTCCTCGATGCGGACCTGGTGCAGCGGCACGCGATCGCGCTGCCAGGCGAGCGTGAGCATCTGGATGAACTGCGCGTTGTCGGTGAGCATCTTCTCGAAGTGCGGAACGAGCCAGTATTCGTCCGTCGAGTAGCGATGGATGCCGCCGCCGACATGATCGTAGATGCCGCCCTGACAAATCATGCCGAGCGTGGTGGCGACTGCGACGTGGAATTGGTTGACGTTGGTGCGCTGTAGCGCGCGCAGCATCTGTTCCAGGTGCAGGAAATTGGGGAATTTCGGCGTGCCCAGCATGCCGCCGAGGAAGAAGTCATAACGCTGCCCGGTGCGCAGCGCCGCGGTATCGAGCGGTTGCTCGCCGATCGGGCCGCGCAGATTGCGGCCCCACAGATTGTTGAGCTGGAGATTCGTGTTGTTGATCGCCGCGGCGATCTCCGCGCTTTGCTCGCGATAGACGGAAAGGACGTTGCCGAGCACGTCCTTGAATCCGGGCAAGCCGTTGCGCGTGTCGGGCGCGAAATAGGTGCCGATCAGGAAGGGCTCGGCCTTCGGCGTGAGGAAGGCGGTGAGCGGCCATCCGCCACCGCCGCCGCGCACCGCCGCCGCCGTCTGATAGATCTGATCGATATCGGGGCGCTCTTCGCGGTCGACTTTGATGTTGATGAAATTCTCGTTGAGAATCGCCGCGACTTCGGGATCGGCGAAGCTCTCATGGTTCATCACGTGGCACCAATGGCAGGCGGTGTAACCGATGGAGAGCATGATCGGCTTGCCGGAGGTCTGCGCCTCGTCCAGCGCTTCTTGGCCCCATGGCCGCCAATGGACCGGGTTGTCCTTGTGCTGGAGGAGGTAGGGGCTGGTTTCCTGATCGAGCAGGTTGCGGCTCATGATGTATCCCGGTCCGTGAAAAAGCGTGTTGTTCGGCGATGGCTTCCGCGCGTAGCTTCCTAGCGCGAGGAAAGCGGCGCTTCCAAGCATGAACCGGAGCTATGGTCAAAGATGAAGGTTCACGTCGAGCTCGATATGACCCCCGAAGAAGCCCGCCGGCTCATGGGGTTGCCCGATGTCTCCAGGATACAGGAGAAAATGACGGCAGAGATGGAACGGCGGATCAAGGCGGCCATGGACACGTCTGATCCCGAGGCCATGTTCAAGGCCTGGATGCCGATGGGCGGACAGGGCTTCGAGCAGTTCCAGCGTTTTCTGTGGGATGCCGCCACCAAGACCGCGGGCAAGAAAGACGCGCCCAAACGCTGACACCATGGCGGGCGATACCATCTTTGCGCCGTCCACGGCGCCGGGGCGTTCCGGCATTGCCGTCATCCGCGTATCCGGGCCCAATGCGAAAATTGCCGCCGGCGCTCTGGCCGCTGGCGCGCTGCCCTCGCCACAACATGCGGTTTTGAAGGCTTTCCGCGATGCGCGCGGCGCGGTGATCGATCGCGGTTTGCTTCTGTGGTTCGAAGGTCCGCACAGCTTTTCCGGTGAAGACATCGTCGAATTCCATGTCCATGGCGGCCGGGCGACGGTCGAGGCGATGCTTGCGGTGCTGTCGGCAGTGCAAGGTTTGCGGCCGGCCGAGCCCGGCGAGTTCACGCGCCGCGCCGTAGAGAATGGCAAGCTCGATCTGACCCAGGCCGAAGCGCTGGCCGATCTGATCGACGCGCAAACCGAAGCGCAGCGCCAGCAGGCCGTCGGGCAGTACGAAGGGGCGCTGTCGGAACTCTACGAGAGTTGGCGCGCGGAGCTCATTCGCGCCGTCGCCTTGACCGAAGCGGTTCTGGATTTCCCGGACGAAGACGTGCCGGACAATATCCTGAACACTGTTCGGAATATCGCGGGTGATCTGACAGAGAAGATTTGCGAGCACCTAAATGATGGCCGACGCGGCGAGATTCTTCGTGATGGCGTGAAGTTAACAGTGTTTGGAAAACCGAACAGCGGAAAGAGTTCTCTCCTCAATTCGTTGGCCCAGCGCGACGTAGCCATTGTTTCCGAGATTGCCGGCACCACACGCGACGTGATCGAGGTCCGCCTCGATCTGGGCGGCTATCCGGTTATCGTGTCCGATACGGCGGGATTGCGGGAATCAACCGATCCTGTTGAGCAGGAAGGTGTGCGCCGGGCAATTGCGAAGGCGAAGGCCGCGGACATTGCCCTGCTCCTGGTGGACGCCAGCGATCCCAAGCCGACGGAGGGCCTGCCGCCCAATGTGGGCGAGATTCTAGATCTTGTCGTTTGGAACAAGATCGACATCGGCGAGCCGCGGCTCGGCGGGATACCCATCTCAGTGAAAACCGGCGCCGGCCTGCCCGACCTTCTTGCCAAGATCACGGAGCTGTCTTCGAAGTTGCTGGACCACAAGGAAAATAACCCGCCTTTGACCCGTGCGCGCCATCGCCGGCACCTGGAAGAAACATTGGCAGCGCTGGAGCGGTCTCAAACGGTTCCGGATAGGGAACTTTTTGGGGAGGATTTACGGTTAGCGCTTCGTTCTCTCGGGCGCATAACAGGCCGTGTCGATGTGGAGGACGTCCTC
>JBQCFD010000084.1:0-8985 GCA_051959625.1 Rhizomicrobium sp.
CGAGCAGAAGGTCGGCCATTACGCGAACCTCGGCTTGTATTCACCCATCGGCGATTCAAGCCATGCTTCGCAGCAGGCTTTTGCCAATGCGCGCACGCGCGCGATATAGGCGGCACGCTCCGTCACGCTGATGACGCCGCGCGCATCCAGCAGGTTGAAGCAATGGCTCGCCTTGATGCACTGGTCGTAAGCCGGCAGCGCCAGCTTCCTGTTCGCACGGAGAAGCTCGTTGCACTGCTTCTCGTAGTCCTTGAAGTGCTGGAACAGGAGGTCGGTATCCGCCAGCTCGAAATTGAACGCGGATTGCTCCTGCTCGTTCTGCAGGAACACTTCGCCATAGCGGAACTGCTCGTTGAATTTCAGGTCGTACACCCACTCCACGTCCTGCACATACATGGCAAGCCGTTCAAGGCCGTAGGTGATCTCGCCGGAAACCGGATCGCAATCGATGCCGCCGACTTGTTGAAAGTACGTGAACTGCGAGACTTCCATCCCGTCGCACCACACTTCCCAGCCAAGGCCCCACGCGCCCAGCGTCGGGCTTTCCCAATCGTCTTCCACGAAGCGGATGTCGTGCAGCTTCGGGTCGAGGCCGATCTCGCGCAGCGAACCGAGATAGAGTTCCTGAATGTTCTCCGGCGCCGGCTTCATGATCACCTGGTACTGGTAGTAATGCTGCAGCCGGTTCGGGTTCTCGCCATAGCGCCCGTCCTTCGGGCGGCGGCTCGGCTGCACATAAGCGGCGCGCCACGGCTTGGGCCCGAGCGCGCGCAAGGTCGTCGCGGGATGGAACGTGCCCGCGCCCATCTCCACGTCGAAAGGCTGCAGGATGAGACAGCCCTGCTTCGCCCAGTAGTTCTGGAGCGTGAGGATCAGGTCCTGAAATGTTTTCTTGTTTTCCGGGGCTTTCGGCACGATTCGGGCGCTTTCGATGAGTTGCGGAACCTACAGAGCCGCCCCCGCCCGGACAAGCGGACCCTAGGCCGCGCTTGGATTTTCACCCGGATGCGTTCCCGCCCGCTGCGGGAGGATGAGAACCAGCGCCAGAATGACCGCCGCGAGCACAAGCGATGCGATCGGGCGGCTAAGGTTCAGTCCGCCATCGTGCAGCGGCTTGTCGAGGAAGTCGCCCACAGTCGCGCCCAAGGGCCGCGTCAGGATGAAGGCGAGCCAGAACAACAACACGCGGGAGATCCTGGTCCAGTAATAAAGCGCGGCGATGACGGCGAGCGCCGCGCCGAATATGAGCGCGCCGCCGCCGAAGCCCACACCGGCATCGTCCGCCATCCAGTCGCCGAGCGCGGTGCCCAGCGTCTGCGAGAAGGTGATGGTCGCCCAATAGAACGCTTCGACCCGCGGCGTGCTGACGGTGTCGACATTCACGGTGCCTTCGGTGAAATACCATGCCGCCAGGCACGCGATCACGCAGGCCAGCAACACCGACGATCCGCCCGCATAGCCGATGCCGAGCGAGCGGTCCGCGAAATCCGCCATGGTGGTGCCTGCCGTCGTGGACGCGATGATCGTCGCCCAGTAGAGCAGCGGATGGAATTTCTTCGCCGCGATCTGCGCAATGACGAGAACGACAAGCAATCCGAGAAAGATCGCGGTGCCGATCAGATAGCCGAGATTCATCGTCATGGTGACGGTGTCGCCGCCCGTCTCCCCGAGCGTGGTGGCGAGGATCTTGATGATCCAGAACCCCAGCGTGACGGCGGGAACCTTGCTCGCGATCTTGTCGGTTGTCATCTGATCAAAACGTCATCTGCAATGCCGCGTACCAGGAATAGCGATCGGTTTCGGCGGCGTTTTGAATGCCCGGTCCCCACGACGCCATCAAGTGGTAGTTCGTTGAAAGATCGTATACAGCGCCCAATCCCAAGCCGGTTGTGGATTTGCCGCCACGCATGTCGGCGGTCTGGTGGTAGATTTCGACGCCGATATTCAGATCGGCGGCAACGCTGCGCGTGAGCGCCCACCCTGCGAGACAGTAATCTTTCGAGCCGTCGCCATTGTTCAGCGCGCAGCCTCCGCCGCCGAAGGTGTTCCAGTCGCCGAAACTCCGGCCGATCCAGAGAGGCAGGAGAAAGGACGCGTGATGATCGCCGACGCGGCCTGACGCGCTCGGCAGGAAGAGCCGCGGAAACACGGCCACGTCCCAGCCGAAATCCTCCTGATGCAGAGATTTGTATTTCGCCGCGAGTTCGATGTTGCCAATTCCGGCGAACAAGCCTCCATGCGCCGGCTGTTCGGTATCGAGCGGCAGGACCGCCGTGAGCTGGAGATTGTCGCCGCCGCCATAGTTGAAATCGATGCCAGTCTGGCCGTCCATGTCGTCGCGCGCCGATGTGCCGGCGTCGAACGCATAAATCTCGAAATGCCCCTTGTCCGTGGTGTCCGGGTCGTCCGTGACATAGGGCGGCCCGCCCAGTGCAGGGAACGATGCCGCCAGAAAGAGCATAAAGGCACAGGCGAATATTCGCGGACGAATTGCCGTCGTCTCCTTCTGCCGGCCTAACCGCCATCCATCGACGGCGTCCACTCGACCGCGAAATAGTAAGTGGACTCGTCGGTCTGCCGCACGTTCTGCACGCCGGTGCCTACCGATCCCACGAGGTGCCAACGGTCGTTGATGTCGTAGGTTGCACCGATATTCACGCCGGTGCTGCTTTCGCCCGGCGTCGCATCTGGCGTCTGGTGAAATATTTCCGCCCCGATCGAGAAATTGGAGGTGATCCGCCGCGTCAATGCCCAGCCCATGAACCAATAGTTCCGGTCGCCTTTTCCGGGATTGATCCAGTATCCGCCGCCGCCGAAAGTCGTCCATGGGCCGCAACTCTTCTGAAGCCATAGCGGCAGGAAATATCGCACATGGCCCGTCGCTATCCCGGCCGGCCGGTCATCATTGTCCCCGATCGGAATTTCCGCGGAAGGATAGAAGCTGACCTGCGGCCGCCAGCCGTGATCGTCTTCCTGGATGAAGCGGTACTTTGCGCCAAGCTCGGCCGCGCCATAGCCATAGAGCGTGCCATGTCCCGTTCCCTTGTCATACGCGAAGGGTATGGCGGCGCTGAGCTGAAGATTGGGTGCCGCGCCGTAGTTCACCTCCAGCCCCGCAAGCGTGCCGGACGTGTCCCCGTCGGTGTGGGTTCCTTCCGAATAGAGATAGACCTCGAAGCTGCGATAGTCTGTCGGCTCCGGGTCGTCCGTCGCATAGGGCGGCCCGGCGTGAGCTTGGGATATTGTCACTAGGCAAAGCGCCAGAGCCGTGCAGAACTTGCGCAACTGACCGAGTCTCCCCTTCCCGCCCGCTCATATAGCCAATTCCCGGCCGTCAGGACCACAGCATGCTTCGCCTTATCGTCCTGTCTCTTTGCCTCTTCAGCACCGCCACGCTCGCCGGCGGCTATCATCTGGAAAAGACGGTCCCGCTGGCGGGTGACGGGTTCTGGGACTACCTCGGATTCGACAACGCGAACCGTCATCTCTTCGTCACCCACGGCACCCACGTCATGGTGCTGGACGCCGACACGCAGGCCGTGGTGGGCGACATTCCCGATACCGCGCATGTGCACGGCGTGGCGATCGCCAATGATTTGAATCGCGGTTTCACCAGCAATGGCGGCGACGGCACGGTCACCGCATTCGATCTAAAGACCCTGAAGACCGTCGCGCGCTATTCCACCGGACAGGGGCCCGACAGCATCGCCTACGATCCCATCTCGCACCGCGTCTTCACGTTCAATGGCAAGAGCCAGGATGCGACGGCGCTCGATGGCGCGACCGGCGCCGTCGCCGGGACCGTTCGATTGGGCGGCAGGCCTGAAACCGGCGTCGCCGACGGCATGGGCCATATTTTTGTCGACATCGAAAGCACGTCCGAACTTGTGAAGATCGACGCGCAGACCATGAAGATCATCGCGCGATGGCCGCTCAAGCCTTGCGAGAGTCCGTCGGGTCTGGCGATGGACACGCAGCATGGCGTCCTGTTCGTCGGTTGCGAGAATCCGATGATGGCCGTCGTGGATGCGTCCGCCGGCGCTGTCATCGCCACGCTGCCGATCGGCAAGGGAGTCGATGCCGACCGTTTCGATGCCGGAACCGCTTACGCCTTCGCCTCGACGGGCGAAGGACTGCTGACAGTCGTGCATGAGGATGGACCACGCAGGTTCTCCGTCGTGGAGAATGTCGCGACGCAGAAGGGCGCGCGCACCATGGAAGTCGACCCGAAGACGCACGCGGTGTTTCTTGTCACCGCGGACCGCCAGGCGGCACCGCCGCCGACGGCCGTAAATCCCCATCCGCGTCCCGCCATCGTGCCGGGGACGTTCCGGCTTCTTGTTTTCACGCGCAAATAGTTCCGGGAGTGGCACCGTTTCGCTGCCGCAGCGCAGCACCGCGACAATTTCATACATTTGTCCCGGATGCGTGAGTGCAGCGGTCATCAAAAGTCTTGCAGCTCGCGCGATGGCGCTCCCTAATTTGCAGCACCACATTGGGGGAGTTCATATGCACGCATTTGATTCCGAAAACCGCCGCACGATTCTCAAAGGCGCGGTGGCAGCTACTTCGCTGCTCTTGCCGAGCACCGTCGCGTGGGCAGCGGCCGACGACTATGCCGACGTGAAGAAGGCCCTGAAGGACGGACACGCCGCGGCCATCAAGCGGCTGCAGGACTGGATCGCCTTCCCCACCATTGCAGCGGAGAAGCGCAACACGCCCCAGGGCGCAGAATACATGGCCAAGCTCGCGCGCGACGCCGGCTTCCAGCATGTCGAGGTCGTGCCGACGAGCGGCGTGCCCGGCGTGTTCGGCACTTACGACGTCGGCGCTCCCAAAACGCTCGGCATCTACTTCATGTACGACGTCAAGCAATACGATCCGAAGGAATGGTCCTCGCCGCCGCTTGCGGGAAACATCGTCGATCATCCCGGCATGGGAAAGGTGATCGTCGGCCGTGGCGCAGTGAACCAGAAAGGCCCGGAGACGACATTCCTCGCCGCGCTTTACGCGATGAAGGCCGCTGGCCGGAAGCTGCCGGTCAATCTCGTGCTGGTCTGCGAAGGCGAGGAAGAGATCGCTTCGCCGCATTTCCATGAGATCGTCCAGAAGCCGAACGTGCTCGCCGCGCTTCACAAATGCGCCGGCGTATTCATCCCCAGCGCTTCCCAGGATACCGATGGCAATGTGGTCATCCAGTTGGGCGCCAAGGGCGTGATGGAGCTGGAATTGATCTCCAGCGGCGAGCATTGGGGACGCGGCCCGCGCAAGGATCTGCACTCGAGCTACAAGGCCGCGGTCGACAGTCCGGCGTGGCGCCTCGTCGAAGCGCTGCAGACACTTGTTACCGCCGACGGCAACAAACCCGCCGTTGAAGGCTGGTATGCGAATGTGAAACCGCTCACTCCGCATCAGAAAGCGCTCATCGCAGCGGCGACCGCGAAGGAGAACGAAGCGCAGAAGATGAAGACGCTGGGCGTCTCGCACTGGATCGACGACCTGCCGTTCGAGAAAGCGATGGAGCGCCTCGCGGCCGAGCCGACCATCAACATCGAAGGCCTCGTCGGCGGCTACACCGGCCCCGGCGGCAAGACCATCCTGCCGGGCCGCGCCGTCGCCAAAATCGATTGCCGTCTAGTACCAGATCAGACGTTCGAGGAAGCCAAAGCCAAGATGCGCGCGCATCTCGACAAGCATGGCTTCACAGACATCGAGATGAACGTCACCGGCGGCTACGATCCCACGCAGACGGACGAAAACAGCGCCTTCATCCAGGCCGAGGTCGCGACCTACAAGGCTATGGGCGTTCCGGTGAGCTTCAATCCGCGCTCCGCGGGTTCGTGGCCGGGCGTCAATTTCACCGGCGCGCCGGTGAACCTGCCCGCGGGCCAATTCGGCATGGGCTTTGGCACCGGCCAGCACGCGCCCGACGAATATTTCGTCGTCGAAAGCAACAATCCGAAGATTGCAGGCATGGACGAAGCCGCCCTCGCCTATATCGACTACTTCTACCGGATCGCAAAGATGGCGTGATTTATTTCGGAATGATCTAAATCACATTCCCAAAATCGTCGTGGCCGCCACCGGGACGGCCATGATGATCGGGAGGATGAAGCTGTTCTGAATCGTCGCTAATCACTTGCCGTCGAAGTTCAGTTCCGCGCCATCACGCAAGATCGAATTGGCGGCGCGGCTGAACCGGTTTCCGTCTTCGTGCAGCACCATTCCCGGCAGGATCGCAAATGGCGCGCGCGATGCCTTTATCGCGCGAACAAGAACCCGCTTCGCCGGTTCCTGCTTGCGCGGCCACAACGGAAAGACCGACACGCCGCGTTCGCCGAGCGCCGCCAGCGCCTCGCCCAGCCGGTCCGCCCGCAGGATGGCGGTCAACGTCCCATTGGACACCACCCGCTTCATCCCGGCAGCCAGCCACGCTTCCAGCATCCCGCTGTCGTGCAGCGACCGGGCACGCGCGGGGTCGGGCGGCACCTCGCCCTCACTGGTGTGAAATGGCGGGTTCAACATCACGTGATCGAACGCGCGGCGAAGTTCTGCGGGCATGTCGAATACATCGCCGGTCACGAAGCGCGCGCTGTCCTGCAACTCGTTTTCCGCTGCGTTCTCGCCGGCAAGCGCCGCCAGCACCGGATCGATCTCGATTCCCAGGACGGAACAGTCCGTGCGCCGTGCCAGGCAAAGACTCGCCACGCCCGCACCCGAACCCACCTCCAGGACATCCTGGCCCGCGCGCGCCGGGATCGATGCCGCCAGCATCACCGCATCGAGGCCAGAGCGGAATCCGTCTGCCGGCTGGCGCACAATCACTTTGCCGCCGAGGAATTTGTCGGCGGTGAAGTTCATGCGAGCGGCGACGGCGCAGCAAACGCATCCTTCAACAGTGCGAGCGCGCGACTTTCATCGGATGTGTGCACCATCAGCCGTTGCGGCAAAATGACCATGCTTCCGTCCAGGACGCTCATGTTTGCGTCGAACACGACGGCATCGATGCCGGCCTCTTTCAGGACGGCACGCGCAAAGCTTAGTTCCACAGGATTGTTTGTCTTGAGAATTTCCCGCATGTCCCTGCCTGTTTTGCAACACCCGGTCACATTGCGTCGGGCCGTTCTTGACCGGCTATGGCACCGCTCCCTAAATGTCTGTCAGCAGAGGGGCAGCGGCAAGGCTTTTGGACGATAAACGGGCATGAGCACGGCCGAAGCACTGAAGGTTTCCGCCACCCCCCTGTCTCCGGTGGACCGGCTGCACGCGCTCGTGGCGCAGGATATGGCCGCCGCGGACCGCACGATTCACGACCGGCTCGGAAGCGCCGTCACCCTGATCCCTGAACTTGCCAAGCATTTGATCGATTCGGGCGGCAAGCGCCTGCGCCCGCTGCTTACCCTCGCCGCCGCGCGGATGTGCGGCTATGCGGGCGACCGGCATGTGCGGCTGGCGGCCGCCGTAGAGTTCATCCACACCGCCACCCTGCTCCACGACGACGTTGTGGATGCGAGCGAACTGCGCCGCGGCAAGCTCGCCGCCAATCTTGTGTGGGGCAACAAGCCTTCGATCCTCGTGGGCGATTTCCTGTTCTCCCGCGCGTTCCAGCTCATGGTCGAAGCCGGCAAGATGGACGTGTTGAACGTGCTGGCCGGCGCGTCCGCGATCATCGCGGAGGGCGAAGTGCTGCAGCTCAAATCCGCGAACAACCTCAAGACCACTGAGGAAGACTATCTGCGCGTGATCGAGGCCAAGACCGCCACCCTGTTCTCGGCCTCGGCGGAATCAGGCGCGCTGCTGGCCGGCGCTTCTCCGGACGAGGTCGCAGGACTGAAAGCGTATGGCCACAATCTCGGCATCGCCTTCCAGCTTGTCGACGATGCGCTCGATTATTCCGGCCGCGCCGCGCAGATGGGGAAATCGGTGGGCGACGATTTCCGCGAGGCAAAAGTCACGCTGCCGGTGATCCTCGCCTTCCATCGCGCCGACGAGGAAGCCCGCCGCTTCTGGATCCGCACGATCGAGACGGGGCCGCAGCACGAAGTCGATCTCAAGCGCGCCATCGCTTATGTGGAAGACACCGGCGCCATCGCCGACACGCGCGACATGGCACGGCGCTATGTCGACGCCGCCCGATCCGCGCTTGCGGTTCTTCCCGACTGCGAAATCCGCACCACGCTGATGCACGTCGCGGATTTCAGCATCGGCCGCGCGTCCTAGCCCGCGCCGCGCGCATTTCATCCCTGCGCCCGGCGCGGCACTCGCGCGCTGTTCCATGCCTATCTCCTCGTCAGTCCCATGAAGAAGGAGAACGCCAATGACAACCGCGCGCATCACTTTGGTCGGCGGACCGACCGCGCTGATCGAATATGGCGGCCTGCGCATCCTGACCGACCCGACATTCGACCCGCCCGGTGACTACAAGCTGCCCTACACGACGCTGCGCAAGACGAGGGGACCGGCGCTCGCCGCGGATGCTGTCGGCGTTGTGGACGTTGCGGTGCTCAGCCACGATCAGCACTGGGACAATTTCGATCCTGCCGGGCGCGAATTCTTCGCGAAGGCACAACACGCCTTTACGACCAAGGCCGGCGCCGCGCGTCTCGGCGGCGGCGTGACCGGACTGGCGCCGTGGGAGTCCGCCTCGATAGAAGCCCGCGGCCGCAGGCTCACTATCACCGCCACGCCGGCGCGGCACGGGCCGGCCGGCATCGAGCCTATGTCGGGCGATGTGATCGGCTTTCTCTTTCAGGCCGATGGCGAACGCGCGGTCTATATCACCGGCGACACCACATGGTTCGAAGGCACCGAAGAGGTCGCGCGGCGCTTTGACGTCGGCATTGTCCTGCCCTTTGCCGGGGCCGCCCAGACGCGTGGGCCCTTCAATCTCACAATGAACACGAACGACGTGATCGAGACGGCGAAGCACTTCACGGATGCCGCAATCGTGCCCGTGCATAGCGACAGCTGGGCCCATCTCACGCA
>JBQCFD010000085.1:0-3875 GCA_051959625.1 Rhizomicrobium sp.
TCGGCCTTTATTACGACAACACGAAAGAGAAGGTGAGGAATATCGGCGCAGGAACCGGCATCACGAACTCTATCGAGGCGGTGTACGGCCCCATCTTCGGCGCCGGCATAGGCGCCATTGCGGCACCGAACGATGTCTGGCTCGATGCTTACATTCCGGCCGAAGGTCGTGAAGAAGCTGTATTCGGCGAGTTCACCTATCATTTCAGCGACGCATGGAAGGCGACGTTCGGCGGCCGGCTGTTCGACGAAAAGCTGAACAGCGAAACGAAAGCCAGCGGTTTCTACGTTCTGGCGACCGGCGGCAGCGGGCTCACGACCGATACGTTCGGCAAGCAGAAGGCCAACGGCTTCAATCCCAAGGGCTCAATCACCTGGACCCCGAGCGACGACTTCATGGCCTATGGCCTTGTGTCGAAGGGATACCGCTTTGGCGGCCCGAACGTCACGCCGTCTACCCCGGCAGATCCCGTGCCGGCGTCGTATAGCAGCGACTCGCTGATCAACTATGAGCTGGGCATGCGTTCCAATCTGCTGGACGACCGGCTGCAGTTGGACGCGACGGCTTTCTACATCGATTGGAGCAACATCCAGGTCCATCTGCTCACATCGACGAACCTCAACTATGCCACGAATGGCGGCAAAGCCCGCAGCTACGGTCTCGAGACGGCGGCGACCTATTTCGTAACCGACGATCTGACGCTTTCGAGCAACGTGACCTATCTGGATGCCGCGCTTGTCGATGACTTCAATCCCGGCGGCGGGCTGCCGATCGTTCCCGGCGGATCGACGCTTCCCGGCGCTTCGAAGTGGCAGGTGTCCAATACGGTTTCCTACCAATGGTCGGAAAACGAATGGCATCCGTCGATCGTGCTGTCGCATCGCTATATCTCCAAAGCGCCGGGCACGTTTCTCACCGGCATTCCGCAGGGCGGATACAATCTGTTCGATGCCCGCGTCGGTGTTGAATTCGGGAGCTATGCGGTCACGGCGTACATCGCCAATATCGGCGACGCGCGCGGCGTGACGGGCGGACAGACGGGACCACTGGAGCAATACCTGGTGCGTCCGCGCACGATCGGTCTGACTTTCGACTATAAGATGTGAGCAGAGCGGCCTGCGCCGCTCTCGAAATGGGGTAACGATGCGTTCCTTTGCCAAGCTCTCCGTCGCGAGCCTGTTCCTGATGGCGATGCCGGTGGCGGCGTCTGCCGCGCCGGCGGCAAAAACCGATGCGCCATCCGCGCGCGCAGCGATTGCGGCGGCGCAGGCTATTCCCGCCGGTGGAATCCAGGAACTCAAGGCCATCGAGATCGGCGGCATCAAACAATGGATCAGCGTGCGCGGCAGAAATCCCGCCAATCCGATCCTGCTGTTCATTCATGGCGGGCCGGGGTCGGCGATGATGCCCGAGAGCTGGACGTGGCAGCGTCCATGGGAGGATTACTTCACCGTCGTGCAATGGGATCAGCGCGGCGCGGGAAAGACATTCTCCGCCGCCAAGCGCAAGCCCGATCCTGCGATGACCGTCGACCGCATGCAGGCCGATGCGGAAGAGGTGATCGCCTATCTGGAGCGCACCTATAATAAGAAGAAGATATTTCTGATGGGCCATTCCTGGGGCAGCGTGTTGGGATTGAAAGTGGCGGCGCATCGCCCCGATCTTATCTATGCCTATATCGGCGTGGGGCAGGTGGTGAACGGGGTTCGCAACGAACAGGTCGGCTACGCGCAAACGCTCGCGCAGGCCGAAAAGATCGGCAATCAACAAGCCGTCAAAGAGTTGAAAGCGATTGCGCCTTATCCCAGCACCAACGGGCCAACGCCGCTCGGCAAGGTCATGACGGAACGCAAATGGGATGTTGCGCTGGGCGGCATGATGTATGGCAAAAGCCATGACGACGCCGATCTGCTTCGCGCGGCAAGCCCCGATTACACAGACTATGATGTGGCTTCCGCGCAAATCGGCGAGCTGCTTTCCGTGCAGACGCTTTTACCGGCGGTCGTGAATGTGGACTTCGACAATGTCCGTAAGTTCCAATGCCCGATCTTCATTTTCGCGGGCGCAGACGACCGCACCACGCCGGAGAGCGTTGCGAAGGCGTATTTCGACACCATCCAGGCGCCGCAAAAGAAGTTCTTCAAGATCGAGCGTGCGGCGCATTATGTGGTGAGCGAAGCGCCGGGCGAGGTTCTGGTGGATCTGGTCCGCGACGTGCGCCCGCTTTCACAAGGCGCTTCCGCGCCGTAGTCTTTGGGGCGGCGAAGAACAAGGTACCTCAATGAACGGCGCGGAGAGCCTGGTACGGACACTGGTCGATTCCGGTGTCGAGGTTTGTTTTTCCAATCCCGGCACCTCGGAAATGCATTTCGTCGCGGCGCTCGACAAGGTCGACGGGATGCGCGCGGTGCTCGCGCTGTTCGAAGGCGTGGCGACAGGCGCGGCGGACGGTTATGGCCGCATCGCGGGACAGCCTGCGGCGACGTTGCTGCATCTGGGGCCAGGCCTCGCGAACGGACTGGCCAATCTTCACAATGCGCGCCGCGCTTCCACGCCCATCGTCAACATCGTCGGCGATCATGCCACCTATCACGCGCAATATGATGCGCCGCTGACATCAGACCTGGTGGGTTTCGCGCAGCCGGTATCGGGCTGGATACACAGCAGCGTTTCGGCAGGCACGGTTGCGAGCGATGCCGCGCGCGCGGTGCAAGCGGCGCGCAACGCGCCGGGGCAGATCGCCACGCTTGTCCTGCCGGCGGACACGGCGTGGAACGATGCGGAGGGCGCGGCGCCTGCGCTTCCTGTGCTTGCTCCGGCACCGGTATCGTCGCGCGCGATAGACGATGTGGCGAAGGCGCTTCGCAACGGCAAGCGCACCGCCATTCTCATCCGCGATGCAGGCGCTTTGACGCGCGAAGGATTGGAGAGCGCGGGGCGCATCGCGGCGAAATCGAAGGCGCGCATCCTGTGCGATACCTTCACGCCGAAGATCACGCGCGGCGCGGGCGTGGTGGCGCTGGAGCGGAGTCCGTATTTCGCCGAGCAGATCGTCGAGTTTCTCAAGGACGTCGAGCAGCTCGTGCTCGTCGGCGCCAAACCGCCGGTGACGTTCTTTGCCTATCCGGGCAAACCATCCTGGTGCACGCCCGAAGGTGCGAAGATTTTGTATCTGTCGCATCCGCATGAAGATGGCCGTGGCGCTCTCGCCGCCGTGGCGGATGCGATTGGGGCGCCGAAGGACGGCGCCTCTCACGCAGCGCTCAAACGGCCGGACGTTCCAACGGAAGCCTTCAACGCCTACACCGTTGGACAGATCATCGCGCGCTTTCTGCCAGAGGGCGCGATCATTTCCGATGAAGCGGCGACCTCCGGCGCAGGCGCGGCGATGTTCACGGCCCATGCGCCGTGGCACGATCATATGTCTTTGACGGGCGGCGCCATCGGACAGGGCGTGCCTTTGGCTACTGGCGCCGCGGTCGCCGCGCCGGGCCGAAAGATCCTGGCGCTGCAAGGTGACGGCGGCGCGATGTACACGCTTCAAGCCTTATGGACGCAGGCGCGCGAAAAGCTGGACGTGACGACGGTTGTCTTCGCGAACCGTTCGTATGCCATTCTCAACATCGAGCTCGCGCGTGTGGGCGCCGGGAATCCCGGACCGAAGACGCTCTCGATGCTCGACCTGCACAATCCGGAATTGAATTGGGTGTCGCTCGCCAACGGCATGGGCGTCGAGGCCGGCCGGGCGACATCGAACAGAGAGTTTGCGGCATTGTTTGAAAACGCAATGCGTGAGGGCGGTCCCAGATTGATTGAAGTGATGCTTTAGAAACGAACCGCCGAGCGATATTCGCGCGTCTGCGGACGCCGCCTGA
>JBQCFD010000086.1:0-5475 GCA_051959625.1 Rhizomicrobium sp.
CCGCGCGAAATCGTCACCGAGCCGGGGCTGCATGTGAAGATTCCGTGGGTGCAGCGGGTGGAATATATCGACAAGCGCCTGCTCAATCTCGACGCGCCGCCGGAAGAAGTGATCGCGCAGGACAAGAAGCGCATGGTGGTGGACGCGTTCGCGCGCTGGCGCATCGTCGATCCGCTGCGTTTCTACCAGACGCTCATCAACAAGGACATCGCGCTCACGCGGCTGGCGCCCATCCTGTCGTCGGACGTGCGCCAGGTGCTGGGCTCGCAGAACTTCGCGGTGGTGCTGTCGGCGTCGCGCGCCCAGCTCATGCGCGACATCCGCGACCGCATGAACCGGGAATCGGAGAATTTCGGCATCGAGATCGCCGACGTGCGCATCCGCCATGCCGACCTGCCGCCGCAGAACAGCGCTGCGATCTATTCGCGCATGATCCAGGAACGCAAACGTGAAGCCAATGAATTCCGCGCCGAAGGTTCGGAAATCTTCCAGCGCATCAAGGCCAGGGCCGAGCGCGAGGTGACGGTCATCACCGCCGACGCCACCCGCCAGTCCGAGATCCTGCGCGGCCAGGGCGACGCCCAGAAGACCAAGATTTTGGGCGATGCCTATGGGCAGGACCCGGACTTCTTCGCATTTTATCGATCCATGCAGGCCTACCAGGACGCGCTGGGCGGGAGCGCGACGACCATGGTCCTGTCGCCTTCCAGCGAGTTCTTCCGCTATTTCGGCCAGCCCGGCGGGGTCGCCGCCGCCAAGCGGAAATAGCCAAACCGGAGGCCCTGCCGTCCCCGGGGTAGGGCCGGAAAAGCACGCCGCCGCGGGATTGTGACCGCCGGGGGTTGTGCCGGCATCGCGATGATATATTTGCTGGGTGCCGCAGCTTTCACGCCGCCTGCTGCGTTTTGGGGTTTGTCATGCGTTTTAAGCCACCGCGTTTCCTGCGCGTTGTTCTCACCGCCATCTTTGCATCGCTCGCGCCGATGATGGCTGCGCCTGCCGCCTTCGCGCGGCCCGCGCCCGACAGCTTCGCCGACCTGGCGAACCAGCTCCTGCCCGTGGTGGTAAACATCTCCACCACGCAAACCGTGCAGCCATCCATGGCCGCGGAAGCGCAGATGCCGGATCTGCCGCCGGATTCGCCGCTGCGCAAGCTGTTCAAAGACTACATGGACAAGAACAAGAACGCGCCGCGCCACATCACCTCGCTGGGCAGCGGCTTCATCATCGACCCCAATGGCATCATCGTCACCAACAACCACGTCGTCGAAGATGCGGACGAGATCACCGTCACGCTGAACGACGGCACCGCGCTTCCGGCCAAGCTGATCGGCCGCGACGACAAAACCGATCTCGCGCTCTTGAAGGTGGTCCCGAAGAAGCCTCTGCCGGCTGCGCATTTCGGAGATTCCAAGAAGGCGCGCGTCGGCGACTGGGTGATGGCGATCGGCAATCCTTTCGGTCTCGGCTCGACGGTGACGGTCGGCATCGTTTCCGCGCGCAACCGCGACATCGCGGCCGGCCCCTATGACGACTTCATACAGACGGACGCGCCGATCAACCGCGGCAATTCCGGCGGTCCGCTGTTCGACATGGACGGCAATGTGGTGGGCGTGAACTCGGCGATCTTCTCGCCCACGGGCGGATCGGTCGGCATCGGGTTCGCCATCCCCTCCAACATGGCGCGCGACGTCATCGGTCAGCTCGAGCGCTTCGGCACGACGCATCGCGGATGGCTTGGCGTTCGCGTGCAGAACCTGACCAACGATCTGGCCGAGAGCATGGGAATCCCCAGCGGCAACGGCGCGCTCGTGGCGGATGTGACCGATGGCGGCCCCGCCGACAAGGCAGGCCTCAAGAACGGCGATGTCATCGTCAGTTTCGACGGCAAGGCCGTGCCGGACAGCCGCGCGCTGCCGCGCGAGGTGGCCGACACCGCCGCAGGCAAAGCCGTGAACATCGACGTGTTGCGCGGCGGCAAGAAGCTCACCCTGCACGCAGTTGTCGCGAAGCTGCAGGACGAGGATGACGATTCCAAACCTGCGCCGCCGCCGCCCCCCAAACCTGCGCCCAAATCGTCGCGGCTCGGCCTGTCTCTGTCGTCGCTCGATGACGCATCGCGCACGAAATACAAGCTGCCCAAGAGCGCGGCCGGCGTCGTCGTCACCGATATCGATCCGGCGGGCGCGGCGGCGGACAAGAATTTCCGTCCCGGCGACATCATCGTGGAAGTGCAGAACCAGCCGGTCCATTCGCCCGACGAGGTGAACAAGATCGTCGATGCCAATACCAAGGCCGGCAAGAAGGTGACGCTGCTGCTGGTCAGCCGCGGCGGCGATCTTACTTACGTCGCGGTGCGCACCGGCGGCGCGGGGTAAACCGGATCAGTCAAACTCGTCATGGCCGGGCCTGTCCCGGCCATCCCTTAATTCGCGCCTTGGCCTCCGGAAAATGGATGGCAGCCGCGAAGGCGGTCATGACGGTTGGGGGATTGGCTAATTTCGAGAGTTCCTAACTCTCCACAATTTCGGAATCCGAATAGCCCTGCAGATACAGCAGCGCGCGCAGGTCGCCGTTGACGATCGCAGCGTCCGCGGCGTCGGCGAGGATGGGCTTGGCGCGATAGGCCACGCCCAGTCCGGCATATTCGATCATGGCAAGGTCGTTTGCGCCGTCACCGACGGCGAGCGATTCCGACGTCGCAATCTTGAGCTTGTCGATTTCCGCTTTCAGCGCCGCGAGCTTGGCTTCGCGGCCGAGGATCGGCTCCTTCACCGCGCCGGTGAGGCGGTTGCCGTCATCCAGCAATATGTTCGCCTGGTTGTCGTCGAATCCCGCCTCTTTCGCGACGCGCTCGGTAAAGTAGGTGAAGCCGCCGGAGACCAGGCAGGTGCGCGCGCCATATTTCTTCATGGTGGCGACCAGCGCCCTGGCGCCGGGATTGAGTTTCACGCGCTCGTTGTAGGTGCGCTCCAGCGCTGCAAGCGAAAGGCCCTTGAGCAGGCCAACCCGCTCGCGCAACGCCGGCTCGAAGGCGATCTCCCCGTTCATCGCCCGTTCGGTGATCGCCGCGATCTGCGGCTTCAGATGCGCCATGTCGGCCAGTTCGTCCAGGCATTCGCAGCCGATGATGGTGGAATCCATGTCCGCGACGAGGAGCTTCTTGCGGCGGTTCGCGGGCGAGACGACGTTTACGTCCACGCCGTCGCCCGCATGGACGAAGCCGCGCGGCAGGATTTCCGCAAGTTCGGGCGAGGCGAGCGCCACGGAAATGTCGCAGGCGCGATCCGGCGACAGCCAGACGGGCGCGCCCACGGTGCCACTGGATTTGAAGTCGCGCGTTATCTTGCGCACAACGTCATGAATCCGCGTGGCGCCTTCGGCTGCTATAACGCTGACGATCAGAGAGTCGCTCATCGCCTATGAGAAAGTTCGAGAATGTCCGTTGACGCGGTGCTTATCGCAGGGCCGACCGCGAGCGGCAAGTCGGCCGCCGCGCTGGCATTGGCGCAGGCGATCGGCGGCGCCGTCATCAACACCGATTCCATGCAGGTCTATACCGAGACGCGCATCCTGACCGCGCGGCCGACCGACGAAGACATGGGCATTGCGCCGCATCTTCTGTACGGCCATGTCGGCGTGAGCGAGAGCTATTCGGCCGGGCGCTATCAGGCGGAGGCCGCGCACGCGCTGCGCACCACGCGCGAGTCCGGGCGCATTCCGATATTCGCGGGCGGAACGGGCATGTATTTCGGCGTGCTGACAGAAGGCATCGCGAACATCCCGCATGTTCCGCCAGCCATCCGCGATGCGGCGCGGGCTCGGCGCGAGGCCCTCGGCGCGGATGCGTTTCATGCCGAACTCGCCAGGCGCGATCCCGCCGCGGCGGCAAAGCTGCGCGCCAGCGACACGCAACGGACATTGCGCGCATGGGAAGTGTTCGAAGCGACGGGGCGTCCGCTGTCGGAATGGCAGACGGATATGAGCGAACCGGTTCTCGCCGGTCTGAGCCTTGCTCGCGTCGTGTTGTCGCCGCCGCGCGATGTCCTGCACGCCCGCATCGATCATCGCTTCGACATGATGGTGAAGGCCGGTGCGATGGAAGAAGCCGAAGCGTTGGACGATCCGTCGCCCACGGCCGCGAAGATCCTGGGCCTGCGCGAGCTGCGCGCAGCCTCGCAAGGGGCGATGCCGCTCGCCGACGCCGTGGCGCTGGCCAAGACGCGCACCCGGCAATACGCCAAGCGGCAGACGACCTGGTTCCGGCACCGGATGGCCGGCTGGATTTGGGCGGATGCGCAAGAATTGAGCAATATTCTTCCGCTATTGATGGATGCGGCAGCGTGAAATTGCTTGACGGACCGGATTCCGGACCGTAGCGTTCGCACCTGCAATAGGAACCGGGGCACATGCACCTCGCACTCGTAATTATTGGTGGGCCGCCGACTGGGCCGGGTTGAACCCGGATTTCCCTGCTGGCGGCGTTTGGACAAGAGGCGGCAACGCCTCTTTTTCTTTTGTGGATGGACGACATGGACCGTGACGGAACCGAACTGAAAATGGCCTCGCCCAAGGCGGCGGGCGCGCTCGAACTGAGCGGCGCGGAGATCGTCATTCGCGCGCTCAAGGATCAGGGCGTGAAGCATATTTTCGGCTATCCCGGCGGCGCGGTGCTTCCGATCTACGACGCGCTCTTCCACCAGAACGACATCGTGCACGTGCTTTGCCGCCACGAGCAGGGCGCGACGCATGCGGCCGAAGGTTATGCGCGCTCCACCGGCAAGCCCGGCGTGGTGCTGGTGACAAGCGGCCCCGGCGCCACGAATGCGGTAACCGGCCTCACCGATGCGCTGATGGACTCCATCCCGTTGGTCGTGATCACCGGGCAGGTGGCGACGCATCTGATCGGCACCGACGCCTTCCAGGAAGCCGACACCGTGGGCATCACGCGCGCCTGCACCAAGCACAACTGGCTGGTGAAGGATGCCAACGATCTTGCGCGCGTGATGCACGAGGCGTTTCAGATCGCGACCACGGGCCGCCCCGGACCGGTTGTGATCGACAGTGCGAAAGACGTGCAGTTCAGGACGGGTGCCTATGTCGGCCCGCAATCGGTGAAGCACCGCACCTGGCGCGCGAAGACCGATCCCGACCTCGGCCAGATCGTGAAGGCCATCGAGTTGATGGCGAATGCGAAGAAGCCCGTGTTCTACACCGGCGGCGGCATTATCAATTCCGGGCCGGAAGCGAGCCGGCTGCTGCGCGAGCTGGCGGCGCTGACCGGATTTCCCGTCACCTCCACCTTGATGGGGTTGGGCGCGTTCCCCGCGTCCGATCCGCAATGGCTGGGCCTCGTCGGCATGCACGGCACTTATGAAGCCAACCACGCGATGCACGATTGCGATCTGATGATCTGCCTCGGCGCGCGGTTCGACGACCGCGTCACCGGCAAGATCGACCTGTTCTCGCCCAATT
>JBQCFD010000087.1:0-5469 GCA_051959625.1 Rhizomicrobium sp.
AGCCGCATCACGTGGATCGCGTTGCGCTCGCCGTCAGGCCGCCAGCGCGGCGCGAGAAAACAGGTGAGGCCGCCATCCGCATAAGCCAGCGTGAGGAATGCATCGCTCATTGGCGCGGAGCAGAACCATTTGTGGCCGACGAGCAGATAGGAACCGTCATCCTGCTTCAGCGCCTTTGTGGTGTTGGCGCGCACATCCGAGCCCCCCTGTTTCTCCGTCATCGCCATGCCGATGGTGACGCCGGCCTTGTCTTTCGCGGGACGTGACGCGGGATCGTATTTGCCTGCGGCGATGCGCGGCTCCCAGAGCTTCGCGATTTCCGGCTGATGCCGCAGCGCGGGCAGGCAAGCATAGGTCATCGTCATCGGGCAGCACACGCCGGGCTCGGCCTGCGCCATCAGGAATTCCAGCGCCGTGTGCAGAACATGCGGCGCGTCTTTGGCTGTCCACGCGGCAGATGAAACACCCGCACCAATACCGAAATCCATCAGCTTGTGATAGGCGGGATGGAATTCCACTTCGTCGATGCGCTGGCCGTATTTGTCGAATTGCCTGAGTTGCGGTGGGTTCTTGTTCGCCTGCATCGCCCATTCGGCTACTTCCGCTGAACCGCAGCGTGCCCCGAATTCCGTCAGGCGCGCGCAATGTATATTGCCTCCCGCATGCTTGACGGCATCCTGCAGCGCACGGTCACCAGCAAAGAGACTCGCGTCCTCGAAGGGCGGAGGCTGATTGGTCACGTCGTGCGTTTCGAGATGGGTCTCGGGCCTGAGCGCGCTCATGGAAATCTCCCAGATGCCATCACTATAGGCCGACATTCGGCTTTGCGCTCGGCGGGTTTCTGCTAGGGTCCCTTCAGAGGAAACGCCCGAAGAGGCCGGAATGACGATCGAGACAGGCGTGGCCGCGGCCGCGCAGCCGGAGAATGTTGTTCTGGGCGGTGCCAGCAGGACCAATCATCGCGCCTACATTCTCCTCATCCTGACGCTCGTCTATGTCGTGAATTATCTGGACCGCCAAATTCTCGGCATCCTGCTGCCTTACATCCAGAAGGAATTCGTCCTCACCGATTTCGAGGGCGGTCTTTTGTCGGGCACCGTGTTCGCGGTGATCTACGCGACATTGGGTATCCCGCTCGCCACGCTTGCCGACCGCTGGAGCCGGCGAAACATCATCGCAGCATCGCTTGCCACGTTCAGCCTGATGACCGTGCTATCCGGGTATGTGGGGCAGTTCTGGCAATTGCTCGTGACGCGCTTTTTCACCGGCATCGGTGAAGCGGGCACCGGGCCATCGATCAATTCCATGATCGCCGATCTCTATCCGCCGGATAAACGCGCGGGCGCGCTCGCCTTCTATTCCGCAGGGCTGAACGTTGGATTGCTGTTCGGGTTTTTCGGCGGCGGCTGGATCCTGGAGCATTATGGTTGGCGCAATGCGTTCATCGCATCCGGCGCGCCGGGCCTGTTGCTGGTATTCGTGCTGCTGTTCACCGTGCGCGAACCACAGCGGGGTCTGGTGGACAAGCTGGTCGACGATGCCGCAGCGCCAAGTCTTCTCACCACCGTCAAGCGCCTTTGGAAACTGCGTTCGTTCCGGTGGATGGCGGTCGGCGGCGGCATGAGCGCGTTCGGAGGCTATGCAGGCCTCGCCTTCATTCCGAAATTCCTGATCGTGTCGCACCACATGACGCCGGTGCAGGTTGGCGTCGCTTTGTCGCTGCTCACAGGAATCTGCGGCGCAGTCGGAACCTACATGTCGGGCTATTTCGCCGACCGCTTCGGCAAGCGCGATGTGAACTGGTACATGTACGTCCCCATCGTTGCGACATTCCTGTCAGTGCCCTTTGCGCCGATCTTCTATCTCACGCCCAGCACGACAGTCGCCCTTATGGCCGCGATTGGGCCGGCTACGATGGGGGCGACATATCTCGGATCGCTCTATGCAATGGCGCAGGGCATGGTGCCGCTCAGGATGCGCGCGCAAACCATCGGCATATTGTTGTTCGTTCTCAACATGATTGCGCTCGGCCTCGGTCCGGCTACGGTTGGGGAAATCAGCGACTTGCTGAAGCCCTATCTAGGTGCCGATTCGCTTCGCTATGCGCTCATGACGAGCATCATCACGGGTCTTCTGGGCGCGTATTGCTACTGGCGCGCCACAAAAACACTGAAGGACGATCTCGCGAGTGGAAGTTCCGCCACACTTGCGGGTTGAGCAAGGCCACCGCGCGTTGTTAGTGTGCCGCCATGGTGCGAGTGAGGGAATTGGCCGCCGTGGCCTCAGTGGCGATGTTCGCCATGAGCGCCGGCATCGGTTATCAGAGATTTGAGTCCAACAGTGCGTTGCAAGCCACTGTGCTCAATTGGATTCCGGGCTTCGCACAATCCTCGCTCGGCGTTGCCGCTGCTGCCGAGCCGTCTCCGCCGGAATTGACGCTGGCGCGACTCGTGGTGCCGCCCTCGCCATTGGCGATTCCTGTTCATGTCGATAAAGGGCAGGTGACACTGCCTTCGCCCAAGACCGTTCCCGTGGCGCCCCGCCCCGCAGTTGCGGCGACGATCGGTTCGCCGACGTTCGCTGAACCGGTGGATACGGGGGCTAAGCCCGCGGTGGAAACCGGCAGCGCCGGTACCCAAGCCGTCGCGGTGGCGGAGCGCGTGCGGGATACCGTGCCTTCCGATTTATTTCCCTACTTCGATGTCTATCTCTATGTGAGCAAGGCGGCAGCTGGCCCATGGGCGCAGCACATGTTCGTCTTCCACAAAAGTGATGCCGGAAAACTCGTATTCGAAGAGACGTTTCCCGTCTCCACGGGGCGCGAACGGCAGGAGAAATATTTTACCAGCACGCCGTCGGGACTCTTCGAACTCGATCCTGATCGCTTTGACGCAAATCATCGCTCGCATCGCTGGAACGGCGCGCCGATGCCGTGGGCGATGTTCCTGAATTACACGATCCACAATCATGAAACGGGCGTGGCGCTGCATTCCGGGATCGGCCATGTGCCTTTGCTCGGGCAGCGCGCTTCCGGCGGCTGCGTGCGGATGCCGCCCGAGAAGGCGGAGGAATACTTCCACCGCTTCCAGGCGTCCGAGCATGGCGAGGTGCCGGTCTTCGCCTTTGACCGGGCGGCCGGGACGACCCGTACGGACGGGGTGATTGCCCGGGATATGGCCGGAAAACCCTTGTTGACCCCCGGATACCGGGTCCTGCTGATCATCCAGGATTATCCCGGCGGGCCGGCCACTGTGGCGGTTTTGTCCTAGCCGTTAAGACATTTTCCTTGCTCTGGAACCGTTTTTTCGTATTCCTGTTAACCTCTTAGCGTACCAGAATGGGTCACGGACCATTCGGGGCCGTAGGCTTTCGCCCGCGAGGGGGTCGGTGTGGTTTCACTGCGGAGTCTGAGCGCGTTCTATCTCGCGGCGGCGTCGAGCTTTGCCGTGGCGGTCGCGTTCGCTCACCATCCGGCCTGGAATGATACTGCCCGCATTACCGCGCATCATGCCGGCGCGCGGGGCGCCGTTATCGCCACCGCGTTCGACAACTATGTCGTGCAACCGGGATGGGCGCTGACGAAAAGCGGATCGGTCGCGATCTTCAATTTTGCGGCCAACAGATTCGAGATGCTGCCGCAGCACCTCGCGCAGAAGCAGGCCAAGCCGGTGACCGTGGCGCAGACCAGCCGCCCCTCGCCACACAAATCAGAAGAAATGAAATTGCCGCCTGTCGTCGCGAGGGTGCAGCCCAAGAAATACATTACGCCGCCGCAAGTCGCGTTTGCGACACCGGCGTTGCGCCCGCCGATCGTCGAAGAAACGCCGGCTGAGCAACCCGCGGCGAAGTACGCGCTCGCGCCACAGGCCGCGAAGCCCGCGCTGCCACCCGCCGCTCAAGCCGTCCTGCCACCTGGCGACAACCATCCGCCGAGCACGGCGGAGCTCGTCAGCGTGGCGCAACATTTCCGCGGCAGCCTGACGACGGAGATGCTCGCCAATTTCGAGCTCTTTCTCTATGTGAGCAAAGCCGACCACGGCAACGCTGCGCAGCGCATGTATGTCTTCCAGAAGCAGGCCAGCGGCGACCTGGTCATGCTCTACAACTGGCCGGCGTCGACGGGTCGCGAGCTCGATGAGATTGCGCCGAACGGTCAATCCGAACCTACGATTACACCCGCCGGCTATTACGAGCTCGATCCGCACCGCATGTATGTCAGCCACTTCTCGGGCCAGTGGCATCAGCCGATGCCTTACGCAATGTTCTTCAACTGGGAAAACCATGGTTACGCGACGGGCCTGGCGATTCATGGCGCGAGCGGAAAGGACATTGCGCTTCTTGGGGAACGCGCCAGCGCGGGCTGCATCCATCTCGCACCAAAGAACGCGCAAATTCTCTTCTCGCTCATCAAGAACAACTACAAGGGCCTGATGCCGAAATTCGCCTATGACAAGCGCACGGCGACGATGAGCAATCAGGGTGTTCTGGTTCACGCGACGGATGGCCGGCTCGAGATGACCGAGGGCTACAAAGTTCTCGTATTCATCGAGAACTACGGCGGCGAGAACGTGGTCGCCGCGTTGTTCTGAATGCCTGCCTTGTTCAGGCGTGGCCGGTAATCAGCCATAGGATGATGATGATCGGAATCGGGACGCCGATCAGATAGAGCAGGCAGGAGCGCATGGTTCACCCTCGTATCGGCGCTTCGCGCTGATAATGGGATGTCTCGGTGGAAAGTTCCAATCACGAGGTCCGGCGTAACTCGTAAAGAGCCACGGCGGCGGCGTTGGAAACGTTGAGACTCTCCGTGCTCCGATCGATGGGGATGAACGCGGCGGTGTCGCAATGTTCGCGCACCAGGCGCCGGATTCCGGAACCCTCAGAGCCCAGTACGATCGCGATATCGCCCGGTGTTGCGGCCTCCGAAAGCGGTTGCGCGCCATCGCCGGCCAATGCGATCCGCCAGAAGCCGAGCCGGCCCAGTTCTTCCAGCGCACGGGAGATATTCACCACTTCGATATAGGGCACGGTATCGAGAGCGCCGGAGGCGGCCTTCGCCAGTGCGCCGGACTCCGGGGGTGCGTGGCGGTCCTGCACCACCACCGCGCTCGCGCCGAATGCCGCCGCCGAACGCAGGATCGCACCTGCATTGTGAGGATCCGAGATCTGATCGAGCACGACGACGATGCGCCGCTTGTCGGACGGCGCCTGCAACACGTCTTCCAGATCGCGCTTCGGAAGTTTCTCGCATTGCAGCGCTGCGCCCTGATGGACCGCGCCGGGCGGCAACAGGCGCGCGATGGCATTCGCGTCGGCGATCTCGTGCCGCACCCGGCCAAGAAGCTTCTGTCCGATCTCCTGTGCGGCGCGCTCGGTGAGCACCGCGCGCAGGACCTTGCGGCGCGAATTCGCGAGCGCAGCCGTCACCGCATGAATGCCGTAAAGCCAAAGACCTTCGGCAGCGCGCGG
>JBQCFD010000088.1:0-3068 GCA_051959625.1 Rhizomicrobium sp.
ATATCGTGATCTCGATCATGATCGGATCCGCATTGGCCCGCGCCATGACCGGAAACGCGCCGCTTGTCGGGACCATGGTGGCCTCCGCCGTCATGGCTTTCCTGCATGTCGTGCTCGCCCATCTTGTCGCGCGCAATCAGACCATGGCGCATGTCTTCGAAGGCGAAGCGACAACTCTGATAGATCATGGCCGCATCGATCACCGCGCGCGGAAGCGCAACAAGATCTCCGAAGCCGATCTACGCGAGGCTCTGCGCGAACATGGCATCGACGGAGAGGCGAAGACGGAGAACGTCAAGCGAATGATGCTGGAGCCGAGCGGCAAGTTGAGCATCGTGAAAATCGATCCGTGCAAGGCGGATCGGGACTAGGAATCGCCGGCGGCGGAAAGCAGAATCTGCAATGCATCCAGTGTCACGCGATGCCGCAAAGCATCCGGGTCGTCCTCATCATATTTCCTCCGGATGACGCGCGCGCTTCCTGGCCGCCGGCAAATCGCGAAGTAGACGAGTCCCACCGGATTGCCGTCCTCGTCCGGTTCAGGTCCGAGCACGCCCGTCACCGCCAATCCTATTGCTGCGGGCGAGCGCGCAAGCGCACCGCTTGCCATGCGATCCGCAACGTCGCCGCAAACACTGCTTTTGTCGTCCAGCAATGCGGGATCGGCTCCCAGGGCTTTCGCCTTGTTTTCTTTTGTGTAGACGACGAAGCTTCCGTGGAGCACGTCCGAGGCGCCATCGACCTGTGACAGCGCGGCGGAAACGAGGCCCGCGGTGCAAGATTCTGCGGTGATGACCGTCAGCTTGGCGCGCTTGGGCGATTGCACCGCCAGACGCGCGGCATCGATCAAGGTCGCGTCGATGCAAGGGCCCGGCATCAGTGGTCTTCCGGTTCGCGCCGATATTCGAAATGGTCCCGGATTCGGGATTGGAAGAACTCGCCCTTCGAAAATGCGTGGTTCAGAGCATCGAAGGTGTCCAACGGCACATTTTTGTAAGTGTATCGCGCGCCGGAACGGAAGGCGATGGAAAGTTCCTTCACATCGGCATTGTAGGTGTAGCTCGCGATGACAGCGGACGGCATGAAGCGAAAATGCTCGCCCGCATCCAAAGTTGCCACCGGCAGTGCCGGATTTGGGTCGGCTTGAACCCGGAGTTCCATCTTCGAACCGATGGAGCGCGCGGTCGTTGTGCAGAATGGCGCTCGGGGCGCGATGTCTTCGCCTATTTTGACAATGATGCGAAAGTCGGCGCACCCTTCGATGCCGCAGCCCTGCATAGACGTTTGGTCGAACGACAGGCGCCGCCGGCCTTTGCTCTTCTGCGGGCCGCTCCATGGCAGCGCGCTTGGAGATCTGCTTGCTTGTAACCAGGGCTTGCGTGTTATCGGAGCGCAATTTCCCTGATCTGGCACTTCTTTTCCCTGCTGTAGTCCCGGCCATGTGCCCAGGTCGAACGGCTTTGCAGGCCGGGCTCCGGTTTGGGGCCAAGCGCTTCCCCATCGCCCCGGAGACGGGAACCAAACCCGGCATGGGCCGTTTGGGTCGCGGTGGCGTTTGATTTTTCCAGCCGGCGCGCGGTCCGCGGACCGATGCTCCGCCGTCTGGAGGCGCCAGGTGGGGAGCGGGGCCGGGCATGAAAGTCGTCGAGAAAACCGAGAGTTCGCGCAGGAAAAAGAGCGCGCCTCCGCCCCCGCGCATGCGCGCGAACGGGCACGATCCGGACGACTGGCACGCCTTGCTGGCGGCGATGCAGAGCCTGCGTAGCGGAGACTTCTCCGCCCGCATGAATACCGGCTCGCTCGGCGCCCTGGGCAAGATCGCGGAATGCTTCAACGACATCGCATCCGCGAATGAGCGCATGTATCAGGAGCTGCAACTGGTCGGCCAGGCCGTTGGCCGCGACGGGCTTATCCGACAGCGCGTCAAGCTCGACCGCCCGGCGGGTGCATGGGCCAAGATGGAAGGCTCCATCAACGGCCTGATCGACGATCTTTTGAGGCCGACGACCGAAGTCACGCGCGCCATCGAAGCCGTGGCGCAAGGCAATCTTCTGCAAACCGTCCGGCTTGACGTCGACGGCCGTCCGCTGAAGGGCGAATTCCTGCGCTCGGCAAATATCGTCAATACCATGATCCGCCAATTGAGCGTGTTCACGTCGGAAGTGACGCGCGTGGCACGCGAAGTGGGCACCGAAGGAAAGCTCGGCGGCCAGGCGAAGGTCCGCGACGTCACCGGCGTGTGGAAGGAGTTGACGGAGAGCGTCAACCAGATGGCGTCGAACCTCACCGCGCAGGTTCGCAACATCGCCGAAGTGACCATCGCGGTGGCGAACGGCGACCTTTCGAAGAAGATCACCGTGGACGTGCGCGGTGAAATCCTGCAGCAGAAAGAAGCCATCAACACGATGGTGGATCAGCTTCGGTCCTTCGCCTCCGAAGTGACGCGCGTGGCGCGCGAGGTGGGAACGGACGGCAAGCTCGGCGGCCAGGCCATCGTGCCGGGCGTCGCCGGCACCTGGAAGGATCTGACCGACTCCGTGAATGCGATGTGCGGAAACCTGACGGACCAGGTGCGCAACATCGCAAACGTGACGACGGCGGTGGCGCGCGGCGACTTGAGCCGCAAGATCACGGTGGACGTGAAAGGCGAAATCCTCGAGCTCAAAGACACCGTCAACACCATGGTGGACCAGCTGAACGCCTTCGCTTCGGAGGTGACGCGCGTGGCGCGCGAAGTCGGCACCGAGGGCAAGCTTGGCGGCCAGGCCGCGGTGCCGGGCGTTGCCGGCACCTGGAAGGACCTCACCGACAACGTGAACTTCATGGCGTCCAACCTGACAGGACAGGTGCGCAACATCGCGGAAGTCGCGACTGCGATCGCCAGCGGCAATCTCTCCAAGAAGATCACCGTGAACGTGTCGGGAGAAATTTTGCAGCTGAAGGACACCATCAACACGATGGTGGATCAGCTCAATGCCTTCGCCGGCGAAGTGACGCGCGTGGCGCGCGAGGTGGGCACCGAGGGCAAGCTCGGCGGCCAGGCGCAGGTGCCCGGCGTCGCCGGCACG
>JBQCFD010000089.1:0-33441 GCA_051959625.1 Rhizomicrobium sp.
TGGCCAGCGCGCGAATTGCCCCATCGCCTCGTCGAACGCGCTCCAGCCTTTCGTGTGCAGAAGATAGAGCGCGCCTGCGAAACTCGAACGATCCTGTCCACCGGAACATTTGATGAGCAACGGCTTCGGCGCTTGATCGAACGCGGCAAGAAGATCGAGCAGCATTTGTCCGGTCGGCAGCCTGCGCGAATTCAGCATGGTATCGAAATGCGCGATGCCGCGCTTTTCGCTCACGCGCTTTTCATAGCGCCACCACAAATGCGTTTCGTTGCGCCCGCGCAGATTGACGACAGCGCGTATGCCGCGGGCGGCCAAGAACGGCCCCAGAAACCCCGCATAGGCCTGCGCGGACCGCGCGGCCTTGCCGGGAACGATCCAGTGGAAATTGTAGAGAATCTCGGCGGGCGAGCGCATCGGAGCGGCAACCTATTGAGCGCGCGTCCGGCCTGCAACTTACTGCGTGGCGGCGGACTGCGTTCCCGGCGCGGCGTAGCGGCTGATGATGTCTTCGATGGTCGAGGGCGCGGGCTTGTTGTCGTTCGCGGGCGGCGCCGGGAGGGGCGCCGCATCCGGCGTCGCGTCGGCCACGGGCAATGCCGCCAGTGCGGGCAGCGGCTTCACGGGCAAACCCTGCTCGGCGCTTTCCATGAAGCTGTGGAAGATGTGCGCCGGCAACCCGCCGCCAGTGGCATGCGACATGGGCGAATTGTCGTCGTTGCCCACCCACACGCCGGTCACCAGATCGGCCGTGAACCCGACGAACCACGCGTCATGGAAATCCTGCGTGGTTCCCGTCTTTCCGGCACTGGGCCGTTCATCGAGCCGCGCGGCCTTGCCGGTTCCCATCGCCATCACCTGGGTCATCATGCCGACGACTTCAGCAGCGTTTTCTTCGGACATCACGCGGTCCTTGGACGAACCCGCCTCCGACCAGATGAGGTGGCCGCTTTTCGTCCGGATCGAAACGATGCCGTGCGGCGTCACCGCTTCGCCGCCATTGGCGAATGGGGCATACGCCGCCGTCAACTCCAGCGGCGATACGGCGGACGAGCCCAGCGCCAGGGACGGCACGGCGAGCAGGCTCGAGGTGATGCCGAGCCGGTGAGCCGTCTTCGCGACCGCTTTCGCACCGACCTCCGAGATCAGTTGCGCGGCGACGACGTTGGAGGATTTCGCGAACGCGCGCGTCAGCGTGATGTCGCCTTCGTAGTGGCCTTCATAGTCGCCCGGCTTCCAGCCGTGAATGTCGACGGGACCGTCGTTCATGATGTCGTCCGGCTTGCGGCCGTGCTCGAAGGCGGTGAGATAGACGAATGGCTTGAATGCCGATCCCGGTTGGCGGCGCGCGTCGGCGGCGCGATTGTAGGGGCTCTCGCCATAGTGACGCCCGCCCACCATCGCGCGGATGGCACCATCCGGCGTCATAGCGACGAGAGCGGCCTGACCGGCATCGAACTTGGCGCCATACTGCGCGAAGTTCAGCGCCACCGCCCGCTCGGCCTCTTCCTGCGTCTTGAGATCGAACGTGGTTTGCACGATCAGCGGCTCCGTGGCCGCGCCGACATAGGATTGAATCTGGTCGATCACCCAGTCGACGAAATAGCCGGAACCCGGCGTCGCCACGTCGCGCACCACCCGCGGACGCGTGGCTTGCGCGGCGGCGCGCTGGCCGTCGGTGATGAAGCCAGCGTCTTCCATGGCGCGCAGGACCACTTTGCCCCGCGCCATGGACGCATCGGCGTCCGCCATCGGATTGTAGCGCGCCGGCGCTTTCACAGAGCCCGCGAGCATGGCCGCTTCCGGCAAGGTGAGCTGCGCCGCGGGCTTGCCGAAGAACCGTTCCGCCGCCGCCTCGATGCCGAACACGCCGGCGCCGAAGTAAACGCGATTCAGATAGAGCGTGAGTATCTGGTCCTTCGAGTAGCGCGACTCCAGATAGAGCGCGAGAAATGCTTCCTGCGATTTGCGTTCCCACGTGCGTTTGGGATCGAGAAAGAGGTTCTTTGCAAGCTGCTGGGTCAGCGTCGAGCCGCCTTGCGTGACGTGGCCAGCGATCATGTTCTCGAATGCGGCGCGCGCCAGTCCGATGGGATCGAGTCCGAAATGGTCGCGGAAACGGCGGTCCTCGATCGCGATGAAGGCGTTGGGCACATAAGCCGGCAGATCGGAGACATCCACCATGTTGCCGTGCGTCAGTCCGCGGCGCGCGATCTGCCGTCCATGGATATCAAGAATGGTGATGTCGTGCGACGGCCCTTTGGCGAGCAGGCCGCGCGTGTCCGGCAGTTCGGAAATCCAGTGCGAGAAGAACACCGCGCCCCCGATGACGCCCCAGGCGAGCAGCAGCGCCAGAATGTAAGGCCAGCTTCGTTGCGATTTGCGCTCACCGGACGCCTCATATGGTTCGTCATCGTAGCCGTCATCGTCGTCGTCATATTCGTCGTAATCGGGCTCGGGTGGCTCGCGCTCGGCGATCGTCTTGATGCGCTTGGCGAACCGGGGTTCGGCCTTGCGCTTCGTCTTCGACTTCTTCTTCGCCATGAATCCCGCGCTCGCCGCACAACTGGCCCGATTTTTCTAGGGCGAGAGGGTTAACAGGCGTTAAACATGACCAACTTGCTAACGGACTCTGATCCACGATATGGACGCCCAGCCCCGACCGAAGAGCATATATTGTGGCCGCAGACTCCACGCCTGAACTTTCCATCGTCGTGCCGGTCTACAACGAGGCGGGAAACATCCTGCCCCTCGCCGAGGAAGTCCGCACCGCTCTCACGGGCGTCTGCCGATACGAGCTCATATTCGTCGACGACGGTTCATCCGACGCTTCGCCCGCCGAGCTGAAGCAGGCTGCTTCCGCCGATGCGAATATTCGCGTGCTCCGGCATCTCAAGCGTTCAGGAAAGAGCGCGGCTCTGGTGACGGGTTTCTTCGCGGCACGGGCACCCTGGGTGCAGACACTGGACGGCGACCGGCAGAACGATCCCGCGGACGTGGCGCGCATCTGGAAACTGATCCACGCGCCGATGCCCGATCCCGAGCTCGGCATCGTGGCCGGCATCCGCAAGCGCCGCAACGACGGCGCCATCAAATGGCTTTCCTCGCGCACCGCCAATTTCATACGCCGCAACATGCTGCGTGACGACACCAAGGACACGGGTTGCGGTTTCAAGTTGATCCGCACCGATGTAGCGCGGCGCTTCCCGTTCTTCGACGGCATGCACCGCTTCCTGCCGGCACTTACGCGGCGCAATGGCTATTCCATCCTGCAGATACCGATAGAAGATCGCGCGCGGGTTGCAGGCGTTTCCAAATATGGATTCTTCGACCGCCTCATCGCGGGCATCTTCGATCTCTTCGGCGTATTCTGGCTGATGCGCCGCGGCACGCCCGCCCGCGCCGAGGAGCTGCCACGCGCATGAGTTCTGCCGGAAAGCGACCGCGCCGCGATCTGTGGGCCGAGCTGGCCGAACCATCGAGCGTCGTTTCCGTCCTCGTTCTTTATTGCGCGATCCATTTCCTGATCCGCTACATGCTCTCGCCGAATTTCACGCTGGACGAAGCCGAACAGGTGTTGTTCGGGCAAAGCCTGGAATGGGGCTATCGCTTCCGCCATCCGCCTCTCATCACGTGGCTTGCATGGGCGACGTTGACGGCGACACAGAACAGCCATGCCGCTTTCTTCCTCCTGAAATACGCCATCATGGCGCTGGGCCTTGCGGCCTATTTCGCCGCCGCGCGCATCGTCATCGGCGAGGTGAGGATGGCGGCGCTGGCGACCTTCGGCCTTCTCACCACGTTCGTGATGGGCTGGTTGCCGCTGGTGGACCTGATGCACACGGTGCTGCTGGCTACGATGCTGGCGGCATTTCTATGGATCGGCGCGCGCATTCTCACGCGCGGCAACCCGCGCGACTATCTCCTGCTCGCGGCCATAACGGGACTCGGCATTCTTTCGAAATACGTATTCCTGGTCTTGCCGGTGGCTTACGGCATCGCGGTCGCGCTCACGCCGCGCTTCCGGGCGCGCATCAAGATCGGGCCGCTGATCCTGGCGACCGTTCTGGCCGCGGCGATCATCGCGCCTTACGTGTGGTGGTCGTACGCGCACGAATACTCCTTGTTCTCGCTCGCCAAGACGATCACCAAGGGGCAAGGCCCGGCGTTCTCGCCGCTCGACTGGGTGACCGGCGCGGGCGATCTCATCTGGGCATTCGTCAGCTTCAGCCTGCCGCTCATCGTGATCTTTCCCGCGTTGTATTGGCCGGCCTTGAAAAAGCTGGTGATCAGCGATGCGCAGGATCGCGACTGGCTCAGGCTCTACGAAATCACGATGATCGCGGGGCTCGTCATCATGTTGGGCGCGGTCTTCTTCGTGGGCACCGAAGCGTTCAAGGCGCGCTGGATGCACCAGGTTGCGATGCCGCTGCCGATCTATCTGTTCCTGCGCGCGCGCATCGCCGGCGTGAACGACCGCGCCAACAGGATCTTCGCCGCCATCGCGCTCGTTTTCGCGCTGGGCGTGGCGGTGGCGCGCGTCGCGATCTACGAAACCCACGCGAAGGATTGCAAGGAGTGCCGCGAGTATTGGCCGATGCAATCCTATGCGAGCGCCTTCGAGCGCATCGGGTTCTCGCAAGGCACCATCCTGGCTTCGACCTACGATCTCGGCGGCAATCTGCGCGCGGTATTTCCGAATTCCCGGGTGGTGACTCCAGGCTATCCGGTGCAGGTGTTCGGCCCCCCGGTCGCAGGGCCCTGCCTGCTCGTGTGGGAAGGCGAGAAGGGGCCGCCGCCCGCGCTGACCGCCTATCTCGCGGACAACTATGCGACAAATGCCGATCAGAGCAGCGTGCGCGGGAACGTGGACGCGCGGCTTTTGACCAGCAAAAGCCGCCGCGACACAATGAATTACATTTTAGTCCGTCAGGGCCGCTGTTCGGGGACTTGACCTGCCCCTACGGGATACAGAGATAAGGGCCGGGCCTTCCGAAAGCAGATTTCTTGACCGATCAGACGCCGCCCACCCCCGACGCAGATCTCATCAGCCGCCTGGGATTGAACACCCGCCTCGCCCGCTACTCCCGCAAGCAGATCATGCTCGGCTGCGGCGGTGCGCTGGCGGTTCTCATCGTCGTGTTCGTGGCGTTCCATCGCCCGCATCGCGAGCAGTATGTCACCGCCGCCATCGCCCGCGGGCCGCTTTCCATCACAGTGAGCGCAACAGGAACGCTGGCGCCGCGCGATCAGGTCGATGTGGGCTCGGAAGTATCCGGGCGGATCGATGCGCTCTATGCCGACTACAATTCGCATGTGAAGAAGGGCCAGAAGCTCGCCAAGATCAATACCGACCAGATCCAGGCGCAGCTCGATCAGGCGCGCGCCACGCTCGCACAATCGCGCGCCACGCTGCTGCAGGACCAGCAGACGGTTTCCCGCTATGTGAAGCTGCGCAAGAGCAATGCCGTTTCGCCGCAGGAATACGACAATGCGATCGGCGATCTGGGGCGCGCGCGGGCCGGCGTCGCGCTCGCCGAAGCGCAGGTAAAGTCGGATGAGACGATGTTGTCGAAGGCGACGATCTTCTCGCCCATCAACGGCGTGGTGCTGGACCGGAAGGTGAGCGTGGGCCAGACGCTCGTCGCCGCCATGACGACGCCAGTGCTCTTCACGCTGGCCAGCGATCTTTCGCAGATGGAGCTCGACGTCGATATCGACGAGGCCGATGTCGGGGCCGTTCATGCCGGCCAGAAGGCGACGTTCACGGTGGACGCCTATCCCAACCGCAATTTCGAGGCGACGCTGATCTCCGTCCACAACGCGCCGCAGACGACCAACAATGTGGTGACCTATCGCGGCGTGTTGCTGGTGCAGAACAAGGGGCTTCTGCTCAAGCCCGGCATGACGGCCACCGCAACCATCCAGGCCGCGAAGATTCCGGACACGCTGATGGTGCCCAATGCTGCGCTGCGCTTCATCGCGCCCGACGCGATCACCGCCAAAGCCCCGCCGCCTGCAGGCGAAGCCAATGCGGGGCGGGTATGGACCGAAGACGGCAGCACGCTGAAGCCGCACGACATCAAGCTCGGGCCGACGGATGGGCGCCAGACGCAGATCGTCTCCGGGGATCTCAAGGCCGGCGATCTCGTCGTCACCGACATCAAGCAGCCGGACAGCGACAAAAAATGAGCGCCCCGCTCATCGAGCTTCGGCACGTGACGAAAATCTACGGCACGGGCGAAGCGCAAGTGGCGGCGCTGGCGGGCATCGACCTTTCCATCACCGACGGAGAATTCGTCGCCGTCATGGGGCCATCCGGCTCCGGCAAATCCACGGCCATGAACATCCTGGGCTGCCTCGATACGCCGACGGGCGGACACTATTTCTTCCGCGGCGCCGATGTCGGCACGCTCACGCGCGATCAGCGCGCGCTGCTGCGCCGCTACTACATCGGTTTCGTGTTCCAGGGCTTCAACCTGCTCAAGCGCACCACGGCCTTGGAGAATCTGGAGCTTCCGCTGGTCTATCGCGGGGTGACCAAAGCCGAGCGCCACGCCCGCGCCAGGGTCGTGCTCGATCAGGTGGGCCTTGCCAACCGCGCGGACCACACCTCGGCGGAACTGTCCGGCGGGCAGCAGCAGCGCGTGGCGATCGCCCGCGCGCTCGTCACCCACCCCTCGGTGGTCTTCGCGGACGAACCCACCGGCAATCTCGACAGCCAGAAAAGCCATGAGATCATGTCCCTGCTGCGCAAGCTGAACGACGAGAAGGGCATCACCATCGTGCTGGTGACGCATGAAGAGGATGTCGCGGCTTACGCCAAACGCCAGGTGCGCTTTCACGACGGACGCATCGTCGCCGACACAGCGAAGGGCACGGCATGATCGCGAACGCCTTCGTGCTCGCCTTGCGCGAGATTCGCAACAACCTCACGCGCGCGGCGCTGACGACGCTGGGCATCATCATCGGCGTGGGCGCGGTGATCGCAATGGTGTCGCTGGGCAGCGCAGCCACCAAGGGCGTGACCTCCGAGATCTCGTCCATGGGCCGCAACCTGCTGGTCGTCATTCCGGGTTCGCGGCGCGGCCCGCCCATGGGATCGACGCCGTTCACGGTCGCGGACGCCGATGCCATCGCGCGAGAGATTCCGGGCATCGCCGCCGTGGCGCCCGAGGCCGAGCAGGCGGCCATCGCCGTCAACGGCTCCAAGAATCATTCGACCCAGGTCACCGGATCGACCAACGCGGTGTTCATCGCGCGTGACTGGCACCTGGCGCAGGGCCGCCAGTTCACGCTGGGCGAACTGCGCAGCGGCAAGGCGGCTTGCGTGATCGGCGAGACGGTGCGCCGCGAGCTTTTCGGCGCCCTCAACCCCATCGGCGAGAAGATGCGCATCAACAAAATCTCGTGCGAGATCGTCGGCATTCTGGAATCGAAGGGGCAGACCACCTTCGGGCAGGATCTCGACGATGTGGTCGCCATGCCGCTGACGGCGGTGCAGCGCAGGCTCGCCGGCAACACCAACGTGAACGTCATTCTCGTCTCGGCGCAGAACGCCAACGATGTCGGCCATATCAAGGGCCAGCTCGAGCGGCTGTTGCGCGAGCGCCGCCATCTCGTTGCCGGCGAAGCGGACAATTTCGACGTCAACGACATGCAGGAGATCGCGCGCACGGTGGAATCCACCACCGCGATCCTGACGGCATTCCTTTCCGCCGTCGCCGCGGTGAGCCTGCTCGTCGGCGGCATCGGCATCATGAACGTCATGCTGGTGTCGGTGACCGAGCGCACGCGCGAGATCGGCATCCGCCTGGCTATCGGCGCACGCGAACGAGACGTGCTGCTTCAGTTCCTGATCGAGGCGGTGGTGATGAGCGCTCTGGGCGGGATCATCGGCATCGCGATCGGCCTATCGGGATCGGCGACTGCGGCGCATTTCCTGAAGCTGCCCTTCGTCTTCCAGCCGGTCATCATCCTGATCGCCGTGCTGTTCTCCGCGGGCGTGGGCGTGGCTTTCGGCTATTTTCCGGCACGCCGTGCCGCGCGCCTCGATCCCATCGAGGCGCTGCGGCACGAGTAAGGTTCAGTCGTCGTCGTTGTCGTGATGCGCGGGCGGTGCTGGTGGCGCGGGAGGCGCAGGCGGCGCCATATGGTGGTCGTCGCCGTCGGTGCCGATGCGGACATCGGCCATGCCGCTCGAACTCAGGTGTCCGGTGTAGGCCCTGATCCACACATCACCGGAACCGATGGCGCTGATCGACGGATTGACGGCCGTTCCGCCGAACGCGAAATCACCGCCGCCCACCACGGAGATCTTCAGGGGATCGGCCTTGCCGCCCGCGATCCGCACATCGCCGGACCCGGCCATGGAGATCGTGACCGGGCCGTTCACATTTCCGACCTTGAGATCGCCGGAGCCCGCGACGTTGCTCGTGAGACCGCCGCCGACATTGGTGATCGAGCTGTCGCCGGACCCTGCGACGGTGATGGCCGCGCTGCCGCCGACATTGCCGATCTTCACGTCGCCGGAGCCGGCGATGTCGAGCGACAGGTTGTTGCGGACAGCCGTGACGCTGATGTCGCCGCCGCCGACCACCTTGAGCTTGGCATCGTTGACCCGGCCGACCTTCACGTCGGAGGAAACTGTCTCAACCGAAAGATGACCTTCGGTATCGCCCACGGTCAGATCGCCGATCATGTGCCGGGCGTTGACATCGCCGCCGCGCGGAACGGTGACCCAGACTTTCACCTTCTGCTCATCCACGTCGGAATAGTCGAACCATTTGGACCAGTCCCAGACATTGATGCTGCGGTTGTCGTTGGACGGACCGCTGATGGTCAGCGTGCCGCCGTCGCCGTTCGTATGCATGTCGTTGACGAGATAACGCGGTCCCTGGATCTGCACCGATGTCTGACCGCCGTCGCGCACATTCACGACGACGTCTGCGATGACATGATCCAGCGCGAGATTGTGCGCGTTGAAACTCTGCGTGGGGAGCTTGGTCCAGGTGCGGTCCTGGCCTGCGTCGGCGCCCCCGCCCGACACCAGCAGGAACACGGCAACCGCCGCTCCGCCCATGAAAGATCTGACCCTGTTCTGCATAATACGTGGTCTCCTTGACCGGCCGTCCCCGCCTCGCAAGGACAGATAGGCTGTCCCCACTGGTGGGCACAGAACGGTAATTTTGCAAGGCCGCGATGCGACCCGCGCAGGAGAACAAAATAGCGGCGCACCGAAGAAATGCCGCCGTTTTCTTGCCTTTTCGGGGAAGGCGTCAGGCCACGAGGCGGTAGCCGCCGCTCTCCGTCACCAGGATCTGCGCGTGGCCGGGATTGTTCTCGATCTTCTGGCGCAGCCGGTAGATGTGGGTCTCCAGCGTGTGGGTGGTGACGGCCGGATTGTAACCCCACACCTCGTGCAGCAGCGTTTCGCGCGCCACGGTATCGCCCGAGCGATAGAGAAACTTCAGGATGTTGGTTTCCTTCTCCGTCAGGCGGATCTTCTTCTCGGATGGATCGATAAGAAGCTTCGCGCTGGGCCGGAAGGTGTAGGGGCCGATGCGATATACGGCTTCCTCGCTCTGCTCATGGTTGCGCAGATGCGCGTGGATTCGGGCCATCAACACCGCGAAACGGAACGGCTTGGTGACGTAGTCGTTGGCGCCGGACTCAAGGCCTTCGATGGTGTCCGCGTCCGAATCCGATGCCGTCAGCAGAACGATGGGACAGGAGATGCCGTCCTCGCGCAGCGCGCGGCAAAGCTTGCGCCCGTCGCCATCCGGCAATCCCACATCCAGAATCATGAATTCGTAGAGGCCGTCCTTTGCCTTGGCCCGGCCTTCCGCCACGGAGCCTGCTTCGACGGGAGCATATTCCCCAGCGGCCGACAGCTGTTCGGCCAGCGAGCTTCTCAGCATCGCATCGTCGTCAACCAGAAGGACCCGCTTGGCGCTTGGCATCGATTTCCGTTCCTGTTTGGGCAGGTTTGCCGGGCCGACTCTACCCGGTTTTTCCCTAGCGGTGTATGTGGGGAACCATGGCCTCATCGCCAAGATCGAACCGAAAAAGGGGTAAACGGAAACCCGCCCCAAAACCGCGCGCGCGGACACGAAAGGCCACACGGAACTTAGGTCCGGTGGAGCGCGCGGCGCATGCGTTGCGCGAGGGCTTGCCGGTGGCAATCCGCAGCACTCGCGAAATCGTGATCGTTTACGCTATCGAGACGGTGACGCGCGCCGATCTGAATGCATTGCGCAATTTCACGAAGACGCCGCAGCTCGTCCTGACACATGCGCGTGCGCGCACGCTCAAGATCCGGCTTTATACCCCCGATGTGATCGCGCTTCCCATCGGCGCGAGGGACAGCGCGGAGGCGTTGCGCGCCATCGCCGATCCCACGCTCGACATGGCCGAGCCGATGAAGGGGCCGTTCGAAGCGCTGCGCGCGAAACTTCCGAATGGATACGTTGCCGGCATCAAGCTTGCGAAGCTGGCTGGTTTGCTTCCGGCGGTCGCTGCCGCGCGCGTAACGAAGCTGCCGCGCAACGTTGCCGTCATCGATGCGAAGGTCATTCGCGACTACGAAGAGCAAGCCGCGAAGACGCTGAAGATCGTGACGCGGGCGCGCGTGCCGCTGGAAGGCGCGGCAAATACCGAACTCGTCGCGTTCCGCTCTGCCGATGGCGGGCCCGAACATTATGCCATCGTCGTCAACGCGCCGCCGACGGGCACACCGGTTTTGACGCGAGTTCATTCGGAATGCTTCACCGGCGACCTGCTCGGCTCGCTGAAATGCGATTGCGGTCCGCAATTGCGCGGCGCCATCGATGCGATCGCGCGGAATAACGGCGGGGTTTTGCTCTATCTCGCGCAGGAAGGCCGGGGCATCGGCCTCATCAACAAGCTCAGGGCCTACAAGCTGCAGGATCAGGGCTTCGACACCCTGCAGGCAAACGAGCGCCTTGGCTTCGAAGCCGACGAACGCCTCTATGGCGTCGCGGCGAAAATGCTCAAGCTCCTCGGCTACAGATCGGTGCGGCTGATGACCAACAATCCCGACAAGGTTTCCTCGCTGGCGAAATTCGGCGTGACGGTCGCCGAACGCGTGCCCCACACATTCCCGACCAACGCGCACAACCGGGGTTATATCGCGACCAAGGCGCGCGCCGGACATCTGTTCTGACCCGGCAAGACCTGCCTACCGGCGGCGCGCGATCTGCAAAACCGCAAGCGATACAAGGCTTCCCGCGTGGCACGGCCCCTGCACCGCAGGGCCGGTGGAGGCCAGCAGAATGCCCGTGCCCGATTTCGCCCATGGCGTGACAGACTCGTCTTATTGGTTCGCTCATCTGAAAAGCATGAGCGGCCCTGTGAAGACGGCTGCCAAGACCGACACTGCCGCCCCGACCGACACCAAGACCGCAGCCGGCGATACCGGCTCGGGCGATTCCTTCTGGCACGATCTGCTCGATGTCGTGAATCCGCTTCAGCACCTGCCCGTGGTCAGCACGATCTATCGCGCCGTCACCGGCGACAAGATCGGCGATGTGGAGAAGGTCGCGGGCGACACGCTCTATGGCGGCCCCATCGGCCTTGTCTCCTCTCTGGCCGATGTCGCGTTCGAGAAGATCACCGGCAAGGATTTCGGCGATACCGTGATGGCGTTCGTAGGCATCGGCGGACACGACGACAACAACACCGCGCTTGCCGCCAATACACCCAAATCCACGCCGGACAAGACCGTCGCAGCGAGCAAGCCGCTCATCGTCGCGAGCGCCGCGCCCGCATCGCTCGTGAAACTGCCGGACCCCTCACCCGTCAAGACCGAAACCGCCGCGACATCGCAGCCGGCATCGAACGCCGCACAAGCGGCAGCCGCGAAATCGTCGACGCCCGTCAATATCTCGCCGGACACGGACGCGCTGCTCAATGCGCTGGCGCGCAACGGCGTGACCGGGCAATTGCAGGCGCAGGCGCTCGATGCCTATCGCCGCACCATGAGCATGAACTCGGGGGCATTGGTCCCTGCCGCCAACTAGGCGCGTTCGCCGAAGATCGCACTGCCGACCCGGACATGGGTCGCGCCGAATTTGATCGCGCTCTCGAAATCCTCGCTCATGCCCATGCTGAGAAGCGGCAAGGCATTGTCGCGCGCCAGTTTCTGCAGCAGCGCGAAGTGCGGCGCGGGGTTCTCGCCGTTGGGCGGAATGCACATCAGGCCTTTCACCGGCAAGTTGAGCTCGTCGCGGCAAAGCGCGATGAAGCCGCGGGCTTCGTTCGGCGCCACACCCGCTTTCTGCGGTTCTTCTCCGGTATTGACCTGGATGAACAGCGTGGGCGAGCGGCTCTGTCTTTGCAGTTCCGCTTTCAGGGCATGGGCGAGCTTGGGCCGATCGAGCGAATGGATGGCATCGAACGTCTCCACCGCTTCGCGCGTCTTGTTGGATTGCAGAGGGCCGATGAGATGCAGTTCCACGCCGTCATAGGCTCGGCGCAGCGCGGGCCATTTCGCCATCGCCTCCTGCACCCGGTTCTCGCCGAAGACGCGATGGCCGGCATCCAGCACCGGACGGATCGCGCCGGCATCGTGTGTTTTGGTCACGGCGATCAGCGTGGTGGACGGCGCGGGCGCCACGGCCTTCTTCCGCGCGGCATCGATACGGGCGAGAATGGCGGCAAGATTGGCGGCGGAATCGACCATCCATGGCAGACAAGCGTGCCCGCGCGGAACTCGCAAGAGCGGCATTTGCGCTCAACGCGCGAAGCAGCTTGCCCCCGTTGGTGTTGATGACGGATGAGGCGCGCCTCGCCGATCCCGCCGCGAGCGTTTGCGCGCTGCCGCGCGGCAGCATGGTCATCCTGCGCGCGCGCGACGAGAAGAGACGCGGTGATCTGGCGATCGAGCTGCGCGCCATCACCCGCGCGCGGCGCATCAAGCTCCTGATCGCCAACGATGCCGAACTGGCGGCGCGCGTAGGCGCGGACGGCATCCATCTGGCCGAAGCCCTTGCATCGACGGCCGTGCACTGGCGCGCCTGCCGGCCGGACTGGATCATCACGGCCGCAGCCCACAGCCTGCCGGCGCTGCGGCTTGCTCAGGTGGATGCGCTGATACTTGCGCCGGTCTTCCCGACGCGAAGTCATCCCGGCGCGAAACATATCGGAGCGATCCGCGCGCGCATCCTGGCGCAACAATCGCGCACCCCGCTCTACGCGCTCGGCGGCGTCGACGCGGCGACGGCACGGCAGCTCGCCGGCGCGAGGTTCGCGGGCCTGGCCGCGATCGGCGCGCTCACCGTCTAGATCTGAAAATTCGTATGCAAATAGGCGGCGTTCAGGCCGGCTCGGGACTTGCCATTGTAGAACGCACCCGCGCCGCGGCTAAAACGCAGCGCCTGCCAACCGAGCGTGAGCTGCAGATTGCCGTTCACCGCATAGCCGACAGAAGGGCTCCAGCCGCGTTCCGTCAGTCGCGGCTGGCCGAACGCGCCATCCGCCGTCCCCGTCTCGTATTCCATTCCGGCGATCCATGGTCCCGCCGTGTAGGTTGCACCGAGATCGATGTTGCCGGTGCGCGCGTGCTTCGCCGCCTCGCGGACGTTGAACCTATACGCGTTGGAAACGCGATAGGCCGCGCCGAGCGACAGCTTGGCGCCGTCGATCGCATAATCTGTTTCCGCGCCGATGCTGAAATCCCAGGGATCGTCATGTCCCGGCGTTCGCGCCGCGTCATGCGCGGCGCCCAGCGCGGTGAAGGCCTGCACGTTCCAGTCTTCGAACTGCTTGTTGTAGTTCACCACGCCCTCGACAATCTCGGAGATGCGGTCGGCGACGTGATGGCCCGTCATGGTGAAGGGCAAAAACGCCTTGGTCTGATTGGGCGTGTAGGAGACGCCGACCTCGACGCCGTCCAAGCGCGGCGAGAGATAGGAAAGCTTCGCGTCGTTCGCCGAAATGAACATACCGGTCCGCAGGTTGAAGATGCCGATGAAGGCTTCCCCGCTCGCGGGATCCTTGAAATAGGTCACATTCGCGTCGTTGATCGCCGGCGGTCCGTCGACGACCGGCGCGGCGACCGATTGGCTGTAGCCCACGCCATCCTGCTGGCCGAGCTCGACGCGGCCGTAAGGCGTCTGTGCGTAGAGATAGAATTTTTCGAAGACGTCATTGCCGTAATTGTCGCCCGAAAGATGATCGTGATAGGCGAGAAGGCTGGCGTCCACGCCGGCTTGCCACCCGTTCGCGAATGTCCGCTGAAGCGAGGGCGCGAGCACGGCGAATGCCTGAACGCCTTGCGGATCCACGCCGCCCTGCTGCCGCGCCGCATAGGCCGCAGCGGAAAGATCGGCGCCCAGGCTCGCCGTCCAATCGCCCAGCTGAACGCCGGTCGGCGCGAAGGTGCCATCGTCGGCCCGGGCCGCGGAGCCGAGAATCGCCGCCAACACGACGGCGCAGGTTAAGGTTCGGCAAGAATCCCCGGTCACTCTAAGCCCCTCAAGCCAAAGCGAACTTCCCCGTCGCCGCGCGGCGGTCCGGCGTTGCGCGGCCGGGACCGGACCAGTATAAGCCGCCACCGGGGTCCACGGGCCATCGCCCACCAGAAGGTGTTGAAAAATCATGCGGGTTTTGACCGTCGTCCTGTGCACCCTGTTGCTCGCGTCCTGTGGCTCATCCGACGACAACGACATGCCGGATACGACATCGGGCGCGACCGCCATCACCGCGTCGGGCGGCGGCAAGGTCACGCTGGGCGTGAACTCCTTCCTGTGGCACGCGACGCTGGACACGCTGTCCTTCATGCCGCTGAAGTCCGCCGATCCGTTCGGCGGCGTCGTGATCACCGACTGGTATTCCGACCCGCAGGATCCCAACGAGCGCATGCGCGTGACCGTCTACATCCTGGACCGCCGCCTGCGCGCGGACGGCATCAGAGTCTCCGCATTCCGCCAAACCCATTCCGCCGACGGCTGGGTGGATGCGCAGGTCAATCCCGATACCGCGACCAAGCTCGAAGACGCGATCCTCGTGCGGGCCCGCGAACTTCGACTCGCGAGCGCACCCGCTAGCGATTAATTCATCCGCGCTGTAAGCCTTCCTAGCGCCGCCGGCTTCAGCGAGAGCAAGGGCGGCGCGAGAAGGATTTTCGCATGGCGCGCTACAACGCCAAGGAATCGGAAGCGCATTGGCAGCGGGAATGGGAATCCCGCAAGAGCTTCGTTGCGCCAAACGATTCCACCAAGCCCAAAGCCTATGTGCTGGAGATGTTCCCCTACCCGTCGGGGCGCATCCACATGGGCCACGTGCGCAACTACACCATGGGCGACGTGATCGCCCGGTTCCGCCGCGCGTGCGGATTCAACGTCCTGCATCCGATGGGATGGGATGCGTTCGGCCTGCCCGCGGAAAACGCCGCGCGCGACAAGGGTGTCGATCCGCGCAAGTGGACCTACGACAACATCGCGGCGATGCGCAAAGAGCTCAAGATGATCGGGCTCGCCATCGACTGGTCCAGGGAATTCGCGACCTGCGATCCGGAATACTACGCGCAGCAGCAGAAGCTGTTCGTGGAATTCTTCAAGGCCGGCCTGGTCTACCGCGCGGAAGCCGACGTGAACTGGGATCCGGTGGATCACACCGTGCTTGCGAACGAGCAGGTGATCGACGGGCGCGGCTGGCGCTCGGGCGCGCCGGTGGAGCGCAAGAAGCTCTCGCAGTGGTTCTTCAAGATCACCGCGTACAGCGACGATCTGTTGAGCGCGCTCGACAAGCTCGACCGCTGGCCGGAAAAAGTCCGCCTGATGCAGAAGAACTGGATCGGGCGCTCCGAAGGTTTGCGTTTTACCTTCGATCTATCGAGCGGCGAAAAGCTGGACTGCTTCACGACGCGGCCCGATACCATCTTCGGCGCGAGCTTCGCGGCAATCTCGCCCGATCATCCGCTGGCAGAAAAGCTCGCGAAGACCGACAGGAAGGCGGCAGCGTTCATCGAGGAGTGCCACCGCAGCGGCACGTCCGAAGCCGCGATCGAGACGGCGGAGAAGCTGGGCTATGACACCGGCCTCACCGCGACGCACCCGTTCGATGCGAACTGGAAGCTGCCGGTGATGATCGCGAACTTCGTGCTCATGGGTTACGGCACGGGCGCGATCTTCGGCTGCCCCGCGCACGATCAGCGCGACCTGGACTTCGCGAACAAATACAAGCTGCCGGTGCTGCCCGTCGTCATTCCCGAAGGCGAAGACCCGAAGGCCTTCAAGGTCGGCAAGGACGCCTATGTCGGCCCCGGCAAGCTCGCCAATTCGCGCTTCCTCGACGGCCTCGATGTCGATACCGCGAAAGCCGAAATCATCGACCGCATGGAGAAGGCCGGACGCGGAACGCGCATGGTGAACTATCGCCTGCGCGACTGGCTGGTCTCGCGACAGCGGCCATGGGGCTGCCCGATCCCGATGATCCGCTGCGACAACTGCGGCTACGTTCCGGTGCCGGAAGACCAATTGCCCGTGAAGCTGCCCGACGAGATCACGTTCGAAGGCGCGGGCAATCCGCTGGCCTCGCATCCGACATGGAAGCACACGAGCTGCCCGCAATGCGGCGGCAAAGCCGAGCGCGAGACGGACACCTGCGACACCTTCGTGGACTCCTCCTGGTATCTCGCGCGCTTCGCCGATCCGAAGAGCGCGACGCCGGTGAATGCGAAAGCGGCCGATTACTGGCTGCCGGTCGATCAATAGATCGGCGGCATCGAGCACGCGATCCTGCATCTGCTCTATGCCCGCTTCTTCACCCGCGGGCTGCACAAGCTCGGCTACACGACGATCGACGAACCTTTCGCCGGATTGTTCACGCAAGGCATGGTCTGCCACGAGACCTATGCCGGCCAGAACGGCGACTGGCTGACGCCCGACGAAGTGGAGAAACGCGACGGCAAGGCGTTCCTGAAGGGCACGAATGTCGAAGTGACCATCGGCTCCTCGGAGAAGATGTCGAAGTCCAAGAAGAACGTGATCGCGCCGGAATCCATCATCGACGTTTATGGCGCCGACACCATCCGCTGGTTCATGCTTTCCGACACGCCGCCGGAACGCGACATCGAATGGACGGACGAGGGCGCCTCCGGCTGCTGGCGTTTCGTGCAGCGCATCTGGCGCCTCGTCGATGAAGCCGGCGAGCTGCCGCCGCCCGGAACGAAGCCCGGCAATGCCGAAGGCGCATCGCTCGAACTGCGCCGCGCCACGCACAAGGCCATCGCCGCGGTTACCGACGATCTGGAAAACCTGCGCTTCAATCGCGCCGTGGCGCAGATCTACACGCTGGCCGGCGCCATCGGCGCCGATGCCGACGGCGCTGCGAAGCGCGAGGCGCTGGAAGCGCTGGTGCTGCTCTCCAATCCGATGATGCCGCATCTGGCGGAAAGCTGCTGGCAGCGGCTGGGCCATAAGACGCTGGTCGTCGACACGGTCTGGCCCAAGGCCGATCCGGCGCTGACGGTATCCGATCACGTGACCTATGCGGTGCAGGTGAACGGCAAGCTCCGCGCCACGTTCCAGATCGCCAAGGGCACGGACAAGGACGCAGTCCAGGCCACCGCGCTGGCGCTGGAGCCGGTGGGCCGCGCGCTTGAGGGCAAACCGCCCAAGCGTGTTATCGTGGTGCCGGACCGCATCGTGAATATCGTCGCATGAGGCTTCGCATCGCCGGCGTGACATTTGTGGCGCTCGCCCTCTCGGGCTGCGGCTTCCATCCGCTTTACGCCACCGACGATTCCTCGTCCGGCGCGCGGGCGGTATTCGCGAACATCTATGTCGAGCCCATCGCGCATGAGCGCGTGGGCTACAATCTGCGCAACCGGCTCATCGACCTGTTGCACAGCCCCGCCCGCCCGCAAGGCACACCCTACAGCCTGAATGTCAGGGTTACCGAGACACGCGAGGGCGTGGCCCTTCAGAACGACGCCACCATCACCCGTTACGACCTCGCCTTCACCGCAAAATACGAACTCACGGACGCCAACCGGAAGGTGGTCACCAAGGGCGAAGAGTCGACGCTGGAATCCTTCGATGTGGCGCAATCGCCCTACGCGTCCCTCACCGGACAGGAGGAGGCCGAGAAGCGCGCGATCGAGGATTTGGCCGAGCATATCCGCATCGATCTCTCCGTTCACTTCGCCCACGCCCAGAAATGATCGTCAAAACCGGCGACGCGGACCGCTTCGCGGCCAAGCCGCCCGCCACGTTGAAGGCCGCGCTGTTCTACGGCCCCGACCAGGGCCTGGTGCATGAGCGCGCGGAGACGATGGCGAAGGCCATCGTGGACGATCTCTCCGATCCGTTTCGCGTGATCGATTTCGAGGAGTCCGCGCTCACCGCCGACGGCGCGCGGCTGTTCGATGAGGCCGCCGCCATCTCCATGCTGGGCGGCCGCCGCGTGATCCGCGTGCGCGCCAGCGCCAATGCGCTGGCCAAGCTGTTCGAGGAATTTCTCGAAGACGGCGTCGGCGACGCGCTGGTCGTGGTCGAAGGCGGCGATCTCGCCAAGAACTCCGCGCTGCGCAAAGCCTTTGAAGAGGCGGACTACGGCGCGGCCATCGCCTGCTATGGCGACACCGCGCAGAACCTTTCCGGCGTGGTGCGCGATGCGCTGAAGGCACACGGCCTTTCGATTTCCGCCGAAGCGCTGGACGACGCGGTGTCGCGGCTGGGCTCGGACCGCGGTGTCACGCGGCAGGAACTCGCGAAGCTGGCGCTCTATGCGCATGGCCAGAAGAGCGTGAGCCTCGAAGATGTGCGCGCGGTGATGGGCGATGAAGCCGAAGTGCGCGTGGAGGAAGTCTGCGACGCCGCCGGCGAAGGCGATCTGAAGCGCCTCGATCTTGCACTGGAGCGGGTGTGGGGCGAGGACACCAGCGCCGTTGCCGTGGTGCGCGCGGTTCTCGGCCACTTCCAGAAACTCCTTTCCGCCAGAGTTGCGAGTGAGCGCGGGGATTCCATCGACACCGCCATGCGCAAGATGTGGCCGCCGATCCATTTCTCGCGCACATCCTCGTTCAAGATGCAGGCGAGCCGCTGGAACGAAGCGAAATTGTCGGACGCACTGGACCTGCTGCTGGAAACCGAAGCGCTGTGCAAAACGACGGCCGTTCCGAACGAAGCGGTGCTCGGCCGCGCGCTGTTCAACATCGCGGCGATGGCGAGACAGCGCTGATGCTCAAAGTCCGCGTCATTCCCTGTCTCGATGTGAAGGACGGGCGCGTCGTCAAAGGCGTGAACTTTGTCGGGCTGCGCGATGCGGGCGATCCGGTCGAGCAGGCGATGATCTACGATCACGCCGGTGCGGACGAACTCTGCTTCCTCGACATCACCGCTTCGAACGAGAACCGCGGCATCCTGCTCGATGTCGTGCGGCGCACGGCGGAGGCCTGCTTCATGCCGCTCACCGTCGGCGGCGGCGTGCGCACGCTCGATGACATTCGCGCGCTGCTGCTGGCGGGCGCCGACAAGGTCTCGATCAACACCGAAGCGGTGAAGCGGCCGGAGTTCGTGCGCGAGGCGGCGGAGAAGTTCGGCAGCCAGTGCATCACCGTCGCCATCGACGCCAAGCAGACCGCGCCCGGAAAATTCGAGGTCTTCACCCATGGCGGCCGCAACGCCACCGGCATCGACGCGGTTGAGCATGCGAAGAAGATGGCCGAATACGGCGCGGGCGAAATCCTGCTCACCTCCATGGACCGGGACGGCACGCGGAAGGGCTACAACATCCCGCTGACCCGCGCAGTGGCGGACGCTGTCACAATTCCGGTCATCACATCGGGCGGGGTGGGGTCTGTGGATGATCTTGTGGATGGAATTGTGGATGGTCACGCATCCGCCGTCCTGGCGGCGTCGATTTTCCATTTCGGCGAAGCGAGTATCGGGCAGGCCAAGCAAAAACTGGCGGCCGCGGGCGTCGCTGTCCGTTCCTGAAACGGTCCAATTATGACAATTGATGGCGGTTTTGTTTCGTGCCTTGATCCCTCTCAACATCAGGGGTCGTTCGAGGAAGGAACTTCGCGGGAACCGCTCGCGAGTACGTCATCATGGGTCCGCAGATCGAATTGAAGCTGGGCGTGCAGGAAGAGATCTTCCCGCAAAAGCGATTCACCCCGCCCGCGCTCGTAGACTCGCCGATGAAGACGCGAAGCCAGCCGGCGGCGGTGAAAGCGCGCGCCGCGATCCTGCCGCGCGACATTCCCGCCGAAGACGCGTTCCGCCTGACGCTGCTGCAATGCCAATGGCATATCGCGGCGAACATCTCCGCGGTCGTGGAAGCCCGCGAGCCTGAAGGCCTGCATCAGATGCGCGTCGGTTTCCGCCGGTTGCGCGTGGCGTTCACCTCCTTCGGCCAAGCCTTCCGCAATCACAGGCTCGATGCGTTGAGAGGCCGCGCCAGACGGATGGCGGAGCATCTGGGGCCTGCGCGCGATCTCGACGTATTCATCACCGAATTGCTCGAACCGGCCGCCAATGCCAACGGCGCCGTGGAATCGTTCGAACTGTTGCGCGCGCGGGCCAATGACGCGCGCCGCACGGCGTGGGATTTCGCCGCCACCCATGTCTTGTCGCCCGCCTTCGCCAGCTTCATGGCCGATCTCAATTCGGCCGTGGAACGCTGCGTGTGGCTGGACGATGCGAAGGATATGTCCGCCTTCGATCAACCGGCGCAGGAGCTGGCGGCGCAGTCGTTGTCCCATCGCCTCAAGGCCGCGAAGAAGCGCGCCAAGGGCCTGGCCGATGCGTCGGACGAGCAGGTCCATCACCTGCGCATCGCGCTCAAGAAGCTGCGCTACAGCGCGGAATTCTTCGCGCCGCTGTTCGAGGAAGACGACGTCCGCGAATTCGCCGAGCGGCTGTCACGTATGCAGGACAGCCTCGGTGCCGTGCACGATGTCGTCGTGGCGCGCGAGACGCTGGCGCGGCTGACCGCGGGCGCGCATGAGGACAGCGGCCTCTCCTTCGCCGCCGGCATCGTCTATGGCTGGCATCTCGATCGTTCCACCCACATCTTCAAGAAGAGCGTGAAGCGCTGGAAGAAATTCGCGCATACCGAGCCCTTCTGGACGAACGAGACCAAGCACTGATCTCATGAAAGAAGCATTCGATCCCGCCAAGGCGGAAAGCTATCCGCCCAACATCCAGGCCATTATCAAACGCCAGGCGCCGGCGAGCGCGTGGCTCAACCAGAATATCCTCGAACTCGATGTCGAAGAGGGCTGGGTGAAGATCGGCTACGAGCTCGGCGAGCCGCACTTCAACCGCTTCGGCGCGCTGCATGGCGGATCGATCGCCTGCGTGATGGATGACGTGCTCGCCGTCGCCGCCGGCATGGTGGCGAAATGGGGCGAGATCGCGCCGACGCTGGAGATGAAAGTGAGCTATCTCAATCAGGGCGGCGCAGGCAAACACCTCGCCGAAGCGCGCGTGTTGAAGCGCGGAAAGCAGATCAACTTCCTGGAAGCCACGCTGTCGCGCGAGGACGGCAAGGTGATCGCGACGGCCACCGCCACCATCATGATCGCGCCGATGAAGCGCTGAATTCGCGCATCCGCGCGGACATGGCTCTCCCGAGGATCGAATCCGCTTTTTTTCGAAGCGGCGGTTGTTTGTCGATTTTTCCGATTCCGTTTCGCGCGCCGGACGAGATGTTGTAGGTCGCCGGAATTGCGCTCCACGGATGGTATTTGAATTGCGAATTGAGGGGGTTACCCCCCCCCCCCCCATGGCCCGTAAAACAAACCCACCGCGGCTCCGCCTGTTTCGCCGCTGCTCCCCGTCCCGGGCGAAAAATAAAAAACCGCCGGCTTTCGCGGGCGGCTTCGCACCAGGCGCAGTTCGAGAATTGGGAGAAATGTACACCCCCACCGACTCGCCCGTCAAGTAATTGTTCTTGTTATGTTCCGAACGGAAACCGGCGCCTATCCGGTTGACTTCATTCAGGAAACGGCCGGACAGGTTGGCAAAGCGGGGAAATTCTACAGGTCGAATTCCGCGACCACGGGCACATGGTCCGAGGGCTGTTTCCAGCCGCGCATGTCCTTCAGGATTTTCTGCGACCGGACCGCGTTCTTCAGGACCGGACTCGTCCAGATGTGATCGAGCCTGCGGCCGCGATCGGAAGCGCGCCAGTCCTGCGCGCGGTAGCTCCACCAGGAATAGATCTTCTCGTCTTCCGGCACGAACTGGCGCGTGACGTCGTTCCATTCGAAGGCTTCGCGCGCGTTGCCGAACAGCTCCACCTCGACGGGCGTGTGGCTGACCACGTCCAGAAGCTGCTTGTGACTCCACACATCGTTCTCCAGCGGCGCGACATTGAGATCGCCGACGAGGATGACGGGCGCGGTCTTGCGGTCGGCGCGGCTCGCGAACATCGCTTCCATCTCGCGCAGGAAATCCAGCTTGTGCGCGAATTTGCCGTTGACCTTCGGATCGGGGATGTCGCCGCCCGCGGGGACGTAGAAATTGTGCAGCTCCACGCCGTTTTCGAAACTCGCGCGCATGTGGCGGCAATCGCCCTTGTCGCAGAACTCGCGCGCCGCGCTTTCGATGAAGGCCAGCTTCGAGAGGATCGCCACCCCGTGATAGCCCTTCTGGCCGTTGATGGCCTGGTGGACATAGCCGAGCCTGGCGAAGCCCTCCGCGGGAAACAGCTCGTTGACGACCTTGGTTTCCTGCAGGCAGAGCACGTCCGGCGCCTCGGCCCTGAGGAAGCGCGCGACCGCGGCAAAGCGCAGCCGGACCGAGTTGATATTCCAGGTCGCCAGCTTCATGTCCCGTCCTGTTTTTGGCCCTGTGGAAAAGAATTGCTGCTATGCAGCATGAACATGCCTTCTCGTGCGGATCGACATTTTCTTTTCATTCCAAACGCTTATAGTGGTTCGTGAAATAATTTATACCTCCTGAACACTAAATATTTCCAGAATTATTCATTGAACTGAGACCCTCCCCTCCTATATCAGCCTCGTCCGGCAATGACGCCGGAAACAGTTTCGGGCCGGGCCCCTTCCCCGGCCAGGCATAGGAGAGGCAGTCATGACCAACATCAATCGCAGCGCACCCGCGCCCCGCAGCCGCATCAACGGAAACATCGCAAGCCTGTTCATGACGGCCACCGTCATCCTGTCGGGCTTCCTGTCGCTGGCGTTGTTCGCGGGCTGACAGGCTCAAACCCTTTCACGGCAACTTCGCGGTTAGGCTCCCACCTAGCGAAGCTCCGGAAAGCGGCCAGCGGGCTTTCGGTGAAACCCCCAAGCCATCGAACAAACCCAGCTGGCTTCGTTCAACCCCCGCCCAGGCGACCATCGCGGCATTGTCCGTGCAAAGTCCGGGCGGGGGTATTTTTTTCTGGAATCCGTTTTCCTCGCAAAGCGACTGGGTCGCTTCGTTGATCGCGCGATTGGCGGCGACACCGCCGGCGACCACGAAGTCGGGCGATCCTTCATCCGGGAAATCCGCGCGGAATCTTTCCATCGCCAGCCGCGAACGGTCGATCAATATGTCGAGTACCGCGCGCTGGAAGGATGCGGCGAGATCGGCGCGATCGCTTTCGCGGAAATGCTCGCCCTTCGCGATCTGGCGCACCGCTGTCTTCAATCCCGAGAACGAGAAGTCCGCCGTATCGCGGCCGCGCAACGGGCGCGGCAGCGCGAAACGCTTCGCATCGCCGTCTTTGGCGAGTTTCTCGACGGCTGGACCGCCGGGATAGGCAAGACCCAGCAGCTTCGCCGTCTTGTCGAAGGCTTCGCCCACCGCATCGTCGATGGTCGAGCCATAGAGTGTGAAGCGGCCCACGCCCTCCACCGCCAGCAACTGGCAATGCCCGCCGGAAATCAGAAGCAGCAGAAACGGAAACCGCGCGCCGTGGGTAAGCCGCGCGGTGAGTGCATGCGCTTCCAGATGATTGATTGCGACAAGAGGTTTGCCCGCGGCAAGCGCGAGCGCCTTTGCCGTCGTCAATCCCACCATCACGCCGCCGATGAGACCGGGGCCGGCGGTGGCCGCAATGGCGTCGACATCGGCGAGTGTGATCTTCGCCTCGGCGAGCGCCTGTTCCACCAGCGCATCCAGTGCTTCGACATGGGCGCGCGCGGCGATCTCCGGCACCACGCCGCCATAGGGCGCATGATCGGCCAGCTGGCTGAACACCACATTGGAGAGGATGTCGCCGGGTCCGGGTGCGGTGCCGCGCACCACCGACGCGGCGGTTTCGTCGCAGCTTGTTTCGATGCCCAGGACCGTGAAATCGCGCAACCCGCGCCTTGCCATGCTAGTTTTCGCCTGTGTCCCTAGCCGAAAACAGCACCATGCCGCAAAGCAAATCCCGCCCACTTCGCCTTGGCACGCGCGGCTCCAAACTGGCGCTGGTGCAGGCGGAGATGGTGCGTTCGGGCCTTGCCGCGCAAGGCTTTGCCGATGTCGAGATCGTGGTGCTGAAGACCTCCGGCGACCGCATCCAGGACAGGAGCCTTGCGGATTCCGGCGGCAAAGGGCTCTTCACCAAGGAACTGGAAGATGCGCTTCTGGACGAGCGCATCGATCTGGCGGTGCATTCCATGAAGGACGTTCCGGTAGCGATCCCGCCGGGGCTCGCCATCAGCGCGATCCTGAAACGCGAAGACCCGCGCGATGCGCTCGTTTCCAACACATGCAAGTCGCTGGCCGAACTTCCGAAGGGCGCGGTGTTCGGCACAAGCTCGGTGCGTCGCCAGGCGCAGGTGCAGCGCGCGCGTCCCGATCTTCAGATCAAGCTCCTGCGCGGCAATGTCGACACGCGATTGGCCAAGCTCGATGCCGGCGAATACGATGCGATGCTGCTGGCCGTGGCGGGATTGAAGCGGCTTGGCCGCGCCGATCGCATCACCTCCTGTCTGGAGTTGAACGAGTGGCTTCCGGCGCTGTCGCAAGGCGCAGTCGGTATCGAGATCCGCGAAACCGATACCCACGCGCGCGAAGTGACCGCGCTTTTGAACGACAAGACGACGGAAGTGGCGCTCACCTGCGAGCGCGCTTTCCAGGCGGCGCTCGATGGTTCCTGCCGCACCTCCATCGGAGGACTGGCGACTTGCGAGAACAACGTTCTCGCATTCCACGGCGAAGTGCTGGCGCCGGACGGCAGCGATTTCGTGGAGACGCGGTTTGCGGAAAATCTCGGCCACGATCCGCGCAACCATGCCGAACGGCTCGGCCGCGAAGCCGGCGAAGCGATCAAGCCGCGCGCCGCCAAATGGCTCGCGCTCTGATGCGCGTTCTCGTCACGCGCCCGAAAGAGGACGCGCGCGGGATTTCGGAAACGCTGCGCGCGCAGGGGCATGAGGTGGTGGTCGCGCCGCTGCTCGATATTCATTTTCATGACGGGCCGCCTGTCGCGCTCGACGGCGTGGCCGCCATCCTCGCCACCAGCGCCAACGGCGTGCGCGCCATCGCGCGGAGAACGCATCGGCGCGACGTCCCGGTCTTTGCGGTGGGACCGCAAACCGCCAAAGAGGCCGCGCGCGCGGGCTTCACGCACATAAAGAATGCCAATGGCGACGGTGCGGCTCTGGCGCGTGCCGCCGCCGGCTGGGCCAATCCGCAGGATGGTGTTCTGCTTCATGCCGCGGGTGCGGAAGCGCCAAAGCACCTCGCAACCGATCTTGAGAAAGAGGGGTTCGCGGTGCGGCGCGAAATTCTCTACGAGGCGCGCGCCGCCCGGCAATTGCCGGACGACGCCGCCGATGCCCTGCGCAGCGCCGCGCTCGATGCCGTGCTGCTTTTTTCGCCGCGCAGCGCCGCGACATTCGCCGCTTGCGTGCTGCGCGAGAACCTTGGCGTGCATTGCGAAGACCTTACGGCGTTGTGCATCAGCGAAGCCACCGCCAGGGCGCTTGCGCCGCTTGTCTTTCGCGCCATCCGCGTCGCCGAAGCGCCCAATCAGGAAGCCCTTCTGGCGCTGCTGGCCTAGGCGAAAAAGCTTCCGCGCGGTAATTTCGCAGGCAGCATGAGCGATGCAGATTCGACCCAACGTCCCTTTGCCGCGCTGCCGCGCGGGGAGAGCGAAGAGCCGCGCGAGCCGCGAATCCGCGGCCTCGAATTGCCCGAAGCCATCGGCATTTTCTTTCTGCTCCTGATTGCGGCGGCTTGCGGCGGGTTGATCGCCGTCTATTGGCCGTGGAATAGCGGTTCGCAGGATATCTCTGCCGCCAATGACAGGATCGCGGCGCTGGAAGCGCGCGTCGATCAGCCAACCGCCAACAGGTCCGGCGAGATATCCGCTGTGCAGACGGCGGCGCTCGCGCGGTTGAAGACGAGACTCGCCGCCGACGAAGCGCGGCTCGCCGCGCTGGAACAGACCGGCGGCACGACCAATGTCCCGCTCACGCAACTGAGCGCGCGCGTCACCGCTCTGGAAGCCACCGCGCCGCCCGCCGATCTGAAGCAGGAATTGGGCAGCTTCGCGCTCAAGAGCGACGAAGCCCTGCTCGAAGCGCGTATCGCGAAGCTGGAAGCGCGCGATCCGGAGCCCGCGCTCAAACGCGCCGCGGCCATGATGGCGCTGGCCGATCTGGTGCGCGTCAGCGCAAGCGGCGCGCCTTTCGCCAACGAGCTTTCCACTCTGCGCGCCGTGGCGCCGGGCCTGCCGGCACCGGAACTCACGGCGCTGTCGCGGAGCGGCGTGCCCACGCGGCCAATGCTGGCGGCGCGCATCACGCGCGAGGCGCCGGGCATCATCGCAGCCGCCCGCGAAGCGCGCGCGAAGAGCTGGCTGCAGCGTCTGTGGCTGCATGTAACGGGACTCGTCAGCGTGCGCCGCGTCGGCATCGTCGAGGGCAAAACCACCGCCGATATCCTGGCGCGCGCGGAAGTGGATGCGGGCAAGAACGATCTCGACGGCGCGCTCGCCGGAATGGCGCAGCTCAATCCGCATGCGCGCGCCGCCGCGATGGGCTGGATCGATGCCGCGCAATCGCGCGTGGCGCTGGACAAGGACCTGCGCGATCTTTCCAACCGCGTGGTCGCGATGCTGGCTGCGCCGCTTCCCGGCGATGCGAAACCGCCCGCCGCCACGGTACCGGATAGATGAGACGGCTGGCCGGCATATTGCTCGCGGCCGCACTGATCGCGGCCGCCGTGGCATGGATCGCCAACCGGCAGGGACAATTGCTGTTTCTGATCGACGGTTACGAGATCCGCATGAGCGCGGGGACCGCGATCGCGGCGCTCATTCTTTTCGCGGGCGTCATCACCCTCGTCACGCGCGTCATCGTGTTCATCCTCACAGGACCCGGAGCGATCGGGCGCTGGTGGACGGGGCGGCAGACGCGCCGCGGTTACGAGGCGCTGTCCCGCGGGCTTGTCGCCGCCGCGGCGGGCGACGCGCCCGAAGCGCGCCTTCATGCGCAGACGGTGGGATCGCTTCTCGGCTCGCCGCCGCTTGCGCTCCTGCTCACGGCCCAGGCGGCGCAACTCGAAGGCGACGATGCCGCGCAGAGCACCGCCTATCGCGCGATGCTGGTGCATCCGGAGACGGAATTCCTGGGCCTGCGCGGATTGTTCATGCAGGCGATGCGCGCCGGCGATTCTGCGGAAGCGATGAAGCTTGTTTCGCGCGCGCACGAACTCAAGCCGGAGGCCCCATGGGCGGCCAATGCGCTGTTCGAACTGAAGGCGGCGAACAACGAATGGGGCGATGCGCGAACGGTCCTGGAAGATGCGGCGAAAGCCGGAATCGTGGATGAGCAGATCGCGCGCCGCCGCCGCGCCGTGCTCCTCGCGGCCGAGGCGCTGGATCAGGATTCGCGCGGCGGCGGCGAAGCGTCGTTGAGGCTGGCGGAAGAGGCGGTCGCGCTGTCGCCGGGGCTTGTGCCGGCCGCGGCGCTTGCCGCGCGCAGGCTGGCGGCAGCGGGAAAATCCTGGCGCGCGGAAGATGCGATCGAAACGGCGTGGGCGCAGTCGCCGCATCCCGACCTCGCGGCGGTCTACGCCACGATCAAGCCCGCGGAAACGGAAGTTGAGCGCGCGCGCAGGCTCAAGGCGCTGGCGAGACTCAATCCCGATCATTTCGAAAGCCGGATCCTGGAAGCCGAACAGGCCGCAAATCTCATGCAATGGGACGAGGCGCGCCGCATTCTTGCGCCGCTCTCGCGCGGCTATGCCAGCGCGCGGGTCTGCGCGCTGATGGCGGAGATCGAGCAAAGCGGAAGCCACGACGCGGCTGCCGCCCATGCCTGGCTCTCGCGCGCGGTGCGCGCGCCGCGCGACGCCGATTGGCGTTGCGGCCATTGCGGCTTCAGCATGGATGCATGGCGGCCGGTTTGCACCCATTGCGGCGCCTTCGATTCGCTTTCCTGGTCCGCGCCGCATGTCGACGAGATCCAGATGCTGCCCGGCGCCGCGCAGGACGAGAGACTGGCGGCCGACGCCGCGCACGCCTTCATCGCGCCGCCGGCGGACGAGGACATCATGCTGCCGCGCCCGCGCAAGATCATGGTGAGCGGGCCGGTGTCGGAACCCGCATTTGTCGTGCTGCCGCGGCCGCCGGATGATCCGGGGCCGGGCGCCGGCAGCGAGATGTTCGAAACAACTGCGACAGAAGAAGGGGGAATCTGATGCGTGCATTTCTGACAGGGGTTGCCGTCGTCATCGTGCTGCTTGTCGGCGCGTTCTGGTATTTCAGCACGCCCGATATTCCGCGCAGCGTGCTGGAAGCGAAATACGCCAAGCCGCCGTCGGAATTCATCATGCTTCCCGATGGCGCGCGCGCGCATGTGCGCGATCAGGGCAACAGGAGCGGACCGGCGCTGGTGCTGATCCATGGCTCCAACGCGTCGCTCTTCACCTGGGAACCCTGGGCCAAGCGGCTGGGAGGCACCTATCGCATCGTGACGATGGACCTGCCCGGACACGGACTGACGGGCGCCGTGCCCAATCGCGATTATTCGCAGGAAGGCATGGTGAAGTTCGTCGACGAAGTGGTGACGAAACTCGGGCTCGCGAAATTCGCGCTCGGCGGCAATTCCATGGGCGGTGGCGTCGTCGCGCGCTATGCCGAAGAGCATCCCGACAAGGTGAGCGCGCTCATTCTCGTCGATGCCGGCGGCGAGCCGGGCAAGATGGGCGACAAGATTCCGCTCGCCTTCCGCATCGCGCGCATGCCGGTGCTGAACCAGATCGTGCTGCACATCACGCCGCGCAATCTGGTGGTGGAAGGACTGAACGACGCCATCGTCCACAAGGCGATCATCACGCCCGCGATGATCGATGAGTATTGGGATTTCGCGCGCATGGAAGGGACGCGCGAAGCCACGCGCGAACGCTTCCAGCTTCCCTTCACCAATGACGTGAAAGAGCACATCGCCGACATCAAGGCGCCGACGCTCATCTTGTGGGGCGAGCAGGATCACCTCATCCCCGTGGCGTCGGCCTACGCCTTCCACAAGGACATTCCGGGCTCGAAGCTCATCGTCTATCCGCAGACCGGACACATCCCGATGGAGGAAGTGGCCGACCGCTCGGCGGCGGACGTGCGGGCGTTCCTGGCAGGAAAATAGGAGAGCGAGAGGGCGGCTGTTTACCCGGTTTTAAGGGACGCAAGGTACAACCTATGCGTGTCCTTCCTGATGTAGACAACCAACCCTCTTTTTTTCCAGACGGCTGCGGGACGGGATTCCCCCCGGCGACCGTCTGCCAGCCTTGGAAAGAGCGAACGGCCGGACTCTCCAGAGCCCGGCCGTTCGTTTCTTTGGAGAATGTCTTCTCCCGTTCACGGGGGAGGTGCCGAGCGCAGCCGGGTAGAGAGGCGCCTCCACCGCTGCGCGGTTTCCCCTCCCCGGCATCGCGGGGGAGGAAATCTAAAGGCGCGCGGTGATCGCTTTGGAGATCTCCGGCATCAGGGAGGACCAGTCCGCGAACTTCTCGGGGCTGAACACCTTCGTCGCGCGGTACCACGGATATTCGCTGGTGCCGAGTTGCGGCCAAGTGCGGCCGGCGGTGACGAACCACGTCTCCGTTCCGACGGATGCCGCGGCAGCGGCGGCAGCGGTGGGCGCGGAAATCACGAGATCCAGCGCCCTGGAGAGCGCAGCCGCGCCTTCGATATCGTTCTTCAGGTCCAGGCCTTCGATCGTGTTTATCCGCACGCCATGGCGCTGTTGCGCGCGCGCCAGTTCTTCGGCGCAATCGCCGTACTGGACGTTGACGAAGGTGACACCCGGCGTCTTGAGCACCGGGCCCCATTCGTCCAGCACGCTGTAATATTTTCCGCGTTTGCCCGTCGTCATCATGGAACGCCAGCAGATGCCGATGTAAGGCCCGCTTCCGAGCGCTTCGAGCTGTTTGCGATAGCTCTCGACGCGCCCCGGATCGGCGACGAGGAAGGCCGTGCGCGGGAAGTCCTCGATCCGCTTGCGATAGTATTGCAGCGCCGAACCCATCAGCACCTGATAGTCCGGTTCTCCGTTCGTCGTGGCCCAGGGAATGAAGCGCAACTCCTTGATGCGATCGGGATCGATGAGGCGGCGGTCGTCATAGGTGCCGACCTGCGCCTTGGGAAACGAACGCCGGAAGAGAGAAACCAGACGCGGGTCGACGGCGATCTGAAGCGTTCCGGTCTCGCCCACCGCGCGCTGCAGATCCGGCAGCACATTGGCGAACATGAACTCGTCGCCCAATCCCTGCTCGCCGATCGCCAAAATCCTTTTGCCGTCGAGGTTTTCGCCCTGCCAGTAGGGCGCTTTCAGCATCTGGTTCACATAAGCGCGGAAATGCACGTCCCGGCGCACTTCATATTCGCGCCAGCCTTCCTCCAGCCGGCCCATGCCGATGAGACAGATGCTGCGCGAATGCAATCCTTCGACGCGCTCGCCGGGATCGGTCACGCGCGCGAGCGCGCCGTCATAGGCTTCGAGCGCCTCTTCCAGCCGGCCAAGATGCGAATAGGCGTAGCCCAGATTGTGATAGGGCCGCGAGAAATCCGGATCGAGGCGGATCGCTTCGCGATAGAACTGCAAGCCTTCTTCCGCGCGGCTGGATTCGGCCAGCACCGTGGCCAGCGAATTCCACAGTACCGGCTCGGCCGGCATGCGGTAGATGGCGTTGCGCAGCGTGTCGATCGCCGTCGCATTGTCGCCCAGCTCGCATTGAACCATGCCCAGGTTGTTGTAGCCTAAAGGCGAATCCGGACAGGCGGCGATATAGAGCCGGAACATCTTCACCGCCTGCTCGCGCAGCTTCATGTTCCACGCCGTAAGCCCCAGATTGAGAAGCAGATCCGGCTCGCTGGGCGCCAGCGCGAAGGCGCGCTCGAACGTCACCAGGGCCTTGTGCAGATGACCCATCTTTTCCAGTGCAAGCGCGAGCACGTGAAAGGCCTGGGCGTGGGTGCCGTCGACTTCCGTCGCTTCCAGCGCAAGCTGGCCGGCACGCGCGATTTCACCGCGCCGCCAGGCCTTGATCGCGCGCCGCAAAAGGCCGTTCGCCTTGCGGCGGTTCAAGGCGGCGTCCAGCTGCTCTTCCAGCGCTTCGAGCTTCGCGAGCGCGGAATTGTGGGCGTTGACCCCGGCGAGCGATTCCAAACCGGGAGCGATGGCAGCCTGCGCCATGGAAAAATCCTTCGAGCGGAAGGCGCATCAGACGGCAAACATGCTTAAGGCGCGGTGAACGCACTGCCTCGCGTTGCAAGCCTTTTGTTAAGGAATGGGCGCTAGCGTTGCGCGCGTGAACCGGTCTGTGACGGCGCTGCGCCGGGGCCAGTTTAATGAATTCAAAAGGAATTCGCCGATGCCGCTGAAACTGTCGCTCAAGCCCGGTGAAAAATTCGTGCTTAACGGCGCGGTGCTGGCCAATGGCGACAAACGCACCAGCCTCGTGATCCAGAACAAGGCCTGCGTGCTGCGCGAGAAGGACATCATGCAGCCGGAAGGCGCCAACACGCCGGCCCGGCGCATCTATTTCCCGGTGATGATGATGTACCTGTCGCCGGAAGACACCGAGACCTACTACAACGAATTCGCGCTCAGAATGACGGACTTCATGGGCGCCATCCGCAATCGCCAGGCCCTTGCCGCTTGCGTGGAGATCAGCCGCGACGTGATGAGCGGCGCCTACTACAAGGCCCTGATGCTTTGCAAAAAGTTGTTCGAATTCGAAGGAGAACGGTTGAGCTATGACCCACAAAGCCTATCAAAGCGCGCAAGCAACTACTGAAGATCCGCGGGCGACGGAATACCGCCTTTTCGGCCAGGTGACGGGCGCGCTGATCGACGCCCAGAAATGCCATGCCAGCGGGGGTCCGCTCGCCGAAGCGATCGACTGGAATCGCAGGCTCTGGCGCACGCTCGCCAGCGATTGCCTCGACGACCGCAACCAGCTGCCCAAGGAAGTGCGCGCCCAGATCGTGTCGCTGTCGCTGTGGGTGTCCAAATATTCCAAGCAGGTGACGCGCACCGGCGCGCCGATGGACCCGCTGATCGAGGTCAACCGCACCATCATGCAGGGCCTTCAGGGCGCCGCCTGAAGACGCGCAAAAGAGTTCTCTTTCCGAAACGCCGGTCCGACGGGGCCGGCGTTTTGCTTTTGGCGGGCCGCATCTGCCGCAAGGTAAAATTTGCCCGCTAGACCCTGCCGCCCCTTCAATTTTACATCAATAAAATCAATGACTTAACAGGTAAACGCGCTGGCACGAGGATTGCGCTTCTCGGGGCGGGGCATCGTGCCCTGCGGCGAGCAGAAGGCCTGCCAAACTCCAGAACGGGACGGAGAATCGTCAATGCTTAGCGTCAATACCAACAGCGGCGCGATGATCGCGCTGCAGTACCTCGACAAGACCAACGCAGAACTTCAGACCACCCAGAATGCCATCAACTCCGGATTGAAGGTCGCGAGTGCGAAGGACGACGGCGCTACCTACGCCATCGCCCAGAACATGCGCGGCGATGTGGCTGGTTATTCCGCGGTGACGGACAGCATCAACCGCGGCATCTCCTCGGTCGATGTGGCCCTTTCCGCCGGCCAGTCGATTTCCGACCTCATGATCGAGATGAAGCAAAAAGCGCTGGCAGCCGCCGACTCGTCCATGGACACGGCAAGCCGCCAGGCGCTGAACGAAGACTTCGAAGCGCTTCGCGATCAGATTACCTCCATCGTCAACAACGCGGTGTTCAACGGCTTCAACCTGATCGACGGTTCAGCGACGGGCGGGATCTCCGTGCTTGCGTCCTCCGACGGCGTCAAGCGGATCACGGTCCAGAGCGAAAACCTGAGCCTCAGCGGCGGCATCATCATGTTCGGCGCGACGGCATCGATCTCGACGCAGTCGGCCGCTTCGGCGATGATCAACACGGTTGAAACCTCGTTGAACAACGTCAACAGCGCCCTTGCCCGACTGGGCAGCGGCTCCAAGAAGCTCTCGGTCCAGGCGACGTTCGTCCAGAATCTT
>JBQCFD010000090.1:0-42940 GCA_051959625.1 Rhizomicrobium sp.
CGCGCAAGGGCGATGATCTCGTCGCGTCATTGAATGGCGGCACCGAGACGCCGCAGAAAGCGCAAGCGCGCGACATCTTTTTCACGCCGGCACATGGCAACACACCGAAGGTCTTCCAGCGGGGCGTGGATGGAAGGATCACCGGCTTCATCTATCTGCGCGGCAAGAACAGCTTGATGTTCAAGCGCGTCGGTTAGAGAAGCCCGCGCGCGATGAACCAGAGGCCCAGGCCAGCGAAGAGCACCGCGGCGAGCTTGTGGATCGTATCCATCGGCAGGCGCGCGGCGAATTTGCTGCCCATGAACACGACCGGCACGTTGGCAATCAGCATGCCCGTGGTGCTGCCCGCAACGACACCGAGAAGGTTCGAATAGCCCGCGGCCAGCGCCGCCGTTGCGATCTGCGTCTTGTCGCCGATCTCGGCGATGAAGAAGGCGATCAGGGTCGCGACGAAAGCACCGTGACCGTCCGTGCGCGCATCCTTCTCATCCAGCTTGTCGGGAATGAGCGTCCACAACGCCATGCCGAGCATGGAGACGCCGACCGCGAGATCGAGGAGTTGCGGCGTGAGATATTTCCCCAGCCACACGCCGAGATAGCCGGCAATGGCGTGATTGGCGAGCGTAGCGATGAGGATGGCGGCCACGATCGGCACGGGCTTGCGGAATTTCGCGGCGAGCACCAGCGCGAGAAGCTGCGTGCGGTCGCCCATCTCGGCGATGGCGACAGTGGACGACGAGACGAGAAAGGCTTCCATCGGGACAACTCCATGGCCGAGTGCGAGATGGGCAACGGCGTCTCCTCCCGCCCGGCGCGGAAGAAGCAACCGTTGGTCTCGCCATGCCACGAAGGCCCCGCGCGCCACGGCATCGCTGCCGATTGTGTTGACGCGCGGCCCGGTCACACCGGGCGGCTACTCCCCAAAGGGAGCGCGGGGATAGCACGCAGAAGGCCTGCACGCCACCGCTTTATTTGAAGACGATTCCGATGGTTTCGGCGACGCAGGCGGGGCGGTCCTGCCCCTCGATCTCGATGGTCACTTCGCTGATGAGCTGCATGCCGCCGGATTTCGGATTGAGCTCGGCGGAAACCAGCTTCGAACGCGCGCGCACCTTGCTGCCGACCGGCACCATGTTGGTGAAGCGCACCTTGTTCGAGCCGTAGTTGATGCCGCGCGTCACGCCTTCGATGCGCAGGAACTTGCCGGTGAGATAAGGTATCAGCGACAGCGTGAGATAACCGTGCGCGATGGTCTTGCCGCCGGGCATTTCCTTCTTCGCGCGCTCCACGTCGATGTGGATCCATTGATGATCGCCGGTCGCATCCGCGAACTGGTTGATGCGGTCCTGCGTGATCTCCAGCCAGTCGGAAACGCCCGTTTCCTGTCCCACCAGTTTGGGCAGGTCATCGAATGTCACGGTCTTGGTCATGTTTGTTCTCCAGTGTCAGACGATCTTGGAATCGCGCTTGCCCCAATAACGGTCGCGAATGAGGCGCTTGTAGAGCTTGCCGGTGGGATGGCGCGGCAACTCCTTGTCGAAATCGATGGAGCGCGGACACTTGATCGCCGAAAGATTGGCGCGCGCATAGGCCATGAGTTCATCCGCGAGCACGGGACCGGCGTCGGCCCAATTCGCGGGCTGCACCACGGCCTTCACCTCCTCGCCGAAATCCTCGTTCGGCACGCCGATGACGGCGACATCCGCCACCTTGGGATGGTTGATGAGCAGGTTCTCGGCTTCCTGCGGATAGATGTTCACGCCGCCGGAGATGATCATGAACGCCTTGCGATCGGTGAGATAGAGATAGCCGTCCGCATCGAGCTTGCCGACGTCGCCCAGCGTGGACCAGTTCGGATGTTCGGGGTGGCGCGAGTCCTTCGTCTTCTTTTCGTCGTTGTGATACCGGAACATCGCTTCCGGCTGTGCGGACTCGAAATAGATCGTGCCTTCCTCGCCGACCGGCAATTCCTCGCCGTGCTCGCCGCAGATGTGGATCGGACCCAGCAGCGACTTGCCGACGGTGCCCGGATGCTTCAGCCAGTCCGCGCTGCCGACATAGCAGAAGCCATTGCCTTCGGTGCCGGCGTAATATTCGTGGATCACGGGCCCCCACCAATCGATCCTTTTCTTCTTCACTTCGATGGGGCAAGGCGCAGCGGCGTGGATCGCCGACTTCATCGACGACACGTCGTATTTCAGACGCACCTCTTCGGGCAGCTTCAGCATGCGCACGAACATGGTGGGCACCCACTGGCTGGCGCTCGCCTTGTAGGTCTGGATGTCCTTCAGCGCCTGCTCGGCGTCGAAATGCTCCATGACGACGACGGTGCCGCCCATGCGATGCACCGTCATGCAATAGCGCAACGGCGCGGCATGATAGAGCGGCGCGGGCGAGAGATAGATCGACTCATTCGAAAGCCCGAACAGTCCCTGCACGATCATCAGCAGCGGATTGGGCGCGTCGATCGGCTGGCCGGAGAGCGCCACGCGCACGCCTTTGGGGCGGCCGGTCGTTCCGGAGGAATAGAGCATGTCCGCGCCGGCGGATTCATCGGCGATGCGCGTCCTGGGCATTTCGCCCGCCGCCTGCTCGTAGCTTTGGTAGCCCGCGGCGGTGCCGCCCACCATCAGAAGCTTCACCTTCTTGAGCACCGGCACCAGCTCGCTCGCCACCTTCGACAGTCCGCTCGAGACGATCAGCACCTTCGCGTTGCAATCGCCCAGGATGTATTCGACCTCGCCCGCCGTCAGCCGGGACGAAATGCAGGTGTAATAGAGTCCCGCCCGTTGCGCGCCCCAGCAGATCGGCAGGAAATCGAGATTGTTCTCCATGAAAATGGCGATGGCATCGCCGGCCGTCAGACCCAGCGAGCGGAAAAGCTGGGCCGCCTGGTTGGAGCGCTCGTCCAGCGAACGGTAGCTCAGGCTTTCGCCGGATCCCGCCATGATGAGCGCGGTCTTGTCGGGTGTCGTCTGCGCGTATACGGACGGGTGCAAGGTCGTTTCCTCGATATCTTTTGGCGACTTTACGAAATGACTGCGCCCCAGCAAACTGCCGCCATGTCCGGCCCTTCCGTTGCGTCACCCCTATTCTCGATGAGCCAGCCTGAACGCGAGACGATGAAGCTGTGGGATGGGGAGATCTCCTATCTCGAATGGCGCTCGCCCGGCCCATCGCTGCTTTTCAGCCACGCCACCGGTTTCAATGCCGAGACCTACAAGTTGCTGCTGCAGCCCTTGTCGGACCGCTTTCATATCTACGCGGTCGACCAGCGCGGTCACGGGTTCAATTCGCTGCCCACCGGCGAAGGCATGGCGAAAGACTGGATCATTTATCGCGACGATCTCATCCGCTTCCTCGATGGGCTGGACGGACGGCCGATGATCCTTGCCGGTCATTCGATGGGCGCGACAGTGAGCCTGATGGTGGCGCTGATGCGCCCGGATCTCGTGCGCGGACTGGTGCTGATTGAACCCGTGTTCATGCCGGGATCGCGATTCCACTGGATGCTCGCACGCTGGCGGCTGGCGCAGCGCGGCGATCCCGATCTCGCCGAGCGCGCGGCCAGGCGGCGCGACACCTTCGAATCCTTCGAGTTCGTGGAGCGCGGTTATCGCGGACGCGGCGCCTTCAAGACCTGGCCAGACCAGATGGTGCACGATTATCTGAAGGGCGGACTTCTTCCGACCGAAGACGGCCAGATGCGGCTCGCCTGCGCGCCGGCGTGGGAGTCGCAAACCTTCCGGCTGGCGCCGCGCGGCGTGACGTCCACGGTGCGCGGCTTGCGCTGCCCGGTCACCATCATCCACGCCGGCCACAACAGCACTTGCCCGGAGTCCGAAGCACTGCGCTTCAGGCGCAACCACAAGCAGACACGGCGCGTGCTTGTCGAAAAGGCGACCCATTTCCTGCCGATGGAATATCGCGACGTGGTGCAGAAGGAGATCGCACGGATGGCGCACCGCGCCCCGCGCTGAACCTCATGCCGGCGCGAAGTGCCGTTCGAGGCGCGCCAGCAATTCTTCGTTGCCGAAACCCAGCGCGGCGAGCCGTCCCGAGCGGCCGAGCAGCGCCAATCCCGCGAGCGCTGCCGCCAGCAGCACCACATCGGCCTGCGCCTCGCGGCTGCGTCCGTTGCCCATGGCGTCGGAAAGCGCGGTGAGCGCGGCGATCATGCGGCCGTTGAACAGGCGCTCGGCATCGCTCGGTGCCGCTTCCGACGGAAGCGCCGCGGAAACCGCGGCAAAGGTTTCGGTGTTCTCCAGAAGATCGAGTGCGACCGATGCGGCGGAGCTCAGCTTGCCGGCGGAACCGCCCTGCATCACTTCGCGGATCGCGCGCACCAGCGCGGAGAGATCGTCGGCGGCGAGCGCCAGCAGCAACTCATCCTTGCTGCGAAAATATCCATAGAGAGCGGCCGGCGCATATCCGGCTTCGGCAGCGGCCGCGCGCAGCGAGAGATTGCGCGCGCCATCGCGGATCGCAACGCGCCGAGCGGCGTTCAGAATCGACGCGCGCACCGCCGCATGGTTGCGGCTGCGCCGTTCGCTGCGAAGTTCGGCCAGACTCATCCCGCGCGACGATATGCGATTCGCCCGCGCGCAAAAAAACACCGCCGCCCTTTCCGGACGGCGGTGCTCATCGAACGATTCGCGACTCAGCCTTTCGGATGCGCCGCCTTGTAGGCCACGACGGCGGCGTTGAACTCCGCGCCGACCTTTTCCTTCATCTTCTGGTTCGCATCGACCTTGGCGCTGACGCCCTGTGCGATCGACGGATCGAGCGGCTTCGGATCCTTCGCCTTCGCCGCTTCGCGCTTCTGGCGCGCGAGATCCGCGAACAGGCAGCTCTGATAATCGTCCGACGACTTGATGAAGTTCACGACATCGTCGTGCGCGTCCTTCATCTGCGCTTCCGTCGCCTTGCTGCCATCCAGCGCCGCCGGCGGAATCGGTGCGTCGCCGCACATCCCCTGGGCCATCGCCGGCACGGCCGAGATCATGACCGCAGCAACGGCCAAGCCAAATTTACCAAGCATTCTCTACTCCCCTTGAATGGGTTTTACCCTCGCCGCGCGGATAGAAGCACGACTCCCAAGGCGGAATAAAGGCGGCAGAGCGGTTAAACCGCTGCGGCGTAAGGCGGCGCGGGGTCGTATTCCATGAAGCGCTGCACATTGCGGGCAAACTCGGGGCTTTTGATCTGGCCCACCAGCCACAACGCCATGTCGATCCCCGCCGAGACGCCGGCCGCCGTCACGACATTGCCGTCGCGGACATAACGGACCTTTTCCAGCACTTCGGCGGCTTCGTTGCGCGCCCGCAACTGGTCGATGTAGCCCCAGTGGGTGGTGACCCGCTTGCCGCTGGCCGGACCGGCGGCCGTGAGCAGCAGCGAACCGGTACACACGCTTGTGATCCAGGCGCAGTCCGCCGAGGTGCGCGCGATCCAGGCGAGCAGCTTTTCGTTTTTCACTTCCGTGCGCGTGCCCTGCCCGCCGGGGATCAGAAGGATGTCGAGCTTGCCGCAGCTATCGATGGTTGCATCCGGCAATACCCGCATTCCCTTGCGGCAGAGCACAGGCTCGTTCTTCTCGGAGATCATCAATGTTTCGAACGGCTTCTCGCCGCCGGAATAGCCGGCGACCTCGTTGGCCATGGTGAAGACCTCCCATGGACCGGCGAAGTCGAGCTCCTCGGCGTCGTTGAAGAGAAGAAAGCCCGTGCGGAGCGTCATGACGTGAGATCCTTCTGCTGGAAGCGCGCGCGGAACGCGGCGGGATTGATCTTGAGGCGGCGGTGAAATGCGCGGCGCATCCGCTCTTCCGTGCCGAAGCCGGTGCGCGCGGCGACCTGCATGACGGAAAGATCGGAGGCGGTGAGCAGGCGGCGCGCCTCGTCGAGCCGGATGTCCTCGACATAGGCGGCCGGGGTCTTTCCCGTCTCGCGCAAAAAAATGCGCGCGAAGCTTCGCTCGCTCATGTTGGCGCTGGCCGCCAGTGTGGCGACGTTGAGTTCGCCGGACACATGTTCCGGAATCCACCGCAGCAAGCCGGACAATTTGCCGGTACTCACGGCTTCGGTTTTGAGATGCGCGCTGAATTGCGATTGGCCGCCGGGCCGCATGAGGAAGAGCACATGGCGGCGCGCGATCTTCAGCGCCATTTCGTCGCCGTGGTCTTCGCGCACCAGTGCCAACGCGAGATCCATGCCTGCGGTGACGCCGGCCGACGTCCATATCTTGCCGTCGCGGACATAGAGCGCGTCCGACTCGACGATGGTGTCGGGATAAAGACGCGCCAGGAGTTCGACGGAGCGCCAATGCGTCGTGGCGCGGCGGCCTTTCAGCAAACCGACGGAAGCGAGAAAGAACGCACCCGAACAGATCGACACGACACGCCGCGCGCGTTTCGCCGCCGTTCGCAAGGCATCAAGCAAAATGGGATCTTCCAGCGCCGCGCGGATGTTGCCGCCCGCGATCATCAGCGTGTCGATCTTCCTGGGCAGATCGCGATAGCTGCCGTCCGCCTCGATGCGGATGCCGCCGGAGGTGCGGAAGGGGCCTTTCTTCTCCGCCAGGAGCGTCAGCGCATAAGCGGGCGCGCCCACGGGGTATTCGTCGTTGACGCCGGCCAGCATCTGCAGCGGACCGACCACATCGAGCACCTGCGCATCGGCAAAAGCCAACATGACGACGATTTTGGCGTGGGGCTTTTCCATGCCCTGGACTGTAGGCATCGGCCGCCCTGGCGGAAATGACAATCAACCCACTTTTTCTGCCAATCGCAGCGCCACAGCCAGGCCTTCCACGGGGACGCCCGCTTCGCTGCGGGGCGATGCCGGCATGATCCCGGCCACCTCCAGCCCCGCGCGGGCGGCGGCGGCGCGCAGATAGCGCTCCGAATGCCGCCAGCGGCGCTTCGGGCCGAGCTCGAAACCCTCGCCCTCTTTCCTCTCGGCCGTGAACAGGAACGTGCCGTCTTCGGCGAGGCGCGCGGCGACAGCGAGGAGGAGTTTCTCCAGATCGCCCAGATAAACCACGGTATCGGCGGCGAGGACGAGATCGTAGCGGCGGTTGAAGACTGCGAGCCCGGTCTCGATATCGGCGACGGCGAGATCTTCGTATATGCCGAGCGCGCGCGCCTTTTCGATCATGCCCGGGCTGAGATCGGCGCCGTCGAGCCGCGCCGCCATGTCCTTGAACGCCATGCCTGCGAGTCCGGTCCCGCAGCCTAGATCGAGGATTGCAAGTCCGCTCTGCCGCGGCAGGATAAAGGACGCCATTTCACGCAGGATTTCCGGCGCGCGATAGCCGAGCTGGCCGCGCATCCGCGAGTCGTAATCCACCGAGAACTGGTCGAAGAGATGGCGCACATAGCGCGCATCGGACCGCGCCTGCCCCTTCGCGGCTTCGGCCTGCGCGACAGCGCCTTCCAGTTCGGCGGACGGGTTTTGGATCTGTGCAAAAGCCTCCAGCGCCTTTTCCGGTTCGCCCGCATCGAGCCATGCGCGGCCCAACCCGAAGCGCGCTTCGTCCAGCGACGGATCGAGGCGCAGCGCGCGCTGGAACTCTCCGATGGCGGTGGGCAGCGCGCCGGCAATGCGCAACGCTTCGCCCAGCGATGCCGCCGCCAATGCCACCGACGGATTGAGCATCGCGGTCTCGCGCGCGACGCGCACCGCTTCGCCCGTGTCATCGGAAGCGAGAAGCGCGCGCATGAGCATGAGCCGCGCGAGCAATCCGCCGCGCCGCTCTTCGATCAGATCGAACAGCAGCCTCGCCGCTTCCTTGGCGCGGCCCTGCGCGATCAGATCTTGTGCATGTCCAAGCGGATCAGCCTGCAAGCGTGCACTTGCCGTTGTTGAGGACCACGACGTCGCGCTCCTTCACCTTGGAGCGGAAGGAAACGACGTTTCCGTCCTTCCACATCTCCGTCACGATGGTCTCGCCCGGAAACACGGGCGCAGAGAAGCGCACGTCGAAGCCCGTGATCTTCGTGGGATCGAATTTGCAGAGGGTGGAGATCACCGAGCGGCAGGCCGTGCCATAGGTGCAGAGTCCATGCAGGATCGGCTTGGGGAAGCCCGCCATCTTCGCCACGTTCGGATCGCGGTGCAGCGGGTTGCGGTCGCCCGACAGCGCGTAGAGAAACGCCTGGTCGGCGCGCGTGTCCGCTTCATGCACGATATCCATCGCGCGCGTCGGCAGGACATGCGGTTCCGGCGCGCCCTCCTTCGGACCTCCGAAGCCGCCGTCGCCGCGCGCGAAGGTGGTGTTGACCAGCGTGCAGAGCTTGTCGCCCGACGTTTTCTCGCGCACCACGCGCTCGGTGAGGATGACGGCGCCTTTTTCCTTGCCCTTGTCGAACACGCCGACGACGCGCTCGTCCATGAGCACATCGGCCGAAATCGGCAGCGGCTTGTGCATGGTGAGCCGCTGTTCGCCATGCACGACCATGAGATAATTGATGTCGGCGCGCGCCAACACGCGGCCGCCGCCCCATCCCACCACGGTCGCCATCGTGGGAACAGTCTTGAGGCCGTTCTCATAGACGAAGGGAAGCTCGTCGGTGTTCATCGGATCGCGCATGAAGCCGATGCCGAGCGCATAGAGCATGACCTCGCGGTCGCGATAGTTCGCGGCGATGCCTGTCGCCTTGGCCTGCATCAGCTCGTCGTAATTGATGGGCATGTGCCGTTTCCTGGAATGTTTCCGTTGCGGGAGTAGAGCGCTTCAAACCCGTTCCCCGCAAGCGCGCCCGCATGATAAGAATGGAGGAGCGCCAAACGGAGACTTGCCATGGCCTATCGCTGCTTCAACGTCGAGATCGCGGACGGCATCGCCCATATCCAACTGAAGAGAGCCGAGGAACTGAACACCATGGTGCCGGAATTCTGGCGCGAACTGCCGGAAATCGTGAAGGATATCGACGCCAATGCGAAGGCGCGGGTGATCGTCATCTCCTCGACCGGCAAGCATTTCTCCGGCGGCATGGATTTGTCGGTGTTCACGTCGGGGCAATCGAACGGCACCGCTGCCGCTGCGTCAAAGGAGGAGCGCGGCCGCACCCGCGCCAATCTGCGCCAGGGCATCCTCGATATTCAGGAAACATTTAACTGCCTGGAGCGCGCGCGCATGCCGGTGCTGATGGCGATCCAGGGCGGATGCGTGGGCGGAGCGGTGGATTTCGCGAGCGCCTGCGATTGCCGCTATGCGACGGAAGACGCGTTCTTCGTCATCCAGGAGATCAACATCGGCATGACGGCCGATGTCGGCACCTTCCCGCGGCTGTGCAAGTTGATGCCGGAAGGCATGGTGAAGGAACTCGCCTATTCCGGGCGCAGGCTCCCGGCGAAGAAGGCACTCGCGTTCGGGCTCGTCAACGATGTGTTTCCGACGCAGGACGAGATGCTCAAGCACGTCATGGGTCTGGCGAAGGAGATCGCAGAGAAATCGCCGCTCGCGGTGCACGGCTCCAAGGTGATGATCAACTACGCGCGCGATCATTCCACCGCTGACGGACTCGATTACATCGCGATCTGGCAGGCGGGCATGTACAACCCGGAGACGGACATGCGCGAAAGCTTCGTCGCGAAAGCCGAAAAGCGCGCGCCGAAATTCGCGGACCTGCTGCCGTACCGCAAAGGATTGGGTGCGGTTTAGGCTCGTCAGGCGATCCACGAAGCCGCACCGGTCATGGCCGCCTCGTGGCGGCCATCCATTTCCCGGAGACCGACGGCTTGCGTTGGTGGGTGGCCGGGACAAGCCCCGCCATGGCGGATTTTGTGGTTTCGGCCTCGGATAGAAATTCAGCGCGGCTTGATCACGTTGAAGTGCATCGGCGTCCGCACCTGGAAGCCGAGCTTGGCATAGAGGTGCTTGGCGGACGCGTTCTCCGTCTTCACATGCAGGAACGGCGTTCTTCCCTCTGCGATGATCTCGCGTGCGAGGATCGTCATCAGCTTGCCCGCATAACCTTTGCCCTGATGGTCGGGATGCGTGCACACCGCACTGATCTCCCGGAAATCGGCGAGGGACATGCGCTGGCCCGCCATCGCCATCAGCGTGCCATCCGCATCGCGCAGGCCCAGATATTTCCCCATGCCGATGGTGCCGTGCTCGAAGGGGCCGGGCTGCGTCAACTTCGTCAGCGCGATCATTTCGGGCACATCCTTCTCGGACAGAAGAAGCGGCGCGATGCCGGCAGCCGGATGGAAATCCTCGCACACCATCTGGTCGATCATGCGCTGGAGCACGATCTCCCAATCGGCCGGGATCGCCACGCCGAACGCTGTGACGAGGCCCACGGTCTCGCCCGGCGCGGTCAACGCGCGCAGATCGGCGAAGGCCTGCGGCGACGGCTGGCGGATCGCGACGATGGGCGAAATTTCGCTTGGATAGCGCGCGGCAAGTCCATGCGTGCGCGCAAGGCTCTTGTGCCCGGTCGCGAGCGAAGACCAGGCGGGATTGTCCAGCGGCGTGACGTCGGTCATGCGGGAATCGAATGCTGCAAGCGAATGTGACATCCGTGCGTCATGACGAGAACTGCGCGAAACGCAAACCCGATATTTGCTGCGGTCGCGGTCCTAGCGAGCCAGCGCTTCCCTGTGCGGCAAGGTGACCGCGGGCCCTTCCGCCCACACATCGGTAAGCGGCACGCCGTTCTTCTCGATCACGCTCAGCGCGTGCTCGTAGCCTTCGGCAACCGCCTGGTCGAATTTCTTCCAGTCGCGCAGGCCGATATCGGGCAATGGCGGCTCGAAGAGGTAGTTCACCTGGTCGCGCACCAGCCGGCGTTGCGCCTCCGAGCCGACGGTGCCCGAGCGCATCAGGATGGAAAGGATCGAGGGTGTTCCACGCATGCGCTGCCAGATCAGCCACCACCACGGACGTTCGCCATAGCGCTCGTCGGTGACGCGGATGTCGAGTTCGCCGGTGACGTCCGATGCGATGATCGGGCCGGTGGAATGCTGGGACATCACGTCGACGGGAAGGTTGTTCATCACGCCGCCGTCCACGAGCAAATGGCCATGATGGGTCACGGGCGGCAGGATGCCCGGCAAGGCTACGCTCGCCCGCAATGCACGCCACAATGGACCGGCGCGGTGGACATGGATGCGGCCCGACGTCAGGTCCGATGAGACGCAGAAGAAGGGCCGCGGCATTTCCTCGATGCGGATATCGCCGAAATGCTCGTGCAGCAGGTTCGACACCTTCTTTCCGCGCACAAGCGCGATCAGCGGAATGGTGTAATCCGACAGCGGATTGGATTTGACGAAGGCATCGCGCACACGCGCGATCAACTCGTCGAGATTCCATTCCAGCGCCAGCCCGGCCGCGATGATGCCGCCCATGCTGGTGCCGCCCAGACGGTCGAACGGCACTTTGGCTTCCATCAGCGCCTTGGCGACGCCGATATGCGCGAAGCCGCGGGCGCCACCGCCGGCAAGCACGAGCCCGATGGCGCGTCCGGAGATGAAGCGGGCGAGGCGGCGAATGTCGTCCATGTTGTGGGCGCGAACGTGATGATGGGATTCGAACAGCCCGCTGCGCAGCGCGAAATGTTCCGGAAGCTCTTCGGATTGTCCGGAGCGGTGCAGCAGAAGCAGTTGCGGCAGACCCGTCGCGCGCTCCTTGAAGGCGGGAAGATCCAGCGGGCGCAGCGGCAGCGGCCTGTCCGCCTCGGCAAGAAGAAGGATGCGGTCGGCCTGGCGCAGGCAAAGCTGCGTCCAGGCGCTGTCAGGCGCATCGCCGCGGTAGAACACGACATCGTGCGCCGCTTCGAACTGGTTGAACCATTCCGCGGATTGCTCTGCGGAGTTGGCGTCGAGCACGGCCGCTTTCGATCCCATCTGCACCAGAACACTCGCGATGCGCCGCGCGATCGGTTCGTCGCCAAGGCCCTCCTGAAGCGGAATCATGGCGAAGGTTTTGGGCCGCGAGGAATCGGATGTGCTCTGCGTCGTCTCCTGCAGGCGTTTCACCAGCACGCGCATGAGATTCATCATCACCAGCGGATGGCGGTTGATGAGCGAGTCGAAGCCTTCGGGGCTGATGCGCAGCAGCTCCGTGTCGCGCAGCGCGACAAGCTGCGCGGAATGCGATTCCTCTCCGGAGATGAGCGACATCTCGCCCACCGTTTCGCCGGCGGGAATATGGGCGACGAGTCGCTTGCCGCCCGTGTCGTCCTCCACGAAGACGCCGAGCGATCCGGTCACCACGAGGAACAGCGCCCGCGCATTTTCGCCGTCGCGCCACAGGAGCATGCCGCCGGGCAGGCCGAACCAGTTGGCCTCCGACAGCAGCCGGCGCAGCGCCGCGTCGCCGACATTGGCGAGAAGCGGGAAACCCCGAAGCCGTTCGCGCAGCGACTCCGGATAGACCGTCTCGCGACCGACCTTGAAGGAAGAGATGAAGGCCATATTCACAACACCGGCATTCCTTTTAGCTCACCAGGCGGTCCAACCGCCATCGACCGCGAGCGCGGACCCGGTGACGTAACTCGCGGCGGGACTTGCCAGGAACAGCAGCGGACCGGCGATTTCCGAAGCCCGGCCGGTGCGGCCCAGCATCGTTTTCGCCGCGAGCCGTTCTGCAAAAGGGGCATCGGCCGAGGTGACAGCCTCACGCGGGAAGGAACCGGGCACCAGCGCGTTCACGCGGATCTTCTCGCGGCCAAGCTCCGCGGCGAGATGACGGGAAAGCTGGATAAGTGCGGCTTTGGCGGGACCATAATGGAAAGGGCTTGCCTGCTCTGGCTTTGAATAGATGCGCGGGTCCGGCGACACGTTCCCATACATCGAGGCGATGTTGACGACGCTCGCATCCCCCGCTGCGGCGACGGCGGCGCGCAGGCCGGGCAGCGCGGCGCGGACCAGCTCGAACGCGGCGGTGACGGCGCTCCGATAGGTCTGGTCGAAGGTCTCCGGCGCGAGCGACGCAAACGGCGCGGGCGTCATCGCCACGGCATTGTTCACGAGAACATCGATGCGTGGCCGCGCGGTCATGACGGCGCGCGCCCTCTCGAAATCGGCGACATCGAATGCCGATCTCTCGACGGAATGGCCATCGCGCGTCAATTGACGTTCGAAATCCCTGAGGCGGCAGTCGTCGCGGCCGTTGAGAATGACATGGGCGCCCGCCTCGCACAGCGCGCGCGCCATGGCGCTGCCCAGATGCCCCGCAGCGCCGGAGACGAATGCGATGCGTCCATCGAGACGAAACAGGTTCGCGGTCGCCGTCATTTCGGCCATTCCGCGGGATTGAGAAGTTGCGCGGGCACGAGGGGGATATCGGCTTCCATCTCGGCGCAGTCCCAATAGGACAGCGGCGGATGCGCGGCGAGACGAAGGTTCTGTTCGAGCTGCTCTTCCGTTTCCATGCCGATCACCACGCCGTCGATCCAGTCCTGCCCGCGCGCATAGGCAAGACAAAGGTCGGCGGTGTTCCTGCGATCGTAGCGGCGCGCAAGCTCGGTGAGAAAATTCACCAGGTCCGGCGCATTGAAGCCTTCGATTTTCGGCCAGATCGCCGCATCGTCCGCCGCCAGTATGCCCTGCAGGAATACGCTGCGCGCATGCACGGTGAGGTGCTCGCGTTCGCGAATGCGGTCGATCACGCCGGATTTGCGCCAGCGCCAGTCGAGCAGGTTGAACGGAAGCTGGATGTGCTGCACGTCACTGCAGCCGACCGCCTGCAGCGCCTCTTGCGGCGTCTGCACGGAAACGCCCAGCGAAAGCACGCTGCCTTCTTCCATATGTTCGAGCAGACGCTCCCAGACCCAGCCATTGAAGGCCGTCATGTGGGTGGCCCGGTGCAGCAGCAGGCAATCGAGCTTGGCGCGGCGCAAGGCGAGAAGCGAAGCCCAGACGCTTCGGTCCACCGCCTCGCGCACGTCTTCGCGCGATGCGGCGCCGTCGAGCTCGGCGAGCGGCGAAAGCTTGGTGAGCGTGCGGATGCCTTTACGGTCTTCCAGCGCTTCGCCCAGCCGGTTCTCGCTGTCGCCGTAGGAACGCGCGGTGTCGAATTTCGTGATGCCGCTGTCGGCGGCGCGATGAACGAGCTTCAGCGCCGCACCGTGCGAAGGCATGCCGGTCCGGTTGGCTGCGCCATAGGCGAGCCCCAGCTGAACCGAACCCAGCACCAATTCGGCCGGGCGAGCGTTGCGCATCGCGGGAAAAGCCTTTTGCCCCGCTGCCAGCCTAGTCTCGCATGGTAAATGGGTGGTTACTTTCGCCCAACGGCCGTCAATCCTGGCCGATGAGCTTCCACAGGCTGGCGCAGGAAAAGATGATCTCGCCTGCCACCGTGAAGTCGCCCCGGATGAAGAGGATCGCGCGGGTGCGCCGCGTCAGGAACGGCTGCACTTCCACGATCTCGCCCAGCCTTGCGCCGCGAATGAACTGGCTCTGCATGTTGAGCGTGACGCAGTTGGCATGGTCGCAGGCATCCCAGGCCGCCTGGCCGAGGGTCATGTCGGCGAGCGTCATCAGCATCCCGCCGTGGATGACGCCGCGCATGTTCACATGCCGCTCATCCACCACGAAGGCGTAGCGGCGCGCGATCCCCTCGCCCGTCTCGTAGAGCGGGCCGACGAAATTCTCGAACGGGTCGATGAGCTTCGTCTCGCGCCAGTCCGCGAGCTGTGCGGGCCGCGCGCTCATTCCTCCGCGCCGCTGATCTTCCACACGCCGCTTCCCACCATGAGCAGCTTGTCGCCGGTCACGAGTTCGCACGACAGGAACACGATGGTGCGGGTGCGGCGGGTGACGCGCACCCGGCTTTCGATCACGTCGCCAAGCCTTGCGGGCGCCACGAAATCGCAGGTGAGGGAAACGGTGGCGGTGCCTTTGGCCTCGGAGATCAGCCGCGAGGTGCGGCTCATGGAGGTATCCATGAAAGTCATCAGCATGCCGCCGTGGACGGTGCCCCCGCCATTCATGTGCTGTTCGGCGGCGGCAAACGCGAACCGCTTCACCGCTCCGTTCTCAAGGTCGGACAGGCGGAAGAGCGGGCCCACATATTTGTTGAAGCCGCCGGTGGACGCGATCTCCGCGTCCGCGGGGATGCCGGGCGGACGATTCACCATGGCTGCCGTGCAAGTTGCATATCCATCCCCTGATATGCAGTTTCCCGCTGCAGCGCAATATTGCGTGAACATGCGCGGTTTTGGCCGTTTTGGCGCGGTCCGCGCGCATTGGAAACACGAAATGGCCACACTAGACTGTCACGCACGTAATGAGGGGGACAGGCGGCGGGCGAACCGTCCGCGCCCATTAGCACGAGGATTTGGAAGCTCATGAAGACGAATTTTCTCCGCACTGCGTTCCTCGCGGTGCTCATGTCCACGGCTGCAGCGGTCACCGCGAACGCGCAAATGAGTTACAGCGGCGGCTCCGGGTCGAAGCAGTCGGAGTCTTCGTCCAGCAGTTCCCACGCGACGTCGCCGGGCAAGGTCGGCAAGGCCGTGGGCGAGCAGTTGCTGGCGGCACAGAAGGCCATGGCGGCCAATGATTGGGCAGGTGCGTTGGCGGACGTGAAGCAGGCCCAGGCCGTGCCCGACCAGAACGCCTATGAGACTTACGAGATCAACAAGTTCCTCGCGATCATCGCGATCCAGACAAAGGATTATGCGACGGCGGCAACGGCCTCGGAAGCCGCGGCCGATTCCCCCGCGATGCCGGATGAAGAAAAGAAGGACATGTATCACAATGCCCTTCTGCTCGCGGTTCAGGCACAGCAATACGACAAGGCGGTCGTCTATGGTCAGCAGCTCGCGCAGATCAATGCACTGGACGATTCGCTCTCGGCGGCGCTGGCGCAGGCCTACTACTATCTGAAGGACATGGCGAACGCCCAGAAATACGCGCAGCAATCCATCGATATGGCCAAGGCGGCCGGCAAGCCCGCAAACCAGACGGCGATGGAAATCGTCATGAGCGCGCAGGCCCAGAACAACAACCAGGCCGGCGCGGAAGCGACGCTGGAGCAGCTCGCACTTCAATACAACGACCCTCATAACTGGGGGACGCTCATCAATGTCGCGCTCGGCACCAAGGGCATCAAAGACCAGGATGCGCTGTATCTCTTCCGGCTGCGCCAGACGACGGGCGCGATGAGTGATCCGTCGGATTACTCGCTGATGGGTACGCTCGCCGAGCAACTCGGCTATCCGCAGGAAGCGGTGAAAGTGCTCGAGGCGGGTATCGCCGCGGGCAAGGTCACATCCGGCCAGGTCGGCACCACACTGACGAAGGCGCGTCACGACGCGGCGCAGGACCAGCGCGCCCTGGCGCAGATCGCCGCCGCCGCCGCCAAGTCCAAGTCGGGCGAGCAGGATGTGAAACTCGCTGAAGACTATTGGGGCTATGGCCGCTTCGCGGACGCAGAGGCCGCGGCCCGGGCAGCCATCTCCAAGGGCGGCCTGAAGGATCCGAGCGAAGGCCAGATGATTCTGGGTCTGGCGCTCACTGCGCAGGGCAAATACGCCGAAGCGCAGACCACCTTCGGCAGCGTCAGCGGCAGCGCCGCGCGCATGAAGGCGGCCCATCTGTGGTCGCTCTACGCGCAAGCCAAAGCCAAGGGCACCACCGCGCCCGCAAGCCACTAGGCCAGAGGCCGGAGCGCGCCGAACGGGCGCTTCGGCCTTTTTCCCGCCACGTGGGAGCGACCGATGGGCATTCTGCTCGGTTTCACACCCTTCATCATCTTTGCGCTGCTGACCGACATTTCGGTGAGCCTCGCCCTGTGGATCGCGTTTGCCGCGGCGTTCGCCATCGGCATCCGCGATTTCCTGCATGCCAAGATGCTGCGCATGCTCGATGTGAGTTGCCTCGTCCTGTTTGCGATCCTGGCGCTCTATGCAGGTTTCATCCAGCCGAGCCTCACGGTGCAGGCCGTTCGCTTGATCGCCGATCTCGGCCTTTTCCTGCTGGCGATCGTGTCGATGGTCATGCGCAATCCGTTCACCTTGCAATACGCGCGCGATGAAATGCCGGAGGCCCAGTGGGATTCGCCGCAATTCCTGCGCGCCAACTATGTGCTGACGAGCGTTTGGGCGGTGGCTTTCTTCGTCATGGCCGCGGCCGACGGTTTTGCCACGTTCAAGCACGCATTGCCGTTCTCGCTCGATGTCGCTGCGGGACTGGCCGCGCTTGCGGCCGCCATCGTCTTCACCGTGCGCTGGGCCGGCCTGCCCGTGCGCGGCAACAATCCGCGATGAAATGCCATCGGACCTGGGCTAATTGGCCGGTGACGGAGCACCCACGATGCTGAAAGACATCTTCACCAGCCATCCGCACTCGGTCGGCGAGACCTATTCCCAGCACCTTGCCAGCGCCTGCTCGTTCGGCGTGCGCATGGTCGTGGCGGGCAGCGCCTGTTTGCTGCATGGCGTCTTTCCGTTTCTTTTCGTGCGCACCGGTTCGACGACGGTCCGGCATCTCCATGACGAAATGATTACCCACCGCTCGCGCGCCAAGGCTGCGCCGGAATGGGCGGATATGGGCGCGTATATCTGAATTTGGCAGCGCCCGCCCCCAACTGCGCGGGTCTTGCGTATATTTCGGTATTTTGCTAAATAACAAATATGCACGACGCCTTCGATGCGCTGGCCCACCCTGTGCGGCGCGAGATCCTCAAGCTTCTGCGCAAACGCCCGATTAGCGCGGGCGAGCTGGCGGAGCATTTCGATCTCGCCAAACCGACGCTTTCGGGCCACTTCACGGTTCTGAAGGCGGCCGATCTCGTGAGTACCGAGCGGCGCGGCACGACGATCCTCTACCGCCTCAACATGAGCGTGATCGAGGAAGCGTTGTCCGCCTTCATGGCCGCCATCGGGCGCGGCAAATAGGAGAACAAGGCGATGTCCCTTCGCATACCGGTAACCGTCAGCATCATTCTCGTCGCCGTCATGGCGGCGATGAGTGTCTGGGGATATCACGCCATACCCGATGGGACCCGTATTGCGGTCCACTGGGGGCTCAACGGACAGCCCAACGGCTTCATGCCGAAGGACAAGGCGCTGATCGTGTCGCCGGCGATCGCGGTGGCCGTCTCCACGCTGATGGCGGCGATCCCGTATATCGAGCCTCGCCGCCGAAATCTGGCGGCGAGCCGCAAGCTCTATTTCATTGGATGGATCGGCGCGCTCTGCGTGATGACGGTCATGCATTGCGCCGCCGTGCTGAGCGCGAGCGGCGTGGCCATCGACACGAGTTCGCTCCTGCTCGTGACCATATCGCTGCTGATCAGCTTTCTGGGAAACTATATCGGCAAGTCGCGCGCGACGTTTTTCATCGGCATGCGCCTGCCGTGGACGCTTACGAGCGACCTCGCATGGGAGAAGAGCAACCGGCTCCTCGGCCGCATCTTCGTCGTCACGGGATTGATCGCGCTCGCAAGCGGGTTCGGCCTTGGAACCAGGATCGGGCTCGGCGTTCTTGCCGCAGGCATGGTGCTGGGCGTGATTGCCGCAGGCATCACCTCCTATGTCGTCTGGAAACACGATCCGGAGCGGGAGACGGGCGACAGCCTGCCGGAATAAGCCGGGCTTCCGCTGCCGCCGGACGCGGGCTAGGGTCCGCGCAGTCAAATTTCAGCCGGAGGCCGCCATGAAAGAAGCCGTCATCGTTTCCACTGCCCGCACGGGCCTCGCCAAATCGGTCCGCGGCGGTTTCAACATGACCCACGGCGCCGCCATGGGCGGTCACGCGGTCAAGCATGCCATCGCCAAGGCAGGCATCGATCCAAAGGAAGTCGAAGACGTCTATATGGGTTGCGCGCAGCCGGAAGGCGCTACGGGCATGAATGTCGCGCGCCTTTCCGCGATCTGGGCCGGATGTCCGGTGACGACGGGCGGGACCACGATCAATCGCTTCTGTTCGTCCGGCTTGCAGGCCATCGCGATGGCGGCCCAGCAGATCATGACCGAAGCAACGCCCATCGCGATCGGTTCCGGCGTGGAGTCCATCTCGCTCGTGCAAATGGGCGGCATGAACACCAAGAACATCACCGAAGAACACCTGATGCAGGTGAAGCCGGCGCTGTGGATGTCGATGATCGAAACTGCGGAGATCGTGGCCGAACGCTACAAGATCAGCCGCGAGCGCCAGGACGAATATGCGCTGGAAAGCCAGCGCCGCACCGCGGCCGCGCAGCAAGCGCAGAAATTCGCCGACGAGATCGTGCCGATGAAGACGAAGATGAAGCACATCGACAAGGCGACGAAGCAGGAATCGGTCGTCGACTACACGGTGGATCACGACGAGTGCAATCGCCCCGACACCACGCTCGAAGGCCTGCAGGCGTTGAAGCCGGTTTTCCAGGGCGGGCAGGAAGTGAAAGTGGGAAAATACATCACCGCCGGCAACGCGTCGCAGTTCTCCGACGGGGCATCGGCCTGCGTGGTGATGGACGGCGCGGTCGCCGCCAAGCGCGGCATCAAGCCGATGGGAATCTTCCGCGGTTTCGCGATCTGCGGCTGCGAGCCGGACGAGATGGGCATCGGTCCTGTCTTTGCGGTGCCACGCCTGCTGGAGCGGCACGGTCTCAAGGTTTCCGACATCGATCTGTGGGAACTCAACGAAGCCTTCGCCAGCCAGACGCTCTATTGCGCCGACAAGCTCGGCATTCCGCACGAGAAACTGAACGTCGACGGCGGCGCGATATCCATCGGCCACCCCTACGGCATGTCGGGCGCGCGCATGACGGGACACATTTTGATCGAAGGCCGCCGGCGCAAGGCGAAGCTCGGCGTCGTCACCATGTGCATCGGTGGCGGAATGGGCGCGGCGGGATTGTTCGAGATCCTACAGTAAGCTCGATGCGAGCTGGTCCTATCGCGGCGTGCGCGGTCTTGCTGCTCTTGGCCGCGTGCGCCGATTTCGGCGCACCGCTTTCGAAGCCGCTCCCGCCTCCGCCCGATCCGCACACGCAGATGGAGGCGCTGGAATCGGATATCTTCCAGCTCGTCGAGAATGAGCGGCTGAAGATCGATCCCTCGGCCAAGCCGCTGATGCTCGATTCCGAGCTTGTGGGCGTCGCGCGCAAGAAGAGCGACGACATGGCGGCCAAGAACTATCTCGCTCATGCCGCGCCCGACGGCTCGACCACCGCCAGCATCGTCATGGACGAAGATGCGGATTTTCAGGGACTGCTTGGCGAGAACATCGCCGCGGAACACTACACGCCGCAGATCGGAGTCGATCCGCAGAAATTCGCGCGGGAATTCGTGGATGGTTGGCTCAAGAGCGAGGCGCACAAGCAGAACCTCGCCTACCCGGCCTACAATCGCACCGGTATCGGCGCTGCCGTGAACGGCGACACCGTCTATGTCACGCAACTCTTCGCGACCGATCTCGGATTGCCGCCGCCCCGTGCGCAGACGCCGCGCCGCGTGCAGCAGTTCGATAGTCCCAAATCTGCCGGCAGCGCGTCGCGCCCACCCGCGGATGTCACGATCTCGCCGCCGATCGGGCCCAGGCAGAAGCCGGGCGAATAGGAGCCGCGCCATGCAGACCAATCAGCCGATCCAAAGCTATTCCGACTTCTGGCCCTATTATCTTCGTGAACATTCCCGGCCACGGACGCGCGCGCTGCATTACACGGGCACCGCCATCGCCATCCTCTCGCTTGTCGCGCTCGCCGTGACGGGCAATGGATTGTTCGGGTTGGCCGCACTGTTCGGGGGCTATGGCTTCGCCTGGATCGGGCACTTCTTCGTCGAGAAGAACAGGCCCGCGACTTTCACCTATCCGCTGTGGTCGTTGTTCTCCGATTTCCGGATGGCCTGGATTTGGGCCACGGGCCGGCTTCGCCCCGAGCTCGAGCGGGCTGGCGTTGTCGAAACTCTCCGCTAACCCCGCATTAACGCTAAGTGCATAACGATAGCTGTGAGTGAATGGGCCTTCCGGCGGGCATACCGCCTCTCGGGCCGACCCATTTTCTTTACACAATATCTTGGCACCGATACCGTTAATGGTGGTGCGGCAGATGGCGAATCAACAAATGCAGCCTGATCTTCCGTGGAATGTGGCCGGCATACCCCCCGAGGCCCGGGAGGCTGCCAGGGCCGCTGCGCGGCGCGAGGGCCTGTCGGTCGGCGAATGGCTGACGCGGCGGATCATGCGCACCTTCTCCGAAGTGGCCGATCTGGCGCCGATGCGCGAGGCCGCTGCCAGCCAATCCGCGCATGACAGCGCCGCCATGCTCGACACAGTCTCGCGCAGCGAGTCGGAAAGCCAGAACGCCTACAGGCGCATTGAGGAACAGCTCCGCAGCGTAAGCCGCCGCCTGGAAGCGGCCGAGCGCAACCAGGTCGAAAACGGCCGCGCAATGAACAAGGCGGCGAGCGAGATCAATATCGCAACCCGCGAGCAGGCGCAGGCTTTCGATCAGCTCGGCGCCCACGTCGTGGGCTTGAGCGATCGTATCAGCCGCGTCGAGCAGCAGTCGCAACAGGAAGCCCTGAAGGACGCCGTGCGCGCCCTCCATCAGGGTCTCTCGCGCGTCGCCGACCAGATCGCGCAGACCGCCAACAAATCCGCAGACCAGCTGGCCGCCCTTGCAGGCAACGTGGAATCCGTCGCCGGGCGTCTCACCGAATCCCGCGCCGAAGCGGAAAGCACGTCGCGCACGCTGGAGCAGCGCATCGCGATGATCGATGAGCGGGTGCGCGGCGTGGAACGCGCCGCCCATTCCAGCGCCGACGCGCTGGAACGCACCATCGCCAACATCGAAAAGACGCAAGGCGACCGCAACGTCTCGACCACGGAATTGCAGCGCCAAGCGGCGACGCTTGCGCAATTGAGCGACACGCTCGATCGCCTCAATGCGCGTCTATCGAGCAACGAAACGCAGACGTCCGGCGCCATGGCGCGGCTGGAGGAGAATGTCGCCCGCCTGGAAGCCAAGGGGCAGGATGCACTTCTCGACCGCCGCCTGCTCGGCATCGAGCATGCGCTCTCCGATATCGCCAGCCGGCTGGAGACAGCCGAGCGCGGATCGACGGGCAGCAACACCGGGAACATCGAAGAGACCATTCGCTCGCTCGCGCAGCGCGTCGACGCCGCGGACAAGCGGCACCGCGACGCGCTGACCGAACTGCGCAGCGCCGTGAAAAGCGCCAATGGCAGCCTCGCCAGCTACGAGACTGCGCCGGCTTCCCCCGTGCCGCCCGCTGCCGCGCCTTATGCCGCGAGCGGGCCGCAGAGCGCGGGCGCGCCGATACTCGATCTACCGCCCTTTCCCGAAGCACCCGCCTATCAGCCGCCGCAGCAGGATCCGTTCGCGCCGCCACCCTTCGACGCCGCCCCGATGGATACCGCCGCTTCGCCTTTCAACGGAGGCTCGTTCGGCACGGATACATTCGCGTCCGCGGCGCAGCCGGCGGCAGCATCCAATGAATCTTTCATCGCCGCGGCCCGCCGCTCTGCGCGCGCCGCCAATGAAGCCGCCGCGCCCGCGCCCAGCGCATTCTCCTGGGGTGCGCGCCGGAGCGAGACCGCCGCGAACGACGAAGGCGAGAGCAAGTCGAACACGCGCTATTGGTTGATCGGCGGCATCGCGATCTTCGCGGTGATCGCCGTCGCAGCGGGCTCCTATCTCAGCCGGCTGGGAAGCGCGCCGCAGGAGATTCGCAAGCCTGCAAATCTCAATCAGATCATGGCGCAGACAAAGCCGCCCGCCGCGCCGACGGTGCCTGCCTATTCGCCGCCGCTGGGCGCCGACGACGTCAGCGCTGCCTCTTCCACGCCTTCAACGGCCGCGCAGCAAGCCGCACCGGTTACCGTGAAACCGGCGCCCGTCAAAGCCGTTCCCGATACCACGGCCAAACCCGCGGACACCGCAAAGCCGCAAGCCGCCAAAACGGAAACACCGACACAGAAGCTCGTCGCGCTCGCCAATGGCGGCAACGTGAAGGCCGAAGCGGTTCTCGGTTTCTCCTATCTCGACGGCACCAACGGCTTCTCGGTGAACGAAGCCGAAGGCGCGCGCTGGCTGGAGCGCGCCGCCAACAGCGGCGACGCCATGTCGGCTTACCGCCTGGGCACGCTTTACGAGCGCGGCCATGGCGTGCCCACCAACGCCGCCAAGGCCGATCAACTTTATGGAATCGCCGCCAAGCAGGGCAATCGCAAGGCGATGCACAATCTCGCGGTCGCTTTCGCCGAAGGCTCCGGCGTCACCAAGAACCTGCAGCAGGCGGCACAGTGGTTCACGCGCGCCGCCGATCTGGGCCTGTCCGACTCCCAGTTCAATCTCGCGGTGCTCTACGAACGCGGCATGGGCGTCAAGCAAAGCCTGACGGATGCCTACAAGTGGTATGCGATCGCCGCATCCGAGGGCGACGCGGAATCCAAATCGCGCGTCGACGCGCTGGCCACGCAGCTTGCGCCGGCGGACAAGGCGGCGGCGCAGGCCGCGGCGAAGAACTTCCATGCCAAGCCGCTCGAACCGGCCGCCAACACGGCGCCCACGGCGACCGAAATCCTTGGTGGTTGACCCGCGCGCACGCCGCGCGCAAACTTTCCATCGCTTCGTGGATTGCGCCGCGCGCGTCGCCACATTCCTCCAGCCTGATTGATCGATGGAAATCTATCTGCCCATCGCGGAAATGTCGGTCCATTGGCTGATCATTCTGTGTCTGGGCGGTGCGGTCGGGTTTCTCTCCGGCATGTTCGGCATCGGCGGCGGATTCCTGCTGACGCCGCTTCTCATTTTCTTCGGCATTCCGCCCACGGTCGCGGTGGCGACGGCGGCGAGCCAGGTCACGGCCTCCACTTTCTCCGGAGTCGTGACTCATTGGCGCCGGCGCACCGTTGATCTGAAGATGGGCGGCGTGATGCTGGCGGGCGGCCTGGTGGGCACCGCGGCGGGCGTGTTCCTGTTTGCATTGTTCGACAGACTGGGACAGTCGGAGCTTTCCGTCTCCCTCAGCTATGTGATCCTGCTGGGCACCGTCGGCGGCATCATGCTCAACGAAAGCCTGCGCGCGGTCCGCGCGGCGCGTTCCGGCGCCCCGGTTCCCGCACGCAAATCGGGGCAGCACAACTGGATCCACGGCCTCCCCTTCAAACTGCGCTTCCGCCAGTCGCGCCTCTACATCAGCGCCATACCGGTCCTGGCGCTCGGATTCATCGTCGGCGTGCTCTCCGCCATCATGGGCGTCGGCGGCGGGTTCATCATGGTGCCGGTGATGATCTATCTGCTTCGCATGCCCACCAACGTGGTCGTGGGCACGTCGCTGTTCCAGGTATTGTTCGTAACCGCCGCATCCACGGTGCTTCACGCGATCAACGACTATTCGGTGGACATCATGCTGGCGCTGCTTTTGATCCTGGGCGGGGTCATCGGCGTCCAGCTCGGCGTCCGGATGGCGGACCGGCTGCGCGGCGAGCATCTGCGTCTGCTGCTCGCCGTTCTCGTGCTCGCGGTGGCTTTGCGGCTTCTGTTCGGCCTCGTGGCGACGCCCGCCGACATCTTCAGCGTGCAGGTGCAGTGATGCGTTGCGCGCTTCTCGCTCTGGGCCTGATGCTGCTGCCGGTGGCCGCGGGCGCGGACGATCTCGTCTCCGGCCTGTCGCAGGATCAGATCCAGATCACCTCGAACTATACAGGCTCCGACCTCGTCGTGTTCGGCGCGATCGAACGCGATCTCGACAACGGCGACGATTCCGATCTCGGGGGGCGCGACGTGGTGGTCATCGTTCGCGGTCCGGACGTGAAGATGGACGTGCGGCGCAAGCAGCGCATCGCCGGCATCTGGATCAACAATCGCGAAATCACATTGACCGGGATGCCCGCCTATTACTTTGCGGCAAGCACGCGGGATATTGCCAAGATCGCGTCGCCCTCGACGCTTGGCCACTATCAGATCGGTTTCGACAATGTCCAACCCGCGGGCAAGAGCACAAGCAATGCCCGCAAGGCCGAACAATTCCGCCAGGCCGTGGTGCGCGAGCGGGTGCGCCAGCACCTCTACACCGAGGATGTCGGCGGCGTGGAATTCCTCAGCTACTCGCTGTTCAGGGTGCATGTGCCGGTGCCGGCAAACGCGCCGCGCGGGCAATACACGGCGGAAGTGTTTCTCTTCAAGAACGGCGTGATCACCAGCGCGCAGTCCACGCCGCTTTTCGTCGACCAGATCGGCCTGGAGCGCAATCTCTACAATTTCGCGCACCATCAGGGTTTCGCATACGGCCTGGCGACGGTGGCGATGGCGCTGCTGCTGGGATGGCTGTCTTCGTTCCTGTTCCGGAAGACGACGTCGTAACGCTCACGCGGCGACGGCGTAAACGCGCGCGCGGCCCAGCACATAGGCGAAGAAATCCCTCGGAAACAGGGACCGCAGCGCCGTATCGCGCACGTCGAGTCCACCTGCGTAGGCGCCGAAAGCGGGCATCACCATCCGCAATCCGTCGGACGCGAAGCAGCGGCGGCGCAAGCTCTGGCCGCGCCGGTTCACGGTCTTGCACGGATGCAGATGTCCCGCGATCTCGCCGCGCCCGACATATTCGGACGGCTCATGCCGGAAGATGAGGCTGCCGATGGCGATCTCGTCATAGATGCGGCCCGAAAGCCATTCCGGCAACGCCGGATCGTGATTGCCCGAGATCCAGATCCAGTCCGCGCGGCGGCCGAGATCCGCCAGCATCGCGCGCTCGGTTTCGTCAAGACGGTTCGGCGCCTCGCGATCATGGAAGGAATCGCCCAGAGCGATCGAGATGGACGGCCGATAGGTATCGATCGCGGCCGCAACGCGCTTCAGCGTCGAACGCGTGTCGTAAGGCGGCAGGAACTGGCCGGTATAGGCGTAAAACGAGCCCTTCTCGAAATGCATGTCGGCGAAGACCAGCACGCTCTCGCGCGGCCACCAGAGCGCGCCAGAAGAGTCGAGCACGAGTTCCTCGCCGTTCACCTCGATTCGTTTCTCAATCAACGGCCATGGCCTCGGCGATAAGTGATTCTTCGGCTTCGTGCAGGATATCCTCGCGCGCTTCCCCCGCCACCATCTCCTTGCTGATCTCCAGCAGCGCGGGAACGGCGAGCGGCGAGACGCGATCCAGCGCGCGCACGGTGATATTGCCCTTCACCCGCGTCAATGCCCCGGAGAGCCGGCCGATGTCGAGGAGCCCGGTTGCCGCATCCTCGTAGGTTGCACGCAGCAGAATGTGATCGGGCTCATGCTCGCGCAGCACGTCATAGATCAGGTCGGAGGAGAAGGTGATCTGCCGCCCCGTCTTCTCCGCGTTCAGCGTGCGCCGGTCGATGAGCCCCGCAATGATCGCACAATTGCGGAAGGTGCGCTTGTAGAGCGCGGACTCGGCCAGCCATGCATCGAGGTCGTCGCCGAGCATGTCCTCGGAGAACAGCGCATCCACGTCCACGCCGGACATGTCGCGCAGGCCCCAGACCGCCAGCGCATATTCGTTGGCGACAAAGCCCAGAGGCCGCATGCGCAATCGCTCAAGGCGCCGGGTGGCAAGCATCCCCAGCGTCTGGTGCGCGAGCCGGCCCTCGAACGGATAGCAGACGAGATAATTCTTCGATCCGCGCGGAAAGGTTTCGACCAGAAGTTCGCCGGGCTTGGGGATGACGGAGCGGATCTGCTGGATCTCCAGCCATTCGCCCACCGGATGCGGCAGCTTCCGCCACTGCCGCGGGTCCGACAGCATCTCGCGCACGCGCTGCGCAAGAAATGTCGAGAGCGGAAACTTGCCGCCATTGTAGGACGGGATCTGCGCTTCCGGATCGTGCGTGCGCGTGACATAGGCGGCGTCTTCGTGAACGCCTTCGAAGCGCAGCACCTCGCCGGAAAAAACAAAGGTATCGCCCGGCGTGAGGCCTTCGATGAAGTATTCCTCCATTTTCCCCAGCACGCGGCCGCCGGCGCCCGTGGGCTTGCCTTTGGGCTGCAGGCGAAGGTCGATCATCGGATCCTCGATGATGACACCGGCATTGAGACGGTATTGTTGCGCCACGTTGGGGTGCGCCACACGCCACAAGCCTTCCGGAGTCTTGCGCAGCTTCGCATAGCGGTCGTAGCGCTTGAGCGCATAACCGCCGGTGGCGACGAAATCGACGGCGGCATCGAAGTCCGTGCGGCTCAGGCTGCGATAGGGCGATGCGGATTTCACCTCGCGAAACAGCGCCTCGGCGTCGAATGGCGCCGAACAGGCGACGCAGAGGATGTGCTGCGCCAGAGCATCCATGCCGCCTTTGCGCAACGGCTCGCCATCGAGCTCGCCCGCCAGCACGGCGTCGCGGGCAGCCTCGCATTCCAGCACCTCGAAGCGGTTGGAGGGTACCAGCAACGCATTCGATGGCTCGTCCAGGCGGTGATTGGCGCGGCCGATGCGCTGCACGAGGCGCGCGGCACCTTTCGGTGCGCCGACGCAGATCACTTGATCCACCGCGCCCCAGTCGATGCCGAGATCGAGCGTGGAGGTGCAGACCACCGCGGCGATCCGGCCCTTGGCCATCGCCGCTTCCACCTTGCGCCGCTGCTCGGGCGCGAGCGATCCATGATGAAGCGCGATGGCGAGGTTCTGGTCGTTGAGCCGCCACAGCTCCTGGAAGGTGCGTTCCGCCTGGCTGCGGGTGTTGACGAAGACGAGCGTCGTCGTCGCCTGCTTAATCGCACGCAGGATTTCCGGCATGGTATGGCGCGCCAGATGTCCCGCCCACGGAACATAGCTTTCCGATGCGAGGATGGAGATTTTCGGCTTCGCGCCGCGCGCGCCCACCACCAGCGCCGACAACGCCTCGCGCTCCATCGGCTGCGGCATGAGGAAACGCTGTAGCGGCTTGGGATCGGCCACGGTGGCCGACAACCCGATGCGGCGATGCTTCGGCGCCAGCGCCTGCAAGCGCGACAGCCCCAGCGCCAGAAGATCGCCGCGCTTGGAATTGTGCAGCGCATGCAGCTCGTCCAGCACCACCGCCTTCACATTGGCGAAGAACTGGGGCGCTCCCTTCGATGACAGCAACAGCGAAAATTGCTCGGGCGTGGTGAGCAATATGTCGGGTGGCGAGTGGCGCTGACGCTGGCGGCGGCTCTGCGGCGTGTCGCCGGTGCGCGTCTCCACGCGGATGGGCAGCGCCATCTCGGCGATCGGTGTCTCCAGATTGCGCGCCACATCCACCGCCAGCGCTTTCAGCGGCGAGATATAGAGGGTGTGCAGCGCCGTCCGGCGCGCGCGCTTGGGTGTTTCCGCAAGGTCAATCAGCGAAGGCAGGAATCCGGCCAGCGTCTTGCCGCCGCCGGTCGGCGCCACCAGCAGGACGGATTCATCCCGCCTTGCATACTCGATGAGCGCCAGCTGGTGCGGCCGGGGCTCCCAGCCGCGCGCCGCGAACCAGTCCGCGAAAGCGGGCGGCAACACGGAATCGGGAAGAAGCGGCTGAAGCATGAGACGAACATTAGCAGAACATCCCGATGCAAAGCGAACATGGTTTTGCTAGCTTGCGTACCGAGACATCCGAGAGCCTTTCATGTTCCTGCTTGTGAAGAATGTTCTGTCGCCGGCCGAGGTGGACCAGGTCCGCGAACTCGCCAAAGCGGTGCGTTTTATAGACGGCCGCGCCTCCAATCCGCACAACACCGCCAAGAACAACCTCCAGGCAGACATGGCTGGCGCTGAAGCCCAGCGCGCGTCGCAGATCGCAGGTGCTGCGATCGCGCGCAACGAGGAAGTGCGCAACTTCGCATTTCCCAGACGCATCGCCACGCCTTTGCTCTCCCGCTACGAGCCTGGCATGACCTATGGCACGCATTCCGACGCCGCCTTCCTGCCCATGCAGCCGGCCCCTCTGCGCTCCGATGTCTCCGCCACGCTCTTTCTGGGCGATCCGACGAGCTATGACGGCGGCGAGTTGCGCATCCACCTGGGCAGCGAGGCGGTATCGATCAAAGGCCGGCCCGGCGAGATGGTCGTCTATCCTTCGAACACGCTGCACGAGGTCGTGCCGGTGACGCGCGGCGAACGCCTCTGCTTCTTCACCTTCATGGAAAGCACGATTCCCGATCATGTCGAGCGCGACCTGCTCTACGCGCTGAACGAGGTCTATGCGCTGGAAGGCCTGAAGATGGATTGGGAAAACCGCACGCGGCTGCAATATGTGATCAACAGCCTGCAGCGCAACTGGTCACGCTAAAAGGAGAGACGCCGTGGAATTGATGTTCAAGAAAGACCTGCTGAAGGGCAAACGCATCCTCGTCACCGGGGGCGGCACGGGGCTGGGCGAAGTGATGAGCGAGGCTTATGCGCAGCTTGGCGCCACCGTTTATATCTGCGGCCGGCGCATGCAGGTGCTGGAGGAAACCGCCAGGCGGCTTTCCGATGCCACAGGCTCCAAGGTCATCGCCAAGGCGCTCGACATCCGCGTTCCCGAAGCGGTGGAGGATGTCGTCGACGAGATCTGGACCGATGGTCCCTTGACCGGGCTGGTGAACAATGCCGCCGGCAATTTCATCAGCCGCACGAAAGATTTGAGCCCGCGCGGCTTCAACGCCATAGCAGACATCGTCTTTCGCGGCTCGTTCTACGTCACCTTGGCCTGCGGCAAGCGCTGGATCGACGGCGGCAACAAGGGCAGCGTCATTTCGATCCTCACGACGTGGATCTGGAACGGCGGACCGTTCACCGTGCCATCGGCCATGTCGAAGGCCGGTCTCAACATCATGACGAAATCGCTGGCGACGGAATGGGGCCCGAACGGCATCCGCCTCAACGCCATTGCGCCGGGACCGTTTCCAACGAAGGGCGCGTGGGATCGGCTGTCGCCGCAATCGGCGAACCGAGACTCCAATCGCGCGAATGCAATCCCGATGGGACGCAATGGTGAGATGCCGGAACTCGCGAACCTGGCAGTGTTTCTGATGGCGGACGGTTGCGACTACCTCACCGGGCAGACCATCGCGATCGACGGCGCGATGCATCTTGCGTCGGGCGGAAATTTCGCGGCGCTGGCGGCGTTGGGCGACGCGGACTGGGACCGTATTCGCAGCGAAATCCGCGGCGCGAACGAGAAAGACAAGGCAAAACGCGCGGTGTGAACGCGCGTGTTCCAATTGACATTCGATATCCACGGGCGGAGAATTTTTCCATGGCGCCGCGCCTGGTGAGAGCGAGGCTTCGGTGGGAACCGGAGATAGGCTTTCGGCAGCGGCGCAGAACGCAACGCCAGCAGGGAGATTCCGCATGGAAGAAACTCCGCCGGGCATAAAATCCAGGCTCTGTGCGTGACAGAGCCACGGCTGGACGCGACGAACCCGGCCGCAGCCTTACAATCGAACAGGAATGAAGCGAGGATTCGTTCTCGCATGAATCTTCTTACAAGCTGTGGGACGCTCGACGTCTCGAAAAAGCAGAAGCCCCGCCCTCAACGGGCGGGGTTTTCTTTTGGAAACACCGCGGATTTGCGGGGACAGACCGAATCGTGACGCAATCGCAAACGTCGATTCGGGAGCGCGAATGAATCGCAGGGAATGGAACAAGCTCGCAGCGACATTCGAAACGGATGTCTGCGACATCTCGCGCGAAGGCACCCACGATCAGATCCGCGCCTATGTGACGGCGGCGAGAATTCCGAAACGCGGCGGCGTGCTCGTCGATCTCGGCTGCGGCATCGGCAGCTTCATTATGCAATACGGTCACCGCTTCGCGGAGATCGTGGGCGTGGAATACGCATCGAGCATCATCGCGCGCGCGAAGAAGCGCTGCGCCGCCATCTCCGGTGTAACCTGGCATACCGCAGGCGTCGAAGCCGCCGGCAGGCGCATCGGTCCGCGCGCCGATCTCACCGTTTGCATGAATGTGATCACCGTGCCCTCAGCCGCCAAGCGCAAGGCGATGTGGGATGGCATCGCCGCCGTCACGAAGCCGGGCGGTCACGCTCTCGTGGTGGTGGCCTCCATCGAAGCGGAGGAAATGATCGAGAAGCTGCTCGAGGAGACGCCGTCCGGCCGTGCCGACGGCCTGGTCGATCATGACGGCGCCCTGCAGAAGCATTTCGCGCGCGACGAGCTCCGCGCCGATTTTTCCACGGCCGGCTTCAAGGTGAAGAAGATCGGAAAGGCGTTCTATCCGTGGTCAAAGGAAGGATTGCGCGAAACGCGGAAGCTGCGCGCCAGCCCGCCATGGGACTGGATCGCGCTCGCGCAAAAGATATGACGCGCGATTAGCCGATCAGGCGGCTGAATTCCGCTTCGGGGGCGCCATAGAAGAAGCCCGCCACGCGCTCGAGCGCCTTGCGGTCCACCACCGTGATGCTGCCGCGGCGGGCCGCGATGAAGCCGCGCTTCTCGAACCCGTCGAGCGCCACCGTGACGCTGGCGCGCCGTACGCCGAGCATCACCGACAGGAACTCGTGCGTCAGCGATACGTCATCGGCAACCGTGCGATCGTGCGCCATCAATATCCAGCGCGCCAGGCGCTGCTCGAGCTTGGCACGGCCGTTGGCGACGGCGGTCTGGGCGATCTGGGTGATGAAGACCTGTCCATAGCGCAGCAATCTCGTGTGGAGTCCGGCGTTCTGCGCCAGGAGCTTGCGAAAACATTCAACGTCGACACGCAGCGCCTGGCCTTCCACCTGCACATAGGTCGAGTGCGGAGACCGGCGGTCGCCCATCAGCACGCTGACGCCCGTCATGCCCTCGCAGCCAATAAGGCCGATTTCGATGCGCTCTTCGCGTCCGGCCACGGCAACGACGGATGCGATCGTGGTCTCGGGAAAATAGATGTGGTCGATCGTCTTGTGCGGTGCTTCCAGGACGCGCCGGCGCTCCAGCTGAACAGCGGTCAACTGAGGTTCGAGCAGTCGCAAATCGTCAGACGGAAGCGCCGCTAAAAGGCGATTTCGATGTTTGGTCATCGGATCGGGTGAAGACGCCTGTTCAGTCAGAATACACGGCCGCGATGCGCCTCGACGAATGCGGGTGACGAATCCACCCCGCGCGTCGCAAATTCAATCTAAACCGAATGAGCGAACTTCCTATTGCTTTCTCAGTACGGAAACGTACGGAGAGGACCGGCGTTCCCTGCCAAAAAAAGAACGCGGCGCAACAGGCGTGATGGCAAAAATGTGTTCGTGCGGTGCGATATAATCCTTATACGGATTATCCTAACTGAACGCCTGCAGCCCGGTCATGGCGCGGCCCATGATGAGGGCATGCACGTCATGAGTTCCTTCGTAGGTGTTCACCGCTTCCAGATTCAGCACGTGGCGAATGACGCCATATTCGTCGGACACGCCGTTGCCGCCATGCATGTCGCGGGCTTCGCGGGCGATGGCCAACGCCTTGCCGCAATTGTTGCGCTTCAGGAGCGAAATCGCCGGCGGGGCGGCGCGTCCGGAATCCATCAGGCGGCCCAGATGCAGCGCGCCGGCAAGACCGAGCGTGATCTCCGTCTGCATGTCGGCCAACTTCTTCTGGATGAGCTGGTTGGCAGCAAGCGGGCGGCCGAATTGTTTTCGGTCCATCGTGTATTGCCGCGCGGCATGCCAGCAGAACTCCGCGGCGCCCATCGCACCCCAGGCGATGCCATAGCGCGCACGATTGAGACAGCCGAACGGCCCGGAGAGTCCGCGCACATTGGGCAGCAGCGCAGACTCCGGCACAATGCAGTCTTCCAGAACGATCTCGCCCGTCACGCTGGCGCGCAGCGAGAACTTGCCTTCGATCTTGGGCGTGGTGAAGCCTTTTGTGCCGCGTTCGACGATGAAGCCGCGAATGTCACCGTCCAGCTTGGCCCATACGACCGCCAGATCGGCGATAGGCGAATTGGTGATCCACATCTTGGCGCCATTGAGGCGATAACCGTTCGCCTCTTTCGTCGCCTTCGTCACCATGCCGCCGGGGTCGGAACCGAAATCCGGCTCTGTCAGACCGAAGCAGCCGACGAACTCGCCGCTCGCCAGCTTGGGCAGATAACGCATGCGTTGCTCTTCGTTGCCATAGGCGAAGATCGGATGCATGACGAGCGAATTCTGCACGCTCATCGCCGAGCGGTAACCGCTGTCGACGCGCTCCACCTCGCGCGCGACGAGTCCGTAGCAGGTGTAGTTCAACTCGCCGCCGCCATATTGCTCCGGCAACGTGCAGCCGAGGAAACCCCTCTCGCCCATTTCGATCATGATGGAGCGGTCGAATGTCTCGTTGCGGAATCCCATCTTCACGCGCGAGGCCAGCTTGTCCTGGCAATAGTCGCGTGCGCTGTCGCGCACCATGCGCTCCTGCTCGGACAGTTCCTCGCCCAGAAGCAATGGATCGGCCCAATCGAACGGATTGGACTCCAGCTTCGCTGGGGCATGATGGGATTTCGCGGCGGCGCTCATCTCGGTCACTCTTTGAAGAAGTCCAGAACGGCGGCCTTATAGACCTTGTCCCCCACCGCCGTCATGTGGTCGCGATTGGGCACGGTTACCGCGCGGCCGTGGCCAAAAGCGGCAGCCAAGGGCCCGGGCGGGCCCGTCAGGACATCTTTTTCCCCGCAGACCACGAGAACCGGCCGCTTGGATCGAGACAGTTGTTCGCGCGTGAAGGCATCGCGATTGCCGCGCATGCAGGCGGCGAGTGCGCGCCGGTCCTTTCCCGCCTGATCGGCGAAGGCGCGGAAGTCTCGCGCCGTCTTGTTCGTGATGGTCGACGGATCGTCCACCAACAGTGCGTCGGCGACGGCCGCGCGGCGCTGCGGATCGGCGACGGCGCCTTCAGCGGCGTTGATGTCGAGATAGCTCGCGCCGACGCCGGCGATCACCACCTTGGTGAAGCGTTCCGGATGACGCAGCAACAGCGACATGCTGATGTAGCCACCCATCGAATAACCCATTAGAAAGGACGTACCGAGGCCCGCATCGTCCATCACCGCGATCAAGTCCTCGGCCATCTTTTCGTGACCGTAGAAAGCCGGATCGTAAGGCTTGCCGCTTTCGCCGTGGCCGCGGCAGTCCAGCGCCACCACGCGATAGCCCGCGCCGTTCAGCGTCTGATACCAACCGGGCGCGCGCCAGTTCTGCACGCGGTCGGACGCGAAGCCATGCACCAGAACGACGGTGGCTCCGCCGTCGCCCGCGATCTCGTAGGCGATTTTCACGCCGTCTTTTGCGGTTGCGAACTGCGTCATCGGCTCACCTGAAATGTCCGGTTTCGCCGACCTTCGCAAAGCGCATCCGCCCTGTCTATGATGCTGCGACGCTATATCCGCGAGAGCCCATGTCCCTGGAGCAGTTGAAGAAAGATGTTTGCGCCGCCATCGACGGCATGAAGGCGGAGCTGCTGGATCTGAGTCACAGCATTCACCAGGAGCCGGAGCTGGCGCTTGAGGAATTCAAATCCGCGGAGAAACTCGCCAAGGCGACCGAGCACCACGACCTGAAAGTGCAGCGCGAAGCCTATGGCCTGAAGACCGCTTATGTCGCGGAGTTCGGCGACAAGGGACCGAACATCGCGATCCTCTCCGAATACGACGCGCTGCCTGGAATCGGACACGCCTGCGGCCACAATATCATCGCCACATCGGGATTGGGCGCGGCGCTGGGCCTTGCGAAACTGAACGGCCGCCTGCCCGGCCGCGTGCGTTATCTGGGCACGCCGGCGGAGGAGCGTTTCGGCGGCAAGGAGATCGTTGCGCGCGAAGGCGCGTTCGAAAAAGTGGATGCGGCAATGATGATCCATCCCGCGAACATGAATCTGATGACGATGCCCTGCATCGCGATTTCGGAAGTGGAAGTCACCTATTACGGCCGCGCTGCGCATGCCGCTGCCATGCCTTATCGCGGACTGAATGCGCTGGACGCGGTGGTGCAGGCCTATTCGTCGATCGCCCAGCTCCGCCAGCACATCAAGGGCAACGAGCGCATCCACGGCATCATCACCGAAGGCGGGCTTGCACCCAATATCGTGCCGGAACGCGCGGCCTGCCGCTTCTACGTGCGCGCGGTCGACGTGCATGAGCTCGCGCATCTCAAGGCGCGCGTGCAGGCGTGCTTCGAAGGCGCGGCGGTCGCCACCGGCTGCAAGGTGGAGACGAAGTGGGGCGCGTCCGACTATCTCGACATGAAGACCAACTGGGCGATGGCGCAGGCTTTCGAAGACAACGCCACCGCGCTCGGCCGCGAGTTCTTCCCGATGAAGGACGTGCCGCCCGGCTTCGCGGGCTCGACCGACATGGGCAATGTCAGCCACCGTGTGCCGTCCATTCATCCCATGCTCGCGGTCGCGCCGCCCAATGTCATCATCCACAATGCCGAATTCGCGAAATGGGCGGGATCGGGCAAGGGCGATCAGGCGGTGATCGACGGCGCAAAATCGCTGGCCATGACGGCGCTCGACCTGATGACGACGCCGCGTCTGCTGGAAACTGCGAAGAAGGACTTCGAGGCGACGCGCGAACTGTCGGAGAACGCGCTCGCGGCGTTGCACGATCCGGTGACCGATCATGTGCCGCATGCGCATGGCTGCGGATGCGCCTGAGATGAACTGGCTTCTCATCGCCGCTATCAACGGCGCGCTCGCCGTGGCCTTTGGCGCATTCGGCGCGCACGGCCTGCAGGGGCGAATCGATGCGCACGCGATCGGGATTTTCGAAACCGGTGCGCGCTATCATATGTATCATGCGCTCGCGATGGGATTGGCGGCGCTTGCCGTCCGCAGCGGCGCTGCGTCAACGCCCGCATCCGTGGCGGCAGCGTTCTTTCTCGCGGGAATCGTTTTGTTTTCCGGCTCACTTTATCTGCTGGCGCTGACGGGCGTGCGAAGTCTAGGCTTCGTCACACCGTTCGGCGGGCTGGCGTTCCTTGTGGGCTGGATCGCGCTTGGCTGGGCGGCGGTGAAGGCCGTCTGAATGGTTAAGGAGCGCGTTCTTGTTGCAGGCTCGGGCATCGCGGGGCTCGGGGCGGCGCTGGCGTTGGGCGACGGCTCGCGCGAGGTGATCTTCCTCGATCGCGATCCCGCGCCGCCACAGACTTCACCCGAAGAAGCGTTCACGCACTGGGAACGGCGCGGCGCCACGCAGCTTCGTCACAGCCATGCATTTCTGGGCCGTCTCACCTCGCTGATCCGCGACCGTTATCCCGAGTTGATGAAAGAGCTTTTGGCGGAGGGCACGCGGCTGTTCGGTTTCGCCGAAGGCCTGCCGCCGACCATGGAACGCAAATACACGCCGGAAGAAGGCGACGAAGATCTTACCTTGCTGTTCAGCCGCCGCACGACGCTGGAACTCGTGATCCGGCGCTATGCGGCGCGGCTTCCAGGTGTCACGTTCATCACCGATGCCGGCGTGCGCGGGCTCATCACGCGCAAGGACAATGGCAGGATCGTCGTCGAAGGTCTTATGGTCGAGCGCAATGGCGCCGTCGAAGAGATGCGCGCCGATGCCGTTGTCGATGCCACGGGACGAAATACCGTCTTTCCGGAGTGGCTGCGCGCGGAAGGCGTGGTGGTGCGGGAGGAATCGAGCCCCTGCGGCATTCTCTATTTCACGCGGCACTATCGTCTGCACGACGGCCAGGAAGAACCGCCGCGGGACGGGACGCCGGGCGGCGGCGATCTCGGCTATATCAAATTCGGCGTGTTCATCGCCGACAACCGCCATTTCTCGGTCACGCTCGCGACGCCCGAAATCGAAACCGAAATGCGCACGGCGGTGATGAGGCCGGACGTGTTCGATGCGGTGTGCATGGCGCTGCCCGGCGCGGCGCGCTGGATGAATCCGGAACGCGCCGAGCCGGTGAGTGCCGTTTATGCCATGGGCGCACTGCAGAATGTGTGGCGGCATTACATGAAGGACGGCGAGCCGCAGGTGCTCAACTTCTTCCCCCTTGGCGACGCGGGCGTGCGCACCAATCCGCTTTACGGCCGCGGCTGCTCCAGCGGCTTCGTGGAAGCGCATATTCTGCGGAATGCGCTTGACGCCACGTCCGATCGCGTCCAGCGCGCGAAGATCTACGAGCGCGAATTCGAAAAAGCGATCCGGCCGTATTTCGACTCCATGGTGAAGCTGGATCTGCAGGCCATCCGCCGCGCGGAGAACGAGCGCAATCCCGATTACAAGCCGCGGCTGAAGGCGCGGATCATGAAAAGTTTCAACGACGACGCGCTGATGCCGGCGCAGCGTGCGCACGTGGGCGTGAGCCGCGCCATGTCGCGTATCTTCCACATGCTGGACGAACCGGCCGCATTCCTGAAACGCCCCGGCGTCGTGGCGCGCATTCTCGCCACCTGGGCGATGCCGAAATCACTGAAGCTGGCGCGCGACTATTATCCACCGAAGATGGGCCCCGAGCGCGAGGAGATGTTCGCGCGGCTCAAACTGGCGCGCTGATTTTCACAACCCGATACGGAGGACGACCATGCTGGAAATGCCGAAGCCGAAGATGATCAAGACCAACGGCATCGACATGGCGGTTTACGAGGCCGGACCGAAGGATGGTGTGCCGGTCGTCCTCTGCCACGGATTCCCGGAGCTTGCGTTTTCATGGCGCTATCAGATCAATGCATTGGGCGATGCGGGCTTTCATGTTCTCGCGCCGGACCAGCGCGGCTACGGCCTCACCTCGCGCCCGGAGAAGATCGAAGATTACGACATGAAGCATCTGACCGGCGATCTTGCCGGGATGCTCGATGCGTTCGGGATCGACAAGGCGGTGTTTGCCGGCCACGACTGGGGCGGCCTCGTCATCTGGCAGATGCCTCTCTATCACCCCAAGCGTGTGTCCGGCGTCATCGGCGTCAACACCCCGTTCCTGCCGCGCCCGCCGATCGACCCCATCATGGGCATGCGCGCGCTTTACGGCGAGAACATGTACATCGTCTATTTCCAGCAACCCGGCGTGGCGGACGCGCTGCTGGCGAAAGATGTCGGCAAGACCTTTCGCTTTTTCATGCGCAAGACGGGCATGACCGCGAAGGAATACGAGAAGCTGCCCAAGGAGCAGCGCAATCTGGAACTTGTGCACGCGCTGCAATCCGACGAAAGCACATGGCCCGGCGGACCGCTAATGCCCGCGAACGAGCTGCAGTTCTTCATCGACACGTTCACCAGGACCGGCTTTACCGGCGGCATCAACTGGTACCGCAATTTCACCCGCAACTGGACCGAAAGCGGCACCATGGAGCAGAAGGTCCATGTGCCCGGGTTGATGATCATGGCCGAGGACGACGTCGTGCTGTCTCCTGCGATGGCGGACGGCATGGAGCGATTCGTGCCCGATCTGGAGAAAGTGCTGATCAGGAATTGCGGCCACTGGACCCAGCAGGAGCATCCGGAAGAGACCAATGCCGCCATGATCGCGTGGCTGAAGAAACGGTTCTCGCGGTAGCTTCAAAACGACACGGCATGCCGCTAAGTTGCGCAAATGATGGACGGCGCGGCCGATACCTTTTCCTACGCTGAGCCGAGCGATCCGCGGCTGAAGCGGTTCATCATTCGCCTCATCGAACGGATGACCGGCCAGCCCTATCTGAAGACGCTGTATGAGGACCGCATTGCGCGGCGCCTGCCAGGCGAGAGTTTCTGGGATCTGGCGATCCGCCTGCTCGATCTGCACGTCTGCGTGAACGAAGAGGGCCTGGCGCGCATCCCGCAAACCGGGCCGCTGGTTGTCGTCGCCAATCATCCGTTCGGCGTGCTGGACGGCGTCGTCATCTGCCATTTGATCCATCGCGTGCGCGGAGATTTCCGCATCCTGACCAACGCCGTGCTCAATCGCGCCGACGAGGTGAAGGAGTTCCTGCTGCCCATGGACTTCACCGAGACGGACGCGGCGCTGGAAACCAACCTGAAATCCCGCGCGGCGGCGAAGCATCTATTGATGAACGGCGGCTGCCTGATCGTGTTTCCGGCGGGCGGCGTGTCCACCACGCCCAGCCTCTGGCACAAACGCGCGACCGACGCCGAATGGAAGAACCTGACCGCTCGCCTCATATCCCAAGGCAAGGCCGACGTCGTGCCGGTGTTTTTCGCCGGCCAGAACAGCCGCCTTTTCCAGCTCGCCAGTCACCTCTCCATGACGCTGCGCCTGTCGCTGCTGTTCAGGGAGGTCCGCGACAGCGTCGGCGGCGAAGTGATGGTGCGCGTGGGCGATGTCATCCCGTTCGCGAAACTCGCCGCGATCGAAGACCGCCAGCAGCTCATGAACGTGCTGCGTTCGGCGACGTACGCCCTCGGCCAGGGCTTGCCGCATACGCGCAAACGCGCAAAACATAGGAAATGAACAGCAAGCCGCGCGTCGGCCTTTTCGTCACCTGCCTGGTCGACCTGATGCGGCCGTCCGCGGGCTTTGCGGCAGTGCAGCTTCTGGAACAGGCCGGCTGCGAGGTGTTCGTGCCGGACACGCAAACCTGCTGCGGCCAGCCCGCATGGAATTCCGGTGCCGACAAGGATGCCACAGCACTCGCGCGCAGCGTCGTCGATGCGTTCGAAGGCTTCGACTACGTCGTGGCGCCATCCGGTTCCTGCGGCGGCATGATCCGCGTGCATTATGTCGAAGCGTTGCGCGATGACGCCGCCTATCTCGCGCGCGCCAAGGCGCTCGCGGCGAAAACCTACGAGTTGATCCAGTTTCTGGTGAATGTGCGCGGGATGAAACATGTCGCCGCGCGGTGCGAGGCCCGCGCCTGCTATCACACGTCCTGCTCGTCGCTGCGCGAGATGAAGGTGAAGGACGAACCGCGGCGTTTGCTGAACTGCGTGGAGGGCCTGCAGCTTGCCGAACTAAAAGAACCGGAAGTGTGCTGCGGCTTCGGCGGGTTGTTCAGCGTAAAATATCCGGAGATTTCCGAGCGCATGGCGGACGACAAGATCGCCGACATCCGCTCCAGCGGCGCCGAGCTCCTTGTCGGACCGGACCTGGGCTGTCTGTTGCATCTCGCAGGCCGCATGGAGCGGCGGGGCGTTGCGGTGAAGGTGCGCCACATCGCAGAGGTCTTGGCAGACCTGCACGATCCCCCGCTGGGCGAGCCATGAACCAATCCCCGCGCGACTTCCCCGCCGCGTCCAAAGCGGCGCTGGCGGACGAAAGCCTGAAGACTGCGCTCGGCCGGCTGAAAACCCATTTCGGCGCCAACCGCGCGCTGGCCATCGAACGCTTCGGCGGCGACTGGGAAGCCTTGCGCGAACAGGGCCGCGCCATCCGCGACTTCGCCCTCACCCATCTGGACACGCTGCTGGAGCAATTCGAGCGGGCGGTGACCGCGCGCGGCGGCACGGTGCACTGGGCGCGCGATGCGAAGGAAGCACGCGAGGTGGTTCTCGGCATTCTGAAAGAGGCGGGCGCCAAGACCGTCACCAAAGGCAAATCCATGGTGAGCGAGGAGATCGCGCTCAATCCGTTTCTCGAAGCGAACGGCCTCGTTCCCGTCGAGACCGACCTGGGCGAATACATCATCCAGCTTCGCAACGAACCGCCCAGCCACATCATTGCGCCCGCGTTTCACCTGCACAAAGAACAGGTCGCGCAGACCTTTCGCGAGTCCCACACCGCACTCGATCCGGCGCGCAATCTGGATGAGCGGCAGGCGCTGGTAGGAGAAGCGCGCCAGCTCTTGCGCGCGCAATTCGAGGCAGCCGATGCAGGCATCACCGGCGCCAATTTTCTCACCGCGGAAGAAGGCGCGGCGATCATCGTCACCAACGAAGGCAATGGCGATCTGACGCGGCTTCTGCCGAAGACGCACATCGTCTTGACGGGCATCGAGAAAGTCTGCGCCGATCTGAACGACGCCGCGGTGCTGCTCCGCCTGCTGACGCGCTCCGCCACCGGACAGGATATCTCCTCTTACGTCTCCGTGATGTCCGGACCGTCGGATGGCGACGGACCAAAGAACTTTCATGTCGTGCTGGTGGACAATGGCCGCTCGCGCCTGATCGGCGGGGAAGCGGAAGAGGTCCTGCGTTGCATCCGCTGTTCCGCCTGCCTCAACCATTGCCCGATCTATGGCGCGGTGGGCGGCCATGCCTATGGCGCGACCTATCCCGGTCCCATCGGCGCAGCGCTTAATCCCGGCATGCTGGGCGTGGCGAATGCGGCGCACCTCGCCAATGCATCCACCTTCTGCGGACGTTGCGCGGAAGTGTGCCCGGTGAAGATTCCGCTGCCCACGATCATGCGCCACTGGCGCGCGCGCGAACATGCGAGCGGGCTGGCGCCCAAGAGTTTTGTCGCCGGCCTTGGCATCTGGGCGTTCTTCGCGAAACGCCCCGCTCTCTACCGAATGATGACTGGCATTGCCGCCCGCGTGCTGAAAGCCATCGGCGGCGGCGGCCATATCCGTGCGTTGCCTTTGCCGCGCGGATGGTTTGCCATGCGCGATCTTCCCGTCCCGCAAGGCAAAACGTTCCACGAATTGTGGAAGACGCGGCGATGAGCGCGCGCGACGACATTCTCGATGCGATCCGGGCGCAGCGCATAAGGAGCGCGCCAAGGCCGTCCGCTTACACGCCGCCGCCGTCCGCACCGGATCCTGTCGCCACATTCGCGGAACGCGCATCCGCGGTGAACGCCGAAATACGCATTCTCAGAAGTGCGCGCGAAATCCCCGCCGTCGTTGCGGAGCTCCTGCGCGGCAGGAACCTGCCCGCAGAAATCCATATCGCGCCGGACGCGCAGGCGATGGATACCGGCACGCTCGCCATAAAGCGCACGCCACCGGGACCGGATGGCGCCGCGCTCACTGCCGCGCCGTTCGGCATCGCGGAAACGGGGACGCTTGCCTATCCGGCAACAGCGGAAAATCCGGCATCCTGGCATTTCCGGCCCGGCTTCGAGATCGCAGTGTTGAAGGCCTCCGACATCGTTCCGCACATGGAGAACGTGATCGCGCGCGTGAAGGCGAAGGGCTTGCCCCACACGCTCAACTTCGTCACCGGCCCCTCGCGCACCGGCGACATTGAGCAGACGCTCGAGCTCGGCGCGCATGGGCCGAAAGCGCTGGCTGTTCTGATTGTGCGGGACTAGCTCAAAGTCTGACATTCCCCGATCGCGAGTTTTTTGCGGGCGATGGGGGCGATTCATCTTTTCAGAAAAAAGAAAATGGGTCGCCCGCACAAAGCGGACGATGACAATTAAGAGTTCGAGAATTGCTGAAGCGAGTTTATCTGCTTCGTCAGCTTGTCCATGAGCGTGTTGAGCGTCCTGCGTTCCTCCGGCGTCAGCGCGGCGAGGAACACTTCCTCCAGATGCAGCGCCAGCGGGACCACCTCGTCATAGATCGCCCGCCCCTTCGCCGTGAGCGATAGCCGAGTCACCCGGCCATCCGTCTCGTCGCCTTCGCGCTTGACGCGGCGCGCATCCACCAGCGAGGCAACCGCGCGGCTGACCTGCTCCTTGTCCATCGCCGTACGTTGCGCGACGTCGCGAGCGGACATGCCGGGTCTCTGGCCAAGCACCGCCATCACGCGCCACTCGGGCACCGAAAGTCCGAAGCGGTCGGAGTAATGCTGCGCAATGGCGTCCGACGCCCGGTTGGACAGGATCGACAGCCGGTAGGGCAGGAAGTGATCCAGATCGAGCGTCATATGCTCGAGCGTTTTGGCGTCACTCGGCATCGGGCTGGTTCTTCGGCAGAGCGGCATCGAAAGCAGGATGGGCCAACGCATGCGCTTCGATGCGCGCGATAGTGGGCCAGGGACTCAGCTCCAGCTTCTCGCGTCGCGCGTTCGCCACCTGCGGAATGAGGCAGATGTCGGCGATGGTCGGCGTATCGCCGTGGCAGAAATTTCCGGTATGCGGTGAAGATGCCAGCATAGTCTCCAGCGCGCCGAAGCCAACGCGGATCCAGTGACGCCGCCAGCTCGCGGCATCGTCCACCGAGAGCTTAAAGCGTGACATGAGGTATTGGCCGACGCGAAGATTGTTCACGGGATGGATATCGCAAGCCACCGCATAGGCAAGCTCGCGGCAGCGCGCCCGGCCATAGGCATCCTTCGGCAGCAGCG
>JBQCFD010000091.1:0-5534 GCA_051959625.1 Rhizomicrobium sp.
CCCCTCCCCTAATATTCTCGTTGACGTAAGCTTAGAAGGTTCCGGCAATCACTCCCAGTGTCATCCCCGGCCGAGCGTTGCATCGCAGCGCGAGGGGAAGGGGACCCAGGTGGATTGAGTTTCTCGATTGCTGGATTTGAAAGGGCTGGCGCGATTTCGGCAAGACCGATTGTCGGCACTACCTGGGTCCCCTTCCCTCGCGTCACGTTGTGACGATCGCCGGGGATGACAGGTCAGGAGGGCCTCTGCGCCAGGCGGGCGGCTTCCATTTCGGCGATGCGGTCCTTGGCTTTCAGCTTCACGCTTTCGCTCTTGAGCTGGCCGCAGGCGGCCATGATGTCCCGGCCGCGCGGGGTGCGTACCGGCGAGGCATAGCCCGCGCGGTTCACGACTTCGGCGAATTTCTCGATCGTCTCCCAGTCCGAACATTCATACGGCGCGCCCGGCCACGGATTGAACGGGATGAGATTGATCTTGGCCGGAATACCCTTCAGCAGCTTCACCAGCGCCTTGGCATCCGCAAGCGAGTCATTCACGCCTTTCAGCATCACATATTCGAACGTGATGCGGCGCGCGTTCGACGCGCCGGGATAGTTGCGGCAGGCGTCCAGCAATTCGGCGATCTTGTACTTCTTGTTCAGCGGCACGATCACGTCGCGGATGTCGTCGCGCACGGCATGGAGCGAAATGGCCAAAGAAGAGCCGATCTCGTCCCCTGCCCGCTGGATCATCGGCACGACGCCGGCGGTGGAAAGCGTGACGCGGCGCTTGGAGAGCGCGAGACCGTCACCATCCATCACGATGGCGAGCGCGGCTTTGACGTTGTCGAAATTGTAAAGCGGCTCGCCCATGCCCATCATCACGATGTTCGTGACCTTGCGGCCCGGCGCGGTGGACGGCCAGTCGCCGAGGCTGTCGCGTGCAACGAAAAGCTGGCCGAGGATCTCCGACGGCGTCAGGTTGCGCACCATCTTCTGCGTGCCGGTGTGGCAGAAGCGGCAGTTCAGCGTGCAGCCGACCTGCGAGGAAACGCAGAGCGTGCCGCGGTCGCTTTCCGGGATATAGACGGCTTCGTATTCCTGCCCGCCCGAGCGCAGCAGCCATTTGCGCGTGCCGTCATTGGAACTCTGTTCGGTGACAATCTCGGGTCGCGCCAGCGTGAAATTCTCTTCCAGCAGCGCGCGGAAATCTTTCGCGAGGTTCGTCATGCTCGCGAAATCGCGGGCGCCGTGGACATAGATCCAGTTCCACAACTGCTTCACGCGCATGGAGACGCTCTTCGCCTCCACGCCGGCGTCGAGAAGCGCGGTCTTCATCTCCGAAGGAGAGATACCGATGAGGTTGGTCTGGGCGATCATTTCTCAATCATAACACCCTTCCTTGAGGAAGGGCGGGGTCTCTACATCCCGCACTCGGCGTGGATCTTGTCGAGCGCATCCGAAACGCCGGCGAGCGAATAGGTGTCGTGCGTCATGGTTCCGCGCTTGGAAATGCCGGTCACGATCATCGTCTGGCCGCTGCGCATCGCCGAAACAAGGCGCGCCTCGTCAGCGGCGCTTTTGATCCAGGCATCGCCGTCGCCATTGTCGTTGTCGTTCTTGGTGAAGAAATCGAACTTGTCGGACCCCACCTGCGCCGTGACCGTGCTGCCGTCCTTGTAGGCGTAACCGGGAACCGCTTGCGGTTCGGCTTTCGCCTTGCGTGCCGGCCAATCGGTCACCAGGAACCCTATCGCGTCGCGCTTGGCCTTCGCGGGGAGCGACGATTGCGGCCGGGCGATGATGTAGCACGTCTTGCTGTCGCCGGTTCCAACGGTGAGCGCCGTCCAGCTGCTGTAAGTGCCCAGCACCTTCGGCGTATCGGCCAGTGCGGATGCGGACAGCGCGACGGCGGCGACAAGAAGACCTGTGAAAAGGCTGTGTTTCATCGTGTTTCCAGACCCCAGAACGAGCTTTTGCGGTGAAGGCCGATTCTTCGTTCAGAATTCGGGCCTTAATATGTCGTGGATCGCCCGAACATAGGGGGAGAGGCGCGCAAAAGTCCACGGGGGATTGAGACGCGGGTTAATCGGTCTCAGGTGGCCTTCGCCCGGACGATCTCCTCCTCGACATCGGGCAAGGTGTTCTTGCCGAAGAAGATCTCGTTTCCGACGAAGAAGGTAGGGCTTCCGAAGGCGCCTCGTTCCACCGCCTTCTCGGTATTGGCCATCAGGGCCTGCTTTACGCCGGGCGTCTGGGCGGCGGCGACCAGAGCGTCCGCATTGAGCCCCGATTCGAGGAGCGCCGCACGGATTACTGGCGCGTCATCCATCTTCTTCGGCTCCTCCCACATGTGATGGAACACGGCATCGGCATAGCGCGGCAGGATGCCCATCTGCTGCGCCGCCACCGCCATGCGCATCAGCCCGAGTGTGTTTACAGGGAAGTTCGGATTGAACTTGAATGTGGTGATGTTGTGCTTCCGCACGAACCGCTGCGACTCCAGCATCTCATAAGGCATCTTGTTCTTGACGTTGCCGAAGGCGACGGCGGGAGGCTGGTTGTTCGTGAGCTTGAAGATGCCGCCCAGGAGCACGGGGACATAGGTGAACTTCACGCCTGTGCGCGCTTCAATCTTCGGGATCACCTTGTGGGCGTAGTAAGCGTTGGGGCTTCCGAAATCGAACAGGAAATCGACTTGCGGCGTCATCAGAATTTCTCCGCGAAAGGACGAATGTCGAGCTCATGCGTCCAGCCGTCGCGCCGCTGGGTGTGCAGATACCAATACGCGTCGGCGACCGATTCCGGCTCCATCAACGTATCGGGCGGGAGCGCGGCTGGATCGCCCCCGCGCGCCTTGATGCGCTCGCGCACGAATTCGGTGTCAACGCCTGCATCGATGATGAGATGCGCGACATGGATGTTCTTCGGGCCCAATTCGCGCGCCATGCTCTGCGCCACGGCGCGCAGGCCGAACTTGGCGGAGGCGAAGGCGGCATAGCCAATACCGCCGCGAAGCGATGCCGTCGCGCCGGTGAAGAGGATCGTGCCCTTGCCATGCGGCAGCATCAGGCGGGCGGCTTCGCGGCCGGTGAGGAAGCCGCCATAGCAGGCCATCTCCCACACCTTGCGGAACACGCGCTCGGTCGTTTCCAGAATCGGAAAATTCACATTGGCGCCGGGATTGAAGATGCACACTCCCAGCGGGGCGTGGCTGTCGGCCTCGTTAAGGAAAGCGGTGATATCCTCTTCCTTGCGCGCATCCAGCGCCCGCGCCTCGCACGCGCCGCCTTCGGCTTCGATCTCGGATTTCAGCTTTGCCAGCTTCTCCGCCGTGCGGCGGCCGGCGAACACCGTGTAGCCCTCGCGCGCAAAACGCCTGGCGATGGCCGAGCCAATATAATCGCCCGCGCCGATCACCGCGCAGGTGGCATTGCGTCTTGCCATACGGACCTCGCTTTCCGAGATCTGGACAGTAAGTCTTGTTTTAAGACTGAGTCAATGGCATATTGCACATATGCGCTGGGATGATTTGTCTCGCGAGAATTGTTCGCTCGCCCGCTCATTGGCCGTGGTCGGCGATCGCTGGACCTTGCTGGTGCTGCGCGAGGCCTTCCTGCGCACGCGCCGGTTCGACGAATTCGAGGCCAAGCTTGGCATCGCGCGGCGCATTTTGTCCGAACGGCTGGCGCTTCTGGTGGATGAAGGCATCCTGAAGAAAGTGCCCTATCAGGATAATCCGCCGCGCCACGAATACCGGCTGACGGATAAAGGGCTGGATCTCTATCCCGTCATCATCTCATTGGTGCATTGGGGCGACCGGCACTATGCGGGCAGACGCGGCCCGCCCATGCTGCACACCCACAAGAAGTGTGGCCACGATTTCCAATCCGTGCTGAGCTGCTCGGAATGCGGCGAGGCGTTGCGCGCGCGTGATGTGAGCGTGCGCCCTGGCCCGGGCGCGAAGAAACGCGCATGACTTCGTCCCCCGCTTACGGGGAAGGAAAAACTACTCGCGCAACCCGTATCCGATCTTGAACAGCCGCCACGTCGCGGCGCCCAGTACCACGATCAGGCCCAGCACCACGGCATAGCCGAGGAACGGCGGGGCCTCGTCGAAGCCAATCATGGAATCGCGCAGGCCGTTGATGAAATAGAAGAACGGATTTGCGTAAGCCATCCATTTCAGCCACGGCGGCAACATCGCGACCGTGTTGAACACCCCGCCGACGAACGACAACGGCGCGATGAAGAACACGTTCAGCATGGTAAGTTGCTCGAAATTGTTGGCCCACAGCGCGATGATGATGCCGAGCAGCCCGAACACGATCGAGACGCCGATGATCCAGAACAGGAACTCGAAGATGTTGTACATATGCGTCGCATGGAACGCGACGCCGATGGCAAGAATGCCCAGCGCTGTCACCACGCTGCGTACGATGGTCATGGTCAGCGAGCCGATGATCATCTCTACATAGGAGAGCGGCGCGACCAATGTTTCCTCGATGTAGCGCAGGAAACGCTGGAAATAGATCTGCGAGGTCGACTGCAGGAACGCCGCATTGACGACGTTCAGCATCAAGACGCCCGGCAGAACGAATTCCACATAGCGATGGCCGGCGATCAGGCGGATATTCCCGCCTACCACGAAGCCGAATATGAAGATGAACATCAGCGCCGAAATCCACGGCGCCAGGAACGCCTGGATCGGCACGCGCCATACGCGCGACCACTCCCGGCGGATGATCGTGCCAAGGCCGATCCAGTTGATGCCCATGCGGCGCGCGGGGATCGTCACATCGCTCATGCCGCACCTGCCGCAACGTGGTCGGCCTTGTGGCCCGTGGCTTCGAGATAGGCCTTCTCCAATCCGCCGGGCACGGTAAAGAATTCCTCTTTCGGTCCCTGCCGCACAATCCTGCCTTTCGCGATCACTGCGATGGTGCGGCACAACCGCTCGATCTCCTCGAGATAGTGCGAGGTGAGAAGGATCGTTTTTCCCTCGGCGTTCAACTCCTGCAGGTAGCGCCACAGATCCAGGCGCAGTTCCACGTCAACACCGGCCGTCGGCTCGTCGAGAATGAGCAGCTTGGGGTCGTGCACGAGCGCGCGCGCCAGGATCACGCGGCGCTTGAGGCCGCCCGACAATTCGCGGAATTGCTTCTTTGCATGTTGCGTGAGATCGAAGCGCTGGATCAACATGTCGACGCGCGATTTGCGTTGGGCTGCGTTCATGCCGAAATAGCCGCCCATCCAGTCCACGATTTGCGTGACCGTGGCGAAGGTGTCGACATTGAACTCCTGCGGGCTGAGGCCGATCAACCGGCGCGCCTCGCGGTAGTTCTTCACCGCATCCACGCCGAAAATTTCGATCTTGCCGCTCGTCACCGTGGCGATGCCGGTGATGCAGTGGATGGTCGTCGATTTGCCCGCGCCGTTCGGACCCAGAAAGCCGAAGAAATCCCCGGGCTGGATCTGCATGGACAGGTCTTCCACCGCGACGGTGCCGGTGCGGTACGCCTTGCGCAGATGTTCGATGTTGATCGCGGGAACTGT
>JBQCFD010000092.1:0-8218 GCA_051959625.1 Rhizomicrobium sp.
AAGACCTATGGCCGCCACCTGCATCTGCGTTCGACCGTCATCCTCGGCGGCGTGAGCCAGAACAAGCAGGTGGAAGCCATGCGCAACGGCGTCGACATCATCGTCGCCACGCCGGGCCGGCTGCTCGATCTGGTGCGCCAGAAATATGTGCGCCTCGACAAGGCGACGACGCTTGTGCTGGCTCACGCCGCCGAGGATCACGGCAGAGCGCAGATGCAGATGGCGGCCATAGGTCTTCAGCGAATCGGCGATCTGCACCGCAAGCTCGCGCGTCGGCGCCAGGATGAGCGCGCGCGTGGCAAACGGGCCTGCAACGCTGCGGTCCTGCGAAAGTCGCTGCAGCAGGGGCAAACCGAATGCGGCGGTCTTGCCGGTCCCGGTCTGTGCAAGCCCCAGCACATCGCGGCCCGAAAGGATCGCGGGTATCGCCTGGCCCTGGATAGGCGTGGGATGGGTGTAGTTCTCGGTCTTGAGCGCGCGCAAAAGCGGTTCGCTCACGCCGAGCGATTCAAAAGTTACGTCAGTCACAAATAATCCTTAATGCCAGAACGGCCCGGACAAACGGGCGCGCGCGGGCGGCTGTTGGCCGTCTTCCACGCACATCTGGAATCGAACGGAGAGTTTCACGAAGTTCCCGCCGACAGGCGCTTTAGGCAGCGCGCGGTGTGCGCTGGCGGGAATGTTGGGCTGGATATCGTCTTTATGGGCGTTAATGTCAACCCATACACAAAACGGCCTGCGGCATGTAAAAACCGTCTCATGATCAAAGAAGAAGATGTGCTGGCTGCACTCGACAAGCCCCGTGCCGTCTATGGGCTGCAGCAGCGGCTCGACCCCAGCAACAAGAGCACGGATGCCCTGCAGGATCTGCTGATGCGCATGCGCACTGCGGGGACCGTGAAGTTCGACATCAAGACCGGGAAGTGGAGCAAGGCCTGACGCTGGCGTTTGAAATTCTCTCGTTGTCATGCCGGGCGAGCGCGCAACGCGCGCGAGGGAGGAGCCGCAGCCAGCGCAACCCGACAATGCCCAAGAAATATCACGTTTCTATTTTCAAGAATTTTTTCGCTTAGCCACCTCGGTCCCCTTCCTCTTGTTGCTACGCTCGGCCGGGCGTGACAGTTGTGCTTTCTCATCGATCTCTTTCACCAGCTTCTTCGGTGCGATCTGGCGCCAGCGGCGTTCCAGCATTCGCTTCAGTTCGTCCGGTGTGATGCGCTCCATGCGCACGAGCACTGCCGGATAGTCTTTGTAGTGATCGGTGACGAAGTAGGTCTTCGGGTCCAGCTCCAGCATCATGTCGCGCGTGTGCATGTCCGCCACGACGAACACCAGCGCGTTGTCGTCTTTGCGCCAGCGGGTGAAGAACTTCTTGGCGATGAAGAAGGCCGGGTTGCCGTAAGAACTCTTCTCGAGCGCTTCAGGAAATGACAGCGCGATCTTCTTCATCTGCGTGGGCGTGACGCCTTTGGCGGCGCTCTTCTTCTTTGCTGCGGGCATTACTCGATGTCTCCCAACACGCGCGCCGGATCGGCGGCCAGTTCCAATGTCATCGCGAGCCGCTCGGCGGCCACTTTTGCGAAACGTAGAGTCACCGCCTTGCGGCGGCTTGCATGAATTTTCCACGCCGGCGATGGCCGCACGATCGCGCCGCCATAGCGATCCGCGACGATCAACCCGGTTCCCGGCGGCACATGCTCGTCGGGAAAATCGGGCGGGATGGCGAAATAGAAGCTCTCACAGAACTCCAGATACTCCGGCCACTTCCTGTCGCCCTTCAGATCGGCGAGCGCGACCTTGATCTCCACGCCCAGCACTGCGCCGTCATTGCCGAGCGCGGCGACATCCAGCCTGCGCCCATTGGCGAGCGTGAATTCGAGGATGGGCGAGTAGCCTTCCTGCATCAGCAGGCGGGAAACTCCGCGGGCGACGTCTTGGGCGGTGTGCATGCGCCATTGGAACATTATGAGAACATAATTTCAACACGCTTCGTTTCGCGCGGCGGATCGCTATTCTTGGCGCCTTCGCGTCAAGGTCTCCGGGGAGCCATGCGGTTTTTGATTTTCGCCTGTGCGTGGCTTTGCGCCACCGCCGCGCTGGCCGATCCCGTCTACGACGTTTCCGAGTTCCAGAACTACGAGAACGACGGCACGGCCGCGATGCATGCGGGCAATTTCGCGGCCGCCGGGCAGGCCTTCGAGACCGCTGTCCTTTACAACCCGCAACAGGCCGGCGGCTTCTACAAGATCGCGGCCGCTGCCGCGCGGCGCGGCGACAAGGCGAAGGCCCTGGCCGCGCTGCAGCGCTTCGCCGCGTTCGGCTTCTATGTCGATCTTGCAGCCGCGCCGGATTTCGAAATCCTGCGCGGCAACCCGGAATTTCAAAACATTCGCCGCAAGCTCGAGACGGCCACCGCTCCCATCTGCGCCTGCCGGCGCGTCTATGAAGGCTCAGCCGAACCCTTCATCGCGGAAGGCGTCGCGAACGATCTGCATACCGGGCGGGTCTTCGTCGCAAGCGTGGCGCAGCGCAAGGTCGTCGCCATCCGCGATGGCGCGGCACATGATTTCGCCGCGGTACCGGACGGCATGTCGCCGCTCGGCGTCCGCATCAACGCCGCGCACGATCTTCTGTGGGTGGCGGCATCCACCTTGCCGCAAAGCGACGGTGGCGACGGCGACATGGGCACCGCTGCGCTGCTGGCGTTCGACATCACCAGCGGCGCCTTGCGCTACCGCTTCAACGCGCCCGTATATGCGCCCAAGCGCTCCTTCAGTGACATGACCTTCGCTCCCGATGGCACGGCTTATGTGAGCGATGCCATCGAAGGTTCCATCTTCCGGTTGAAGCCGGGCGGTGACGGGTTGGATCTCGTCGGTGGCCGTGCGCGCTTTTCCTCGCCGCAGGGCATGGCGGTGAGCGCGGACGGACGCAAGCTGCTCGTCGCCGATTACACGGCCGGGCTTCAGGTCATGGATATCGCGACAGGCGAGCTTGCCAATGTCAGGGTGCCGCCCGGCGTCACCACCCTCGGCATAGACGGGCTGGTGCAGATGCCCAACGGCAGCTTCGCCGCCACGCAGAACGGTATCCGCCCCAACCGCGTGGTGACCTTCCGCCTGTCGCGCGACTGGATGCGGATGGAGTCTTTCACCGTGGTTGCGCCCGCAACGGCCGATATGTCCGATGTTTCGCTTCTCACGCCCGACGGCAACGATGTGCTCGTCGTCGGCACAAGCCAGTGGAACTCCTTCGGCGACGATCCGACGCCATCCAGGCCGCTGAAGCCCTGGCGCGTGGTGCGGGTGAGCCTGCCCTAGAGCAGACGTTCGTAGAAGCCGCCCCAGCTTTTCGTCTTGTCCACGAGATGGATTTCCAGAATCCAGTGGCGCTCATGGCCTTGCGCGTCGGGATCGCGCATGCGCTTGGTATTTCCAGCGGTGATGCGATGCTCCTCGCGGCCGGGAATGAGCTGCGCGTGCGGAAACTCGCCGACGATATGTCCCGCGATCGTGCCGCCGAAAATCCATCCGGCGTCCGCCGCCGCCTTCTGCGCATAGGCATAAAGCTCTTCGCCGGTGATATCGGGCGTCGCGTCGTAATGCGCCTTCACCACATCGAACAGCCGCGGCAGATCGGCGACGAGGCGTTTCTTTTCCGGATCGCCACCCAGCGCATAGGAACGGCCAAGATCGGCTTCCCACTTTGCATTGGCGCTGGCGAACACCGGCCCCAGATCGAGAAACAGCGTATCCTCCGGCCCGACCATGCGCGGTTCCGGATCTTCCGCGTAAACACAGACAGTGTTGACGCCGGTGCGCACCAGCCGCTTGTGCCAATGCACATCGACGCCGAAATCCTTCTTGGCGAGGACGTAGATCTCGTTGTCGATATCTTTCTCGGCCTTGCCGGCGCGGATGATTCCGGCGCGCTCGATGGCGTCGAACATCGCATTGCCGCGGGCTTCGGCGGCTTCCAGTCCTTTGCGGATATCGGAATCGGATGTGACGGTGCGGCGGTTCATGAAATTGGTCCGGAGATTTTTCGATCTAACTCATATTCATTGTCATTGCCCGGCTTGTCCGGGCAACCCATTTTTTCCGGGTTTGGCCCCAAAAGGAAATTGGATCCGCGCATGAAACGCGCGATGGCGCATTGGGATTTGACCAAGATGGCGCTCTAGCGGCGAACGGCGGATACGAGAAGAAAGTTGGGACGCTGGCGCTCGTCGAGCAATGAAGGCTGTGCGGCGGCCTGCGCGTCCGTCGGGCCCCATTCCTCGATATGCGTCAGCGTCAATCCATGGCGCACCAGCATGTTCAGATAGGTCGTCATGCTGCGGTGCTGCTTGATGACCTCTTTGCCGAGCCAATCGACTTCGCGCGTGCCATCCTCCAGATAATGGTTCACGGGCCAGATGCGCGTGCCGTCCTTGTCCTTCTGCCATCCGGGATAAAGCGGCGCCGTCACCATCGGGTGTTCGACCGAGAATACCAGCCGCCCGCCCGGCGCAAGCGCGCCCGCGATCTCCGCCATCAGCGCATCCAGGTTCTTCAGATAGTGAAACGCCAGCGAGGAATAGACCAGATCGGCCGAGCCACGCGCGATGGTGAGGTGCTCCAGATCGGCGTCGATATATTGGATGGCCGGATCGCTTTCCTCCCGTGCCCGCGCCAGCATGTTCTTCGAGACATCGATGCCCGTGACGGTGAGTGCACAACGATCGAGCGCCCAGCGGCAGAACCAGCCGAACCCGCAGCCCAGATCGAGCACGCGCAGGCCCGCGATCTCCGGCAGCATGGCGCGGATGGACGCCCATTCCGGCGCCCCGTCGAGTCCGCGCTCGGAGCGCGGAAGCCGGCTGTAACCGGCGAAGAATTGTTCGTTGTCGTAGATGTTCTGCGTCATGGCATGCGTTTGTTAGACCCGCGCGGCGCAAACGAAAACCCCGCCATTTGCATGGCGGGGGTTCCGTGACGGATTTGTGAGACGGCTTATTCCGCCGCCAGAAGCGACTTGCCCTTGGTGGCGTCGGCGAAGTTGATGGTCTGGAGGTATTTGATGCCTTCCTCGGCGATATCGTCGCCGACCATGCGGTCGCCTTCGTTCTTGAGCTCGTCCATGTCGATATACATGCCGTAGAAGCTCTTGGTGCGGTCGGTGATGATGCCCGCCTTCAGCAGCGTCTTCACCAGCACGCGGAAGATGTTGGCGGATTGCTTCATCGCTTCGCGGCGGTCGTCGTCGGTGAAGGCTTCCATGATCGCGGCGCGCGCGTCCTGCCAGTCGATGCCGGCCTTCTCGTAGACGACCTTCATCTGCTCGGCGTTGACGAGGTTGAACAGAAGGGTCTGGAAGCACTGCGCCGCCCAGTCTTCCACGATGTTGTGCTCTTCCGCGGACAGCTTGGGGATCGTACGGTCCGCCCAGATCTTTCCGAACTTGTGATGGAAGGCCTCGTCCGTCATGACGAGTTGGCAGAGCTTGCGCAGCAACGGATCGTTGCTCTTCTGGTAGAGCGTGGCGAAGGCGCCCATCGCGAGGCCCTCGACCAGCATCTGCATGCCGACGATCTTCTTGTAGACCTCCGGCGCGTTGACCATCTCGGTCAGGAGATTCTTCAGCGTCTCGCCGCAGGGCAGCGGCGTGCCCCAGCGCTGCTTGACGTAAGCAGCGAAGGCGGTGACGTGGCGGGCTTCCTCGCGCGTCTGGTTGGCGGCGTATTCCTGTGCGCCGGGATCCTTGAGGATGTGGCAAAGCGAGGCGGAAAGCGCGAGCGCGCCCTGCTCGCCATGCAGCAGCGCTGAGATCTGCCAGCGCGCGGACTCGTTGGCGAAAGCGATCTTCTGCTCGCGCGTCATGCTCTCGCCGATGCGCGTGTGGAAGACGGCGAAGAATTCTTCGGGCAGGATCGTCTCCTTCGTCATGTCGAAGGGCGCGCCGAAGTCGATGTATTTGGCGTCGAGCGGATCCCAGAAATGATCGTGGGTCGCGCTGATGATCTTGTCGAAGGCGGTCGAGCGCCGACCATAGCGCTCGGTGTCCAGCATCGCCGGGAAATCGTCCGGAGCCGCCGCGTCATAGGCATTGTCTTTGGTGATCTGGACCATGGAATCCTCCGGCGGGCCGCGGTTCGGGTAGCTCCATCCCAATTATGGGGAATTATCGCAGAAAATCAAGAAAAATGACGCCTGCGTCAGGATTGTGACGGAGAGTCAGCGAGCTTGAATCAGCGGATTTCTGCCCTGCCCACGATCGCCGAAAGGGCGGCCGCGAAGTCCTGCGCCCGGCGGCTGGGGCCATCCATCCGGCGCCAGCCGACCAGCACATCGGGCCTAACCCCGCGCACTTCGTTGCTGCCGTCTGCGCGGATGCGGGCGCAGTCCGGCAGTTCCAACACCGCGCGACTGTTCTTGAGCGTGGTCGGCGTGCCGCCATCGGTGTGGCCGCAGCCGGCGCCCACAGTGGCTTCACCCACGATTAGGGCTGCGTGATTGTCTTGAAGTTCGGCAGCGAATTCTTCCGACGCCGATCCGGTCCCGCTGTCCACAGCGACGATCAGCGGACCATTCCAGATCCCGTCGCGATAGTGGAACTCCATCGGCGTGAACACATCCGCCGCCCAGGGCTTGCCGTGCAAGGATTGCGCATCGGACGCCGCGAGAATGCCGGTCATGGAGAAGCCTTTGCCAAGCCACGAACACGCCGGATGTTCTCCGCGCCACAGCGGTGCGGAATCGCACGGCGTGGCGGCGATCTTCTTCTTCGCCGCCGCTTCATCGGCCCATTTCAGCAGCCGCACGCGATCATGGGGCGATGCCTTCTTCGCGGCGTCGCGCATGTCGTGTTCGAGTTCGCCGAAATGCTTCACCCAATGCTCGCCGCGCACGAAGTCCATGCGCTCGGAGACCAGACGCTTGGACGTCAGCATCCGCGCCACGGCTTCGGCCCATTCGCTGCCGCCGCCGTTGCGCGTGATGTCGACCAGCAGCATGTCGGGGCCGGCCTTCTTCAGCGTTTCGAGCTGTTCGATGAAGGCGTCCGAGTAGATGTTGTTTGCGGCGTCGTCGAGCTTCTGCTGGCAGGCGTCATCGCAAGGCTTGTCGGCTGGCAATGAAAGCCTGGCGAGTGCCGCTTTGCAGATCTCGGGAAAGCCTTCCGGTTCGAACAGGGCGATGCGGATCACGCCGACGCGATGCTTGCCCACCATGATCGTACCGATGGGAAAGAGCTTTTCAGCTGCCGAGGCGATCGGCTGATAGCCTTTCACACGCGCCACCATCGGCGTGCTGACGATGGCGGGATCGTAGTCGGAGCACGGCGCGCTTGCGCTCTCGCCCGGCGCACTCGCATGCGACGGCCACAGAAAGCCGACATGGCCGTCGCCCAGGCGGCGCGCAAGGCGATCGAATGCAGCGCGCACATCGGTGTCGCTCTGCGCGGCTTCGAGCCGCTTTTTCGTATCGGCAAACAGCGCCGGCAGATCGGCTTCGCGATCGAACACCGCCCATTCGAGATTGGCATATTTGGTGGCGAAGGCCTCACGCGTCTGCGCCAGGTCGTCGAGCCAGGGTTTGGCATCGAATGTCTGGGCGGCGAAGGCCGGCGCGCATAACGCAAGCGCCACAACGCCCGCGAAAATACCAACTCGCATGATCGAACCCCTGCGAATGCCACCCGGGCCATATCATGCGCGGTTATTCGCGAGCGTCCAGTGCAGCACGGCGCTAGTGAAAATTACCACTACTCATCAGTGAGGCTGCCCTTGGTCGACGCGACGCCGCCTTCCAGCCGCTCGTCCGGCGTCACCGCTTCGCGCAAGGCGCGCGCCAGACCCTTGAAGCAGCTTTCCACGATGTGGTGGCTGTTCTCGCCATAGAGATTTTCGACGTGCAGGGTCACACCGGCATTCTGCGCGAAAGCCTGGAACCATTCCTTGAACAGCTCAGTGTCCATCTCGCCGAGCTTGGCGGTGGGCAGTTTCACTTTCCAGATGAGATAAGGCCGGTTCGACACGTCGATCGCTACGCGCGTCAGCGTCTCGTCCATCGGGATGAGGGCGTTGCCGAAGCGCGTGATTCCGGAGAAATCGCCCAGCGCCTTCTTCACCGCCTGGCCGATCACGATGCCCGTGTCTTCGGTGGTGTGGTGATAATCGATGTGCAGATCGCCTTCGGCGCGAACCTTGAGGTCCATCATCGAGTGGCGGCCGAAACTC